>JAFQOY010000024.1 GCA_017412025.1 Clostridia bacterium | reverse complement strand
GCTTGCAGCCGCTCCTCGCACCGCGCATGTCGCTGCTGCGGATTTCATATGAAGGGGCTGCAGCCCCTTCATGCATCCCCAAAGTTTAAAACAGACTTTATTGATAATCTGAGGCTGCGGACCCCGCAGCCTTTTTCAAAAGAGGCAAGAGCATATGATCACTTCTATTCTATCCATGGTGCTGCCCGTGCTTGCGATGATCCTGCTGGGCCGTCTGTGTGCAGTGAAGGGCATTCTCAACGACGAGCGCCACGCGGGTCTCAAGGCGATCATCGGCGACATCCTGCTGCCGGTGGTGCTGTTCAACGCGTTCTTCACCGCACAGTACGGCGGCAAACTGCTGCTGGTGTTTGCGATGGTGTTTTCCAGCTGCCTGCTGGCGCTGCTTGCGGGTTTTGCGCTCAGGCGCTTCGTCCGTCCGTATGACCGCTATATGCCGCTGCTGATGACCAGCTTTGAGGGCGGCATGCTCGGCTATGCGCTCTATGCGCTCGTCGCCGGGCAGGATCAGACGGCGATGTATGCGATGGTCGATATTGGCCAGACGATGTTTGCCTATACCGTGTTCCTCGCTGCGCTCAAGAGCGCTGAGGGCGGCAGGATGTCGCCGAAGGCGATGGTCATGAACATGGTGCATAACAAGGCCTGCATCGGCATGACGCTGGGCATCGTGCTGGGCGCGCTGGGCGTGCACAAGGCGATTGCGCCGACGAGCTTCGGCGCCGTGCTCACGGAGCTCATCGGCTTTATCACCGCGCCGACCTCCGCGCTGATTCTGCTGGTTGTGGGCTATCAGCTCAATTTCTCAAAACGGCTGATGAAGCCGGTCGCCGTCACGCTCGCGCTGCGCACGGCCGTGATGCTGGCGGTCTTTGGCGTCGTGTCGCTGATCCTGTTTGCCATTATCCCGTACGACAAGCTGCTGATGCTTGCGCTGATGCTGCAGTACACGCTGCCCGCGCCGTTCATCATTCCGCTGTTTGCGGATCTTGGCGAGGACGGCGAATACGTCTCCACCACGCTCTCGATGGGCACGCTGCTGAGCGTCGTGCTGTTCGTGTTTGTGGCTGCGTTCAGCCTGATGTAATCAGGAAACAGTATTCAATAAAAGGCCGCGTCCGGACGTCCGGGCGCGGCCTTTGCGATACAGGGATTATTCGAGGGTGTACATGCCGTCGGCGCTGGTGACGATATCCGTACGGTAGAACTGGGTGAGCGCGGCAATCATGTGGGCAACGTCAGCGCAGCCTGCGGTTTCGTAGCTGGAATGCATGGCCAGCTGCGCGAGACCGATATCCACAGTATTCATGGAGACGTGCGCGTTGGCGATGTTGCCCAGCGTGGAGCCGCCGAGGATGTCGGAACGGTTGGAGAAGTGCTGCACGGGCACGCCGGCCTTTTCGCAGATGGCGGAGAAGATCGCGTCCGATACCGCGTCGGTGGTGTACTTCTGGTTGGCATTGTGCTTGATGACCACGCCGCCGTTCATATAGGTGCGGTTCTGCGCGTCGTACTTTTCCATGTGGTTGGGGTGGACGGCGTGCGCGTTGTCGGCGGAGACCATGAAGCTGGAAGCGACGGCGGCGCGGATCTCGCTGCCGGACGCGCCGAGCGCTTCGCCGACACGGAAAAAGACGTCAGACAGGAACGTAGAATCCGCGCCCTGCTTGGAGCCGCTGCCCACCTCTTCGTTGTCCATGACGGCGAATACGTTGATGTGCGCCTTTGCTTGTGCAGCGCAGAAGGCCATGAGCGAGGTGTACGCGCATTCCAGATCATCGATGCGCGGGCAGGAGAAAAAGGCATTGCCCGCGCCCCAGATGCTGCCCGGCGTGCGGCAGTAGAGGAACAGATCGCAGCCCGCGACGGCGGATTCCTCTGCGCCGCAGGCGGAGGCGATTTCGGCTCTGAGCATGCCCTTCGCGTTTTCGCCGCCGTAGAGCGGCAGCAGATCGACCTGCGGGTTGTACTTATAGCCGTCGTTCACCTCACGGTTGAAGTGAATCGGCATGTTCGGGATCATCACAGCGTCGCGGCCAAGATCGACCAGCTTTGTCGTGATGGCATTGCCCTCGCGCACGAGCGCGCGGCCTGCGATGGACAGCGGACGGTCAAACCAGGTGGACATGATCATGCCGCCGTAACGCTCGGTATTCAGCCGCAGGAAGCGGCCGCCGACCTCGTCCTCAAAGGCGGGCTTGAGCTTGAAGGTCGGGGAATCGCTGTGGCTGGCCACGATCTGGAAATGCGCAAAGCCGTTTTCCGGAATGGCGAAGGCGACGATGGCGGACTGGTTGCGCGTTACATAGTATTTGCCGCCGGGTACGATGCGCCAGGCCTCATGCTCGGCAAGGCGGGCAAAACCGCTCGCCTCAAGGACAGATGCCATTTCGTGCACGGCGTGAAAGGCGCTCGGGCTGCGGGAAATAAAATCGAGAAAGGCCTGAACCTGCGTGGACATAAACGTTCCTCCTTCGGTGATCGGAATGAACAAGGCAGTGGAGAATCAATCGACGGCGACCAGATGGAACTGCTGGCTCATGTAATCGCCCCACGGCTTCTGAAGTTCGATGCCGTAATACATCAGCTCGTCGCCGCCGTAGACGACGCCGGTATCGGCGTCGCGGTAGGTCAGCGAGGCGTCGAGGCCGGAGAGGCGCATGAGCTGGTTTTTCATGTTCGGCACAGCCTGTGCGTAAACGTGCGTGACAACGGCCTCCCGCTTGTCCTCGGAGACGGTCATCCAGGCCGCCTCGTTGCCGGCATAAGCGGAGCGCAGGCGGTAGTAATCGCCGTAGAGCAGCAGCGGCTGCAGCCTGCGCAGGCGCTTGTTGATCTGGCGAATCTGCTCAATCTCCTCTTCCGGCAGCCTGGTCAGGTCCAGCTCATAGCCGAATGCGCCGCTGAGCGCGACGGCAGCGCGGGTTTCAAGCGGCGTGGAACGGCCGGTCTGGTGATTGGGCACAGCGGATACGTGCGCGCCCATCGTGGAGGTCGGGAAGACGAGCGACGTGGAATGCTGGATGCGGCAGCGCATCCAGGCGTCGGTATCGTCGGTGCACCAGGCCTGCGGCATGAAGCACATCATGCCCAGGTCAAAGCGTCCGCCGCCGCCGGCGCAGCTCTCAAAGAGCACGTCGGGGAATGCGGCGGTGATGCGGCGCATCATATCGTATACGCCCAGAATGTAGCGATGGCCCAGCTCCTGCTGGCGCTCCGCCGGCAGCGCAGCGCTGCCCCACATGTTGATGAAGCGGTTCATGTCCCACTTGACGTAGTCGACGTTGGCTCGGCGCAGCGCAGCGGTGATGACGTCAACAATATGGTCGCGGATTTCTGCGCGGGAGAGATCGAGCACCAGCTGGTTGCGGTATTCAATGCGCGGATAACCCGGCACGTGGATGCACCAGTCGGGATGCGCCCGGTACAGATCGCTGTCCACGGAGATCATCTCCGGCTCGACCCACAGGCCGAACTTGAGGCCGAGCGCATGGATCTTTTCGCTGAGGCTGGAAAGCCCGCCCGGCAGCTTGCGCAGATCGTCGTACCAGTCGCCCAGGGAGGAGTTGTCGCCGTCGCGATGGCCGAACCAGCCGTCGTCGAGCACGAACAGATCGATATCGGCGTCCTTCGCGCAGCGGGCGAGGTCAAGCAGTTTTTCCTCGTTGAAGGCGAAGTAGGTCGCTTCCCAGTTGTTGATCAGGATCGGGCGCGTGCTGTGCGCGTACTTGCCGGTGGTGATGCGGCGATGGATGAGCCGGTGGAACTCGCGGCTCATGCCGCCCAGACCCGCGCAGGAGTAGCACAGGTAGGCCTCCGGCGTCTGGAAAGATTCGCCGGGCGCGAGTGTCCAGGTGAAATTGAAGGGCTGGATGCCGATCTGTGCGCGGGAGATGAAGTGCTGGTCGACGTGCACAGAGGCCTCGAATCCGCCGGAATAGCACAGCGCAAAGCCGTAGGCGTCGCCGGTATCCTCGGTGGTATCAGGCGCAGTCAGCGCCATGAACGGGCTGGTCTGCACGCTGGACGCGCCGCGGGTGGAAGACGTGCCCTGATCGCCCGGAACGAGCGGACGGGTGTACATCTGGCGCTCGCGCACCCATGCGCCGCTGAGCGTGGTGAGGTTAAAATTGCAGCCTTCAAAGTCCACACAGGCGCTCAGCGCCTTGTCGACCACGATCTTGCCGCCGGAACCGTTGATGATTCTCGCACTGCGGGCGATGACGTCGACGTCGTCGTAGACGGTATAGCAAAGCTCCACGGCGACGCCGCTGACTCGGTCGCGCAGCAGCAGCAGGAGGGACTCTGCATGGTCGCCCCGGGCGGAAGGCAGCTCGCCCAGCGCGGGTTTGCCGCAGACGATCTGATGCGACTCATACTCAAGCAGCAGCGCAGACATACCGCTTTCATGGATAACGTGAACCATGCCCTCGCGCAGATCGCCGGCGAAGGTGGGGCACTCCATGGGCAGGAAGTCAAAGGCCGTCTCGTTCAGGGAGAATGTCTCGTCCGTCCAGATGGTGCGTCTGGCGATCAGCGAATCGTTGATCTGGCGGACTCTGCGTCCCCAGTGCACATGGACGGGATACTTGCTGTCGGCAAGGCGGAAGATATAGCTGATGCGATCGTTGCACAGGTGGAAAGCCTGCCTGCTCGGATCAAAAAGGATGGACATAAAGACCTCCGGATCTCAGTGTATTGGTATGTGCGCCAGAGGCGCGGCGGAAAATATACAGTTTATTCTCTCACAACTGCATCGAAGGGTCAAGCGTTTGCGGGCGAATAACGCGCTGTTTGTGAATTTGTTTTAAAGACCTGAACGCCGGTATTCAAAAGAGCGGACGGTAAGGGCCTGAGTCGATGCAAAAGAGGGCGAAAACCGTGCTTTGTTGACTTTTGCTGTAGACGCAAGCGCCAAAAAGCGGTATGATGTACTTTATCAGTGCGCACGGTCTGTGCGCTGTACATGTGGAGGGATGCAGATATGCATCAGGAGAATAAAAGCTGGTTTCTTCGCGGCGTGCGCGACGGCATACCGATTATGCTGGGCTATGCCGCCGTCAGCTTTACGCTGGGTATCGCCGCTAAAAATGCGGGGCTGACGGCCTTCCAGGGCTTTCTGGCCAGCCTGCTCAACAACGCTTCTGCCGGTGAAAAGGCCGGCTTTACCGTCATTCAGGCGCAGGAAGGATATCTAGTGATGGCGATCATGATTCTGGTCGCCAATGTGCGCTATCTGCTCATGTCCTGCGCGCTGAGCCAGAAGATCTCGCCCGAGACGGGGCTCATTCCGCGCATGATCATCGGCTTTGAGGTGACGGATGAGATTTTCGGCGTGCAGATGGCTCTGCCTGGGATGATCAATCCGTGGTACACCTACGGTGTGATCGCCATGGCGCTGCCGGGCTGGTCGCTGGGTACGTATTTCGGCGTGATCATGGGCAATGTGCTGCCTGCGCGCGTGGTGAGCGCGCTGAGCGTGGGCCTTTACGGTATGTTCCTGGCGGTGATTATCCCGCCGGCGAGAAAGAGCCGCATCATTGCGGCGCTGGTGGTCATCGCCATGGCGGCGAGCTTCGCGTTTTCCGTGCTGCCGGTTGTCTCCGCTGTTTCGCCGGGCATGCGCGTCATCGTGCTGACGGTTGTGATTTCCGCCGCGGCGGCATATTTCTTCCCGGTGAAGGAAGAGGAGCTGGCAAAGGATGAGGAGGGCAAATGATCATGAAGCACAATACCTATGTCTACATCTTCATCATGTTTGCGGTCACCTATCTCATCCGCATGCTGCCGCTGACGCTGATCAGAAAGCCGATTGAGAATCATTTTATCCGTTCTTTTCTCTATTATGTGCCGTATGTCACGCTGGCAGTGATGACCTTCCCGGACATCATGAACGCGACAGCCGTGCCTCTGGCGGGCCTTCTGGCGCTTGCAGCAGGCATTGCGCTGGCCTGGTCGGGCAGGAGCCTGTTTACCGTGGCAGTGCTTTCCTGTGTGGTGGTGTTTGTGACGGAAATGATCGTGTGAGTATGGGAGGGCGGCTATGTACAGGCTGATCGTGTTTGATCTGGACAATACGCTCTGCCCGACGGGCGAGGGCATGACGGCGGAGAGCATGGCGCTCATGCGGCGGCTGGAGGACAGCGGCGCGCGCATTGCCATCGCATCCGGCAAGCCGACGTATTACCTGTGCGGCTTTGCACGGCAGATCGGGCTGAAAGCGCCGGTCTTTGTGGGCGAAAACGGCGCAGTGATCCACATGGGGATCGAGCTGCCGCCTGCAGCATATCACGTCGTGCCGTATTCCGCTGCGGCGAAGCGTTCGCTTGCGCTGCTCCGGGACGGAATAGACCGGGCGCTGCCCGATATGTGGTATCAGCCGAATCAGACGGGGCTGACGCCCTTCCCGCGCAGCGAGGAAGAATTTGATGTGATCGAGCGCATCATCGGGGAGCTTGGCGCGCAGCTTCAGGATATCATCGTCTACCGCCATGCGGATTCCTTTGATATCACGCCCGAGGGCATCACGAAAAAGAGCGGCGTTGCGCGCCTTGGCGATATGCTGGGCATTGCGCCGGAGGAGACGGCTGCCGTAGGCGACGGCGTGAACGATTATCCGATGTTTGAATATGCCGGTCTTGCGCTGGGCGTCTGTGTGGCGGATGCGGAAAGGGTAAACCGGAACTTTGACACCGTGGAGGCCGCGATGCACTACCTGCTGGACAAGCAGGAGGAGAAATAAGGAAGAGAAATCAGGAAGAGAAATAAAAAAGAGATCTGCAGGCAGCCCGGATGGGCTGAATCGCAGATCTCTTTTTTGCTGCCGGTTACAGGATGCTGCGCAGCAGGCCTTCGCAGCCGCGAAGCACGTCCTGATAGGTGGTCTCAAAATCGCCGGTGTACCACGGGTCGTCAATATCCTCGCCTGAACCGGCGAACTCAAGCAGCTTGTGCACCTTGTTGTCGGGATCGCCGCCCAGGATACGCATCATGTTGCGGATGTTCCACGTATCCATGCCGATGAGGTAATCATAGCTGTCATAGTCCCTCTTTGTCATCTGCACGGCATAGTGCGTGAGCACGGGTACGCCCTTTTCGCGGCATTTGCGCACGGTGCCGTGGTGGGGCGGGTTGCCGATCTCCTCGCGGCTGGTCGCGGCAGAGTCGACGACAAACATGTGGTCAAGATGGCGGCGCCTGACCATATCGGCAAAGACGAACTGGGCCATGGTGCTGCGGCAGATGTTGCCGTGGCAGACAAAGAGGATGTTCTTCATTATTATACCTCCGTAAGCCGGTATGAACAGTTAGTACGGTATTCTGAAATAATCCATCGTGGATTTGAACCGATCCTGTGCCGTCAGACACGTATCGGTCAGGAATCCCTTCTCATTTCTCCATTCATGCAGCCCACGATAGTAGTACATCTTGAGATCTTCACTGATGATGAATGGAACGATATTGTTTCTCAGACATTCCTTGAACATGATCAACCTACCGACACGACCATTTCCATCCTGAAAAGGATGAATAGATTCAAAACGCACATGGAAATCGATGATTTCTTCCAGCGTCTTTTCCAGCGATGCATTGTAGTCGGCAATCAACTTGCGCATCTCAGTTGCGACGTTTTCAGGAAGGGTGGTGTCTCGCCCTCCGACCTCGTTGGGCAGTTTTTTGTAATCTCCGACAGCAAACCAACCCTTACGGCTGTCGCTTGTACCGGCTTTCAATGTTCCATGCAGTTGTTTGATGAAGCGTTCGCTGAGTAGGCTGTCCGCATGATCAATGATCATGTCGATGCAGCGAAAGTGATTGGTTGTCTCAACGACATCGTCTATGCTGATCGCTTGATCGCTGACGCCGATAGTGTTTGTTTCAAAGATATAGCGCGTCTGGTCGTGTGTCAGTCGGCTTCCTTCGATGTGATTGGAGTTATACGTCAGATCGATCTGAACTTTATGGTAGATGCCGCCTGAAAGCCTGCTTTCCTGTTCTTGTTTCAGATATTCGAGCAGCGTTTCAGGGGCTTTTTTTGCTCTTGGAATGCGAGAGGGCTTTTCTGCGTTTTCCGGAATGTTCCACGTCTTGCCAGTCAGAAAGGCATCAGGAATGCGGCCCTGAGCACAGTAATTGCGAACAGCACGCTCGGAGATATTCCACTTTTTAGCAATTTCAGCAACAGAACAATACTTCATGGGATCAACCTCCATGCGTATATTATATTCTGTTATCGGCATGTTATCAACAAAAATATACAAGAAAATGTTGAGATATATTGCCGGTAAGGGGATGGGTTTTGCTTCAAGCAATGGAGAAATACTTGAAAACGTATAAAAGTGTGATTTTGATCACGAAATGATCAATAATTATGTGATTCATGTTGGAAGAAATGGAAATGAGTATAAAATGAAATATGCTTGAAGTTTCCCCACTATTGTGAAACAACAGGTCCTCTAACCATAGGGCGTGTATGATCAAAGCAATGGCTCCGTGATGCGCGAGAACCACGGAGACGTTACTCATTCAATTGATCAGTTACTGCCAATTCCGTTTCAAGACTTCACTCTTCAAATACAGCGTATTTTTTGATGCAGCTTTCCCGTTAGCGTAAGGAACAGTTTCCAGCATCAGATTGGGCAGGAGAACATCTCTAATCTGGATATATTCGATGGAAAAACTTGCAGGATTTCTATCCGATCTGGTCATTCCTGATTCCTCCAAAGGTTGATTCTCCTTGTTATATCAGGGAAGATTAAGCCTTCTGTCGTACAATTTGTCGTACGGGAGGATCAAAAGTCGTCAAGAAATCAAAGAATATCTCACTTTTTTGAGGCAAACGTCAGCTTATGTCGTGGCAGACAAACAGAATGCTTTTCATCGATTTATATCTCCGTCGTAAGATTCATTTTTTGTGTGATCCAACCCGATTATAGCAATAATTTGTGAATGAGTCTATTGTGAAAACCGTTTTGTTCCTTCAGGTGATCAGGCCATCAATAGCATTGATCGTATACAAGAGGAATTTGCATACGGCATTGTGATTTTCGAAAAAGCAGCGCAGGTTGATTGGATTGACCTTGGAAAAGAAATCAAGGAGAAAACGCCATGGATTATAGAACAGCGGATGAAGGAAAAGATCGTGCAAAACGCATTCTGGGTTTTGATAAAAACAGAGCCTAAAGTCAAACAAAGAACTGGACAGATTATCAGATTTACAACAATGTTACATCCACACAAAGAGGGGTATGATATAATCAGAATTAAGAGGAAGGAGGCGTTTGTGATGGCCAATATCCTGATTGCTGAGGATGACGCTGCGGTTCGCCAGGTGCTTGCCATGCATCTAGAACTGGTTGGACATACATGCCGGGAAGCAGAGAATGCATCTGTTGCGCGCGCTTTGCTTGATAGCTTCGTGCCGGATGCCGCGCTGCTGGATGTGATGATGCCCGGTGAGGATGGGTTTTCGCTGGGTGAGTCGTTGATTTCGCGTGGAATTCCGGTGCTGTTTGTCACGGCGAAGACAGCGGTATCCGATCGCGTTCGCGGACTGCGTATGGGCGCGGAGGATTACATCCTCAAACCGTTTGAGCCTGCAGAGCTTCTGGCGCGAGTAGAAAACATCCTGCGCCGTACGCATAAAGAGGATGCTGCGTTTGCTTGCCCTGGGTTGGAAATTGACTTTAGCGCCCGCCGTGTTGTCTGTGATGGAAAGCTTGTTTCGCTTACCGCTATGGAATTTGATTTGCTGGCCATGCTTGTGCGCCGCCGCAATGTCGCCATGAGCAGAGAAGAACTGCTTGACGGCGTATGGGGCTATGATTACGCAGGCGAAACGCGCACGGTCGATGTGCATGTACAGCGGCTGCGCAGTAAGATCGGCGCTGGTTTTATCGAGACAGTGTACAAATACGGTTACCGCTTCACAGGCGGCGGAGGTGGACAGGCATGAGGACGAAAATTGCCGCCGCCATGACGGCCTTGGCGCTTTTGCTCTTT
>JAFQOY010000179.1 GCA_017412025.1 Clostridia bacterium | reverse complement strand
CCCGCACCATCCTCAACGCCCGCAAGGTGCTGATGATCGTCTCCGGCAAAGACAAGGCCGAGATCATTAAGAAGGCTTTCTTCGGCCCGGTGAACCCGCAGGTTCCGGCGTCCATCCTGCAGATGCATGCCAACTTCGTGCTCGTCGCCGACGAGGACGCGCTCAGCCTCGTGTAAGATCACTGGCCTGAGGATATACTATAGCGATCCCCTGCGCAAAGCAGGCAGTATACAGGAGGAAAAAGACCATGATTCAGTTTAACTATACCGTCAAGGATGCGGTGGGCATCCACGCCCGTCCGGCCGGCATGCTCAGCAAGGAAGCCAAGAAGTACAAGAGCACCATCACCGTCACCAAGGACGGTACCGAGGTCAACGTGCTCAAGCTGATGGCGCTGATGAAGCTGGGCGTCAAGTGCGGCGAGACCGTGCTGGTCAAGATTGAGGGCGAGGACGAGGCCGTGGCCGGTCCGGCGATGGAAGCGTTCTTCAACGCCAACCTGTAACAAACGAATAGGCGGAAGCTGGGGCGGATTTCGCCGCAGCTTCCCTTTAATCAAAGGAGAAATACGATGATTACGATTCAGGGCAAGGGCGTATCGACCGGCATCAGCATGGGTCCGCTGTATTTCTATCGCCGTGCGACTGCGGAAATCAAATTCTACACGGTTGAAGATACTGAGGGCGAGTGGCAGCGTTTCAAGGATGCGCAGGCCAAGGCCATCGAGCAGCTGGGCGAGCTGGCCGAGAAGGCGCGCGAGGAAGCCGGCGACGACGCTGCGTTCCTGTTTGAAACCCATCAGATGATGGCGGAGGACATGGATTACGAAGAGTCCATCGAGGGCATCATCAAGGAAGAAAGGCTCAATGCGGAGATTGCGGTTTCCCGCACGAGCGACCAGTTTGCCGAGATGTTTGCGACGATGGACGACAGCTATATGCAGGCGCGCGCTGCGGACGTCCGCGACGTTTCCAGCCGCATCATCTCCATTCTTTGCGGCGTGGTGCAGGGCGGCATCGCCTCGGATGTGCCGGTTCTTCTCGCGGCGGACGATCTTGCGCCGTCGGAGACGATTCAGCTCGACAAGTCGAAGATCCTCGGCTTCATCACCGAGCACGGCTCCGGCTCCAGCCATACGGCCATTCTTGCCCGCACGATGGGCATCCCGGCGATCGTCGGCATGGGCGATACGCTCAAGAAGGAATACGAGGGCCGTCAGGTGATCGTGGACGGCGGCACCGGCGCGGTCGTCATCGATCCGGACGAGGATACCCGCGCGTACATGGAAAAGAAGCGTCAGGAGCAGATCGAGTTCCAGAAGATGCTGGAAACGCTCAAGGGCCAGGAGAACGTGACGAAGGACGGCAGATCCATCCGCGTGTACTGCAACATCGGCTCTCCGGAGGATGTGCATGCCGTGCTGACCAACGACGGCAGCGGCATCGGCCTTTTCCGCAGCGAATTCCTGTACCTCAATGCCAAGAACTATCCGACCGAGGACGAGCAGTTTGAGGCATACAAGGCCGTGCTCGCCGGGATGGACGGCAGGGAGGTCATCATCCGTACCTGCGATATCGGCGCGGACAAGCAGATCGATTATTTCGAGCTGCCCAGGGAGGAGAACCCGGCGATGGGCATGCGCGCGCTGCGCATCAGCCTGAGCCGCATGGACTTCTTCAAGACGCAGCTGCGCGCGCTCTTCCGCGCGTCCGCCTACGGCAAGCTGGGCATCATGTTCCCGATGGTCACCAGCGTGTGGGAGGTCCGCGAGGCGAAGAAGCTGTGCGAGAAGGTGAAGGCGGAGCTGCATGCTGAAGGCATTCCCTACAGCGATCATGTGGAGATCGGCATCATGATCGAGACCCCGGCGGCTGCCGTGATGAGCGATCGCCTGGCGAAGGAAGTCGACTTCTTCTCCTGCGGCACCAACGACCTGACGCAGTACACCCTTGCCTGCGACCGCCAGAACAACGATCTGGGCCGCTTCTACGATCCGCATCACCCGGCGGTGCTGCGCCTGATCAAGATGGTCGTGGATAACGCGCATGCCAACGGCATCTGGGTCGGCATCTGCGGCGAGCTCGGCGCAGACCTTGAGATGACGGAGACCTTCCTCGCCATCGGCGTGGACGAGCTGTCTGTTTCCCCGCGCGCGGTGCTGCCGCTGCGCAACGCAATCCGCAATACCGACATGAGCGAGAAGGCGGATAAGATCCTCGATGCGCTTATGGACGATCATACCCACAATATTTAATCGCATTCTGCAGCCGGCGGAGAAACCGTCGGCTGCTTTTTGCACGCCTTGAATTCCTGACGCGGATATGATATGGTAAACGTATCATCAGAAAAGACGGGGATGGGAAGACATGGTGAAGGAAATTGTGCGCGATGCGTTGTTTCTTGCGCAGAAATCGGAGCCTGCGAAGAGAGAGGACAGGCAGACCGCGCTTGATCTGCTGGATACGCTCCGCTTTAACAGCGACCGCTGCGTGGGCATGGCGGCGAACATGATCGGCGTTAGAAAGCGGATTATCGCGGTGGATATCGGCATGATGCACATGGCGATGCTCAATCCGGTGATCGTCAGAAGGAGCGGCGCATATGAGACCGAAGAGGGCTG
>JAFQOY010000178.1 GCA_017412025.1 Clostridia bacterium | reverse complement strand
GTCTGTTCGCCAGCCCCACCGTCGAAAACAACGTGGAAACCTTCGCCAATGTGCCGCAGATCATTCTTCGCGGCGCAGAATGGTTCGCCTCCATGGGTACCGAGAGATCCAAGGGTACCAAGGTGTTCGCTCTGGGCGGCAAGATCAACAACACCGGCCTCGTCGAGGTCCCGATGGGCACCACCCTGCGTGAGATCATCTATGACATCGGCGGCGGCTGCCCGAACGGCAAGAAGTTCAAGGCTGCGCAGACCGGCGGCCCGTCCGGCGGCTGCATTCCGGCGAGCCATCTGGACGTCAAGATCGACTATGACAACCTGACCGCCATCGGCTCCATGATGGGCTCCGGCGGTATGATCGTCATGGACGAGGACAACTGCATGGTCGATATCGCCCGCTTCTTCCTCGACTTCACGGTTGACGAGTCCTGCGGCAAGTGCGCGCCGTGCCGTATCGGCACCAAGCGCATGCTCGAGATCCTCGAGCGCATCGTCGAGGGCAAGGGCGAGGACGGCGATATCGAGAAGCTGGAGAATCTGGCCAACACCATCAAGACCACCGCGCTGTGCGGCCTGGGCCAGACTGCGCCGAACCCGGTGCTGTCCACCCTCAAGTACTTCCGTCATGAGTATGAGGCGCATATCTACGAGAAGCGCTGCCCGGCCGGCCACTGCAAGAAGCTGCTGACCTACAAGATCGATCCGGACAAGTGCAAGGGCTGTACGCTCTGCGCCCGCAACTGCCCGGCGAACTGCATCATGGGCAAGGTCCGCGAGCCGCACGTCATCGATACCAGCAAGTGCCTCAAGTGCGGCGCGTGCATGGAGAAGTGCAAGTTCGGCGCGATTACCAGGTCCTGATAAAGCCAGAAGGAGTGAGAAAGCAACATGGCAATGGTTAATTTGACTATCGATGGCGTGAAGGTTTCCGTTGAAGCCGGCACGACCGTTCTGAAGGCGGCTCATGCCGCCGGCATCAAGATCCCGACGCTCTGCTGGCTCAAGGACATCAACGAGATCGGCGCCTGCCGCATGTGCGTGGTGGACGTCGGCGCCCGCGCGCTGGCCGCTGCCTGCGTGATGCCGGTTTCCGAGGGCATGGTCGTCAAGACCAATACCCCGGCCGTCCGCGCCGCCCGCAAGTCCGTTCTGGAATTGATCCTTTCCAACCACGAGCGTAAGTGCCTCTCCTGCGTGCGCAGCCAGAACTGCGAGCTGCAGGCGCTGGCCAAGGAGCTCGGCGTTGACGAGAGCAAGTTTGACGGCAAGAACATCGAGTATCCGCTCGACACCTTCTCCCCGTCCATCGTCCGCGACCCGAACAAGTGCATCCTGTGCCGCCGCTGCGTGTCCGTCTGCCGCAATGTGCAGAAGATCGGCGCGATCGGCGCTGTGAACCGCGGCTTCAAGACCATCATCGCTCCGGCGTTTGAGAAGAACATCCTGGAGACCAACTGCGTCTTCTGCGGCCAGTGCATCACTTCCTGTCCGGTCGGCGCTCTGCGCGAGAAGGACGACACCGACAAGGTATGGGACGCCATCTCCGATCCGGAGAAGTTCGTCGTCGTGCAGCCGGCTCCGGCCGTCCGCGTGGCGCTGGGAGAAGAGTTCGGCATGCCGATCGGCACCCGCGTGACCGGCAAGATGTCCCAGGCGCTCAAGCGTCTCGGATTTGACAAGGTGTTTGACACCGATTTCGGCGCTGACCTCACCATCATGGAAGAGGCTGCCGAGCTGCTCAGCCGCGTCAAGAACGGCGGCGTGCTGCCGATGTTCACCTCCTGCTCTCCGGGCTGGATCAAGTACGTTGAGCACAACTTCCCGGAGATGCTGCCGAACCTGTCTACCTGCAAGTCCCCGATGCAGATGGAAGGCGCGATCATCAAGACCTACTACGCTGAGAAGGCCGGCATTGATCCCAGGAACATCGTGGTTGTCGCGGTCATGCCGTGTACCTCCAAGAAGTTTGAGGCTGCCCGTCCGGAGATGGAAGTCGACGGCATGCGTGCTGTGGATATCTCTATCACCACCCGCGAGCTTGCCCGCATGATCCGTCAGGCGCGCATCGAGTTCACCAAGCTGCCGGACGAGGAGTGCTTTGACGAGCTGGTTGCCCAGTCCACCGGCGCTGCGCCGATCTTCGGCGCGACCGGCGGCGTTATGGAAGCCGCGCTGCGTACCGCTGCGGACGTTCTGGAGGGCAAGTCCCTGGAGAATGTCGAGTATCAGGCTGTCCGCGGCCTTGAGGGCATCAAGGAAGCGACCGTTACCCTTGGCGGCATTGAGATCAAGGCGGCCGTTGCGCACAGCACCGGCGCTGCCAAGGAGCTCATCCAGCGCATCAAGGCCGGCGAAGCGGACTATGCCTTCGTCGAGGTCATGGCCTGCCCGGGCGGCTGCGTCAACGGCGGCGGCCAGCCGATCGTCGAGGCGTTCAAGCGTCTTGACGTTGATCCGCGTGCTGCGCGCGCTGCGGGCCTGTACGCCGAGGATGAGGCGAAGACCATCCGCAAGTCCCATGAGAATCCGGACATCCAGAAGCTCTACAAGGAGTTCCTCGGCGAGCCGAACAGCCATAAGGCGCACGAGCTGCTGCACACCCACTACACCGATCGTTCCAAAAAGTAATCGGAAAGTGGAATCAAGCCAATTAAGCCAATCAAGCCATGCCTTCGGGCATGGCTTTTTCTGTACAGGATAAAGAAAACTGCGGCGCTTCCCAAACGGGAAGCGCCGCAGCCTATATGCAGTCCTCACGATTTACAGCATGGAGATGGCGTCGGAAATCGTCTTTTCAAACGCTTCCTTGCCGTATTTGTCGACCTGGGTCTTGTCCTTCGGGCCGTGCGTCAGGCATCCGGCGCCGCCGATGCAGCCGCCGGAGCACGCCATGCCCTCGATGAAGTTGGCGGCAAGGACGTTTTTGCTCTTTTTGAGCAGCGCGACCTTGCATTCCTCGATGCCGTCGCAGACCTCGGGCTTGATTTCAAAGTCGATGTTCTGCTCCTTGATGGCCTGCACGGCAGCGTCGGTCAGGCCGCCGCTGCGCGCGAAGATCCGGCCGTAGTAGGATGCGTTATCAAGGATGTCCTCATCCAGATTCTTGATATCGAACTCACGGCTGTCAAACAGCGCCTGCAGTTCTTCGAAGGTGAGCACGGCGTCGATATAAGGACGCACGTCCTCACGCTGCATTTCCATCTTCTTGGCCGTGCACGGTCCGATGAAGATGATCTTTGCCGTCGGATCTGTCTGCTTGATGTACTTGCCCATGGCGGCCATCGGGGAAGGATTGTGGGAGATATACTGCGTCAGCGCCGGGAAGGCGGACTTGATATACTGCACAAAGCCCGGGCAGCACGAACTGGTGAGGAAGCCCTTTTCCGCGATCTCCTTGGATTCCCACATGGCGACCATATCCGCGCCCAGCGCAGCTTCGACGACCGTGTGGAAGCCGATCTTTTTGAGGCCGGTGATGACCTGGCCGAGTTTTGCATAGGTGAACTGGCTGGCGATGGACGGGGCGACAACGGCGTACACCTTGTAGTTTGCGCCGAATGCGCCGTCGCGCAGAATGTTGATCACGTCGACAATCTGGCTCTTGTCCGTGATGGCGCCGAACGGGCACTGATACACGCACGCGCCGCAGGAGATGCACTTTTCGTTGTCGATGGCGGCGGCGCCGTCTTCATTGATGGAAATGGCCTTCACCTTGCAGGCGGTCTGGCAGGGACGCGTATGGTGGATGATGGCGGTATACGGGCAGACCTTGGCGCACTGGCCGCATTCCACACACTTGCTCTTGTCGATGTGGGCGACATGGTTGTGATCAAAGGTGATGGCTCCGCGCTTGCATACATCCTCGCAGCGATGCGCAAGGCAGCCGCGGCAGGCGGCTGTGACCTCATAACCGGCGGCGGGACACTCATCGCAGGCGATATCGATGACTTCGATGACGTTGTTGTTGTTCTTGTCGCCGCCCATGGCCATCTTCACGCGCTCGCCAAGAATGGCGCGCTCCTTAAAGACGCAGCAGCGCATGGTCGGCTCTTTGCCCGGCGCGATGATCTTGGGGATGTTGAGCACGTTTTCAAGCAGCGTGCCGTTCCATGCGTCGCGGGCGACTTCGCGAAGGACTTTGTATTTGAGGTACTGGACCTTGGTGTCAAATTTTCTCATGACCATACTCCTTAGAAGTAACTGACCTTGATGCGTTTGCCCATTTTTTTCAGGCATTCGGAAAGCTCCTGCACCAGGTTCATTTTGATATTGAAATTGATCGGCAGGTCAGGGTTCTGGTGCGCCGGATTGACGGCGCGGCCAACGTAGAAATTGATATCTGTGGCTTCTTCAAAGAGCAGGCGGGCGATCATGGACGCGCCGTCGCGCCTTAAGCTCCATTCCTCGTAGCTTTCGTTGTTCTGCAGGTAATCCCTGGCGTATTCCACCACCTTGTTGACAGTGATCACGCCTTCCGTCACCAGATCCACGCCTTCTATTTCGGCGATCGGCGGTACGTCGCTGCGCTCAAAGGAGAGCGTGGCTTTGACCTGCTTGCCAAGGAACTTGGCGGCGATGGAGGAGGTGGTGCCGCCGCAGACGATGTGTTTGCCCTCTTTGGAGAAGAAGAGCGACATCATCCGGTCGCAGTCGTCGCGGTTGGAGGGCGGGCCGAAGAGCATGTTCATCGGCACGCGCTTGCGCACCCGCACGACGCAGGCCGTGGCGTCATCGCCCGGTTTTCCGCCGTAGAGCTTGTTGACCTCCTCAATCAGGATGGTGGAAAGCGTCTTGGCGGTGTAGCCGACCGGCGCGAGCGATTCCATAAACGCGGCGATATCCTCGCGCTTCCAGCCGAAATTGTAGCTCATGCCGATGCCGGCATGCGGACAGCCGTCGCTCATGGCGATGAAGATATCGTTTTCCTGCAGGCTGATCACAGATTTATAAATCTTCTTGCCGCCGATGCTCATCTCGGTCTTGGGATAATCGGTATTCTTTTCGTTCCGGATCAGGATGACATGCGGATTGTCGTACTGGATCAGCTCTGCCGTTTCATTGCTCAGCAGATGGATGATGGTGAATGTAGAGTATGCTACGCCGCGGATGGAGCACACGGGCAGCGTTGCGGCGATGGCGGAGACGCATTCCTCGATGGGAAGACCGGCGGCCATCATGGTCGAGATGATTTTGGACGTCAGCGTCGAAAGAATGCTCGCCTTGACGCCGCTGCCCAGGCCGTCGGCAAGGACAATGACCGTGGAATGATCGTCCTGTTCGACGATATCCACATGGTCTCCGCACAGCAGTTCGCCGACATGGTTGATACTCAGGTATCCGATATCCGCGCAAAGATCATTCATTGGTGATGGACTCCTTCAGCTTGGACAGCGCAATCTTGGTTTCGGCGGCGGTTTCACCCAGCAGGGATGCGATTTCCTGAACGATGCGCATCTGCTTGTCAACCACCTTATCGGCGACTTCAATGGTCTGGCGGCTGATGTTTTCCTTCTTTTCGCGCTCGCGCTCTTCGCGGGTCACGTCGCGCATGATGCAGATGAGCAGATGGCTCTCCTTGTCGTGCATGACAGTTTCTTCGACGTAGCGCTTGTATTCGGCGAGGTACTCGCGCTGCTCCACCACGCCCAGACGGGACTCCAGCGCATTCATGAAGATCATCGGATCCAGAATGCGGACGACCGGCTCGCCCAGCACGTCGCTGGCGGCGCGGATGTTCATGATTTTGCGCGCGGCGGCGTTGATCTGCTGAACCTCCAGGTCCTCGTTGAGCACGATCAGGCCGTTGGGCGTATTCTTGACGATGGCGTCGGAGAAGCTTTCCGCCTTGTCCTTGAGATAGGGCAGGCACATGGACGCTTCCGCTTTGCCGTGATAGATGGCGATGGCCTTTTCGCGGCAGGTGTTGTAGCCACAGGAACCGCAGTTGAGCTCCTGCGAGGGCTTGAACTTGCCCATCTGGCGCAGGATGCGCTGAATCTCTGTTTCGCTGGGCATGACGTTTTCACGCTCGATGAGCGAGAAGCTCTTGCGCAGCCGCATGAAATCGGGCTGCTGAACGTCAAAATCCTTTGTTCCGGCGTAGTTTGATACGGCAATGTAGTCCTTGATCGGATTCTTGTGGTATTTTTCCATGACCGGACCGGAGATGCATCCGCCGGAGCAGGCGTTCATTTCGATGAAACAATGATGGATTTTGCCGCTCTCGATGTCTTTCAGCGCCTCGATGCAGTTTTCCACGCCGTCGATGGCCAGATAGGTGTATCTGTCGGGTTCCTGCTTCATGGTCTTGAGCACGCCGCCGGTGACGGGGAAGAAGCGGGCGCGGCTTTCCTCTTCATGATCAAGCTCCTGGCGAAGCGTGATGCCTTCTTTGCCGAGCCAGTTGGTCAGTTCTTCAAACGTGAGCACGGCGTCGACTACGCCTTTATAATGGTCCGCCTCGTCCTTCTTGGCGACGCAGGGACCGATAAAGACCGTCTTGGCATTGGGGATGCGGCGCTTGATGCTCTGGCAGTGCGCCTGCATCGGGGAGAGGACGTCCGCCAGATACTGCAGCGCAACGGGGAAGTACTTCTGAATGAGCAGGTTGACCGAGTGACAGCAGGAGGAAATGACAATGTCCTTGTTGTCCTCGCGCAGCATGCGCTCATATTCGGTCTTGACGATGGTCGCGCCGATGGCGGTCTCTTCAGCGTCGTGAAAGCCGAGCTTTTTGAGCGCCTCGCGCATGGATGCGATGCCAATGCCCTCATAATTGGCGACGAAGGAAGGGGCAAGGCTGGCGATGACGGGCTCGCCGCTCTGCAGCAGCACCTTCACCTTTTCCGTCTCGTCGACGATCTGCTTGGCATTCTGCGGGCAGGCGACAAAGCAGTGGCCGCAGAGGATGCACTCATCCTTGATGATGTGCGCCTGATTGCCGGAGAAGCGGATGGATTTGACAGGGCAGCTGCGGATGCATTTATAACAGTTTTTGCAGTTGGATTTTTTCAGCGTGAGAAAATCTGCCATTGGCGGTTACGCCCTTTCTTCGTTCAGTTTTTTAAGTACCTTGTCATGAAAGAAGTCTTTAAAGCCTTCGCGGGTAACGCCCGGATAGACGTCGTCGTCAACCTGAATGGTGACGCCGACGCGGTTGCACTGACCGGTGCAGAAGCTGCCGGCCAGGGTGACGTCACACTCGAGCTGATGCTCGGCGACTGCGCTTTGCAGCAGGGCGACGATGTCCTCGGAGCCCTTGAGATGGCAGGAAGAGCCGACACAAATCTGGATAATCATATCAGTTCACCTTTGAAAGAACGTGTTCAGTGAAGAATGCACCGACGGTTTCCGGCGTGACAGAATGGAAGACCTCATCGACGCACACGCACACGCCGAGCTGACACTTGTTCATGCAGAAGGTACCGCTCATTTCGACCTTGTCGCCGAGATTATGCTCAGCGATGAGCTGCTGAAGCTCCCTGACAACCTGACGGGAACCCTTGACATGACAGGAGGAACCGATGCAAACCGTGATTCTCATGCTTAACACTCCTTGTTTTCCGGTAGAAATATGAAAGTGAACAGGCGGCCTGATGAGCGGGGGCGCATACAGGGACGCAAAACAATGGCTTAACAAAAAATTAACCTGGGGACGGGGAGATGGGACGAAAGGACTGAATTTACATATGTATTATAGCATTTTTGCTGTTGCTTGAAAATGGGAATCGTCAATAAATATACGAAAAGTGTTTGGCAAACCGGTATAAATGGCGTTAGGATGCGCGAACGGAAAAAGCCCCGACCGACAGGACGGGGCTTGGATTGCAGATGATGGGTTTATTTGTTGTCGTACTGCTTGACGGTGACGCTCTTTTTGTCAAAATCGATGAAGATCTGGAAGGCGTAGTTATCATCGCAGGTATCCCAGACTTCGACAAACTTGGGCGTGATCTCGATGATGATCTCCGTGTCCTCGTGGGAGTACTTGTTGTAGCTGCCCCAGAGATGCTTCTCATAGAGCTTCTCAAAGCGGCGGCCCGGCTCGTCGACGACGAGCCCCTTATTGGCGGCAATGCCTTCGACCTGGATGCCGCTCCAGCAAAGCGCGACCTGCGGATTCTGATACAGCTGCTGCGTCTTGCGGAAGTTCATGTCGGTCTTGAACCAGATCTTCTGGTCGTAGAACAGGCAGCTGACATTGCGCACCATGACATAATCGTTGACGGAGCTGGCCAGCGCCATGATCTTGGAATCGCCCAGCTTGTCAAACATGATCTCAACGGCCTGTTCAAACGTCAGGGATTTATCAGCGGAAAATTTCATGAGAGACGCCTCCTTATTCTATGCGTGCAAATTTGGAAATTACTGTGCGGCAATCTTCTTGAGCGGTACGCTCAGCTTTTTATAGACCAGGATAGCGATCACTGCGGTCAGCGAGCGGGAGAGAAGATTGAACGGCACAATCGAGAAGATGACGATCGTGAGCTTATCGTGAATCGCAGGAATCAGCGCGCTGCACATGCCGATGATGGCGTCCCAGGACATGCCGTACAGATACATATAGAACGGGAAAATCAGATAGAGATTGGTGATGATGGCGACGATGATGCTGGATATCCCGCCGATGATCAGGCCGATGACCGCGCCGCGCTTGGATTTGTGATTCTGATAGTAGAGTACGGCCGGAAGCACATAGGATACGCTCAGCAGGAAGGCCTGAAGTTCGCCGGTGTACATGGAACTGGTGCCCTTGAAAACAATTTTGAGCAGGATTTTGACGGTGATGATTTCCAGCGCGCCGATGGGACCGAGAACGAAGCCGCCGATGAGCTCCGGCAGAGCGGAGAAGTCAAGCTCGGCAAACGGGGAAAGCGGGGTTGGAATGCTCATGTACATGAGCACGAAAGCGACAGCGCCCATCATGGCGGCGGTGGTCAGGGTGCGGACGGTGGATTTGCGTTTCATGCGGGATACCTCCTGAAAAATAAAATATCCTGAAGCCAAACAGCGACTGGCCTCAGGATATTTCCTAAAACGGCAGATATGCCGCCCCAGGAGGGAACGTTGTCTTTTCTCATCCGGACTGTACCGTCGGTTCTGGAATCACACCAGATCGGCCTCCCCAAGCGGAGGTTCATGGACTATACCATCGGTCGGGAATTGCACCCTGCCCCAAAGACCATTCAGTTTTAACTTCACCTATATCGTAAAGCATGGTGAAGGATTTGTCAATGGGGCAGGCGCAATTTGTTGGTTAACACTCATCCTGTGCGGCCTGGTGTGCAGCAGCGAGCGTGTTGCGCAGCGCCTGATCCTTCGGCACGCCGCGCAGGCGCTGCCTGTGGGCGAAGGCGAGCGCCTCGCCCATGGCTTTTCCGGGCTTCATGCCGGCGCGGATGAGATCCTCGCCGCGCACGAAAGGCTGCTGCATCAGCGCCTGATAGCGGCGCAGCGCATCGGAAAGCGTTTTTTCCAGCTCGTCATAGTCGTTTTCATGCCCGGTGCGGCCGCAGTGATCAGCCCTGGCCAGCAGAAGCAGGTCGGACGGCTCGACGGATTCATCCAGCAGCTTCATATACGCGTAATGGCCGGAATGCATGTAGCACAGCGCGTTGGGACGCATATGCAGCTTTACCATGTTCAGGACGTACTTTTTCAGGCGTACTTCGCTGCTCAGGCGGCAGATAAAGGCCTGGGCGGCGGGAACGCCGAGGTTTTCGTGGCCCAGGGCACGGATTCTGCCGTCGATGACGCTTGTGGCCTGCACCTTGCCAAAGTCGTGGCAGAGGGCAGAGAGCATCAGACCGAGCGGATAGACGGCCCTGCCGCGCAGCGCCGCCGCCTGGTCGAGCACAAGCATGGTATGCGTGTATACGTCGCCTTCGGGATGGAACTGTGCTTCCTGCTCAACGCCGATGAGGGAGAGCACCTCGGGGAACCAGTCGTGCAGCTGGTTCATTTCGCGCAGTATGTCAAAGAAAACGGAAGGCCTGCGCGCCTTGAGCAGCGCCTTGCACATCTCCTCCATGATTCTCTCGCTGGCCAGCGCGGTCAGATCCATTCCGGCGCAGAGAGACATGGTTTCAGGCGCAATGGAGAAGCCGAAGCGGGCTGCAAACTGCGCCGCGCGCAGAACGCGAAGCGGATCTTCGATAAACGTATCGTCGTTCACATGACGGATGACGCCTTGACGGAGATCCTCAAGGCCGCCGAAGTGGTCGACGATTTCAAGCGTCAGGACGTCCTGCATCAGCGCATTGACGGTAAAATCCCGCCGTTGAGCGGCCTTTTTTGTGCCCAGAAAGGGATCGACGTCAACGGTGAAATCACGGTGTCCGCGGCCTGTTTTGGTTTCGCTGCGGGGCATGGCGATATCCAGATCGTAGTGCTTCAGGCCGTAGACGCCAAAGCTGGCGCCCATCACGGTGCGCTCGCCCAGGCTGTCAAGGATGCTTTCCAGCCGGGCAGGCGTCAGGCCGTGGATTTCAATGTCGATGTCTTTATTCTCTCTGTGAAGAACGGCGTCGCGGACATAGCCGCCGACGAAGTATGCTCTGCCGCCAGCCTCCTGCACGCTGGCGGCAAGACGGCGGGCCATTTCAAGATCGCGGTTCATCAGGTATTCTCCTCGTCAAAGGTCAGGGTTTCTCTCATGCCGTCCTGGCCGCAGCGGACGGACGGGAAGATGGCACGGGCATTTGACTCAAACTCTGCGGCGTCTGTGATTCTGGGCGAGTAATGGGTCAGCCAGAGCCTGCGTGCGCCCGCCTGCGCAGCGGTGCGCGCCGCCTGGGAGAAGGTCATGTGCCCGTGCTCTGCCGCCATTTTCTCCTGCCCGTTTTCGCCGTACGTCGCCTCGCAGATCAGCAGGTCTGCGTCTGCGGCGGCGGCAAGCACACAAGCGCATACCGCAGTATCGCCCGTATATACCACGGAGATGCCGCGGCGCGGCTCGCCCATGACCTGCTCAGGCAGAATGCACACGCCGTCCATGTCGATGGATTCGCCGCGCTGAAGCAGCTTCCACTGCTGAACGGGCACGCCGAGCGCTTTGGCTTTCTGCGGCATGAATTTGCCGGGACGTCTGAGGTCAATGCGGTAGCCCTGGCTGGTCACCTTGTGCACGGTATCAAACGCGGCGATATACGCCTGTTCGGGCCATGCGCTGCACAATGCATGAAGGGAAAGCCCCTCTTCGGGCAGCTCCATCAGGCGGAGCTCAAAGGGCAGATACGGACAGAGCATGAGAAAGGGCTTCATTTCTTCCTCAAGCCCCTTCGGGCCGATAATGCATACGCTTTCCGTTCTGCCGGCCATGCCCATGCTCTGCAGCAGGCCGGGCAGCCCGTAGGTGTGGTCGCCGTGATAATGGGTGAGGGCGATGACGTCGATTTTCATCAGGCTGACGTCCGCGCCCTTGAGCGCGGCCTGCGTCCCCTCGCCGCAGTCCAGCAGCAGGACATGTCCATCTAAAGTGACGGCGGCGCTGGCCAGCGCACGCCCTGGCAGGGGCTGAAGCGCGCCCGTGCCGACCAGAGTAATGTTCATCATGGTAAAGCAACCTCCTTTAGCTGTTGTCCCCGCAGCTTTTCATATTCTAGCATGAGCATCATATCAGGTCAATGCCTATGCTGGAAGGATGATAGCATGAAGCGGGCGCTCAGATGTCTCTTCCGGAGAGACAAAAAAACGCCTGGCAGAAACCAGCCGGGCGGGATGTGAGGGGAGGAGTATCTACATGGGGCTGCGCGGCGTTTTCAAGGCTGTACATGCACAGGCTTGACGCCAGCATCAGGATGGCGATCATGAATACCGATGAGACGAGCTGCTGGCGCTTGCTGGTGATGACCTCTGTGATGACGTTGAGCGAATCGTAATACGCATTGATGCGGAAGAGGCGGAATATGCGCACGACGCGGAACATGAGGAAGGCGATGACGCCGGACGGGAAGAATACAGGCAGATAATACGGGAGGAAGGAACAGAGATCGACGATGCCGCTGAAGGAGAACAGGTACTTGATCAGCGCGCGCGCCTCGCCAAGCTTCGGATGAAGGCATTTGGCGGTGAGGATACGCAGAAAAAAATCGACGGCAAAGAACGCGACTGTGACCGCTTCGATAGTCAGCAGGGCGGGGCCGTAAGGGATGCTGAATTCATCAAACGTATAAAGGACGCTGACGATGAGGTTGACCACGATGCAGAACATATTGAAGAGGTCATATGCCCGGCTTGCGTAATCATCCGGCGCGCCGATTTCGATGATTTCAAAAATGCGCTTGCGAAGGGACGGCGAGGCCTGTTCAGATGGCATGTCGTTCACTCCTTGGAAAATGATCCTGTGAACTTCATTATACCTTTGCAGTTGGGGATTGACAAAGGCCGATAAGAAACCTTTACGTTTTCTTAATACAACGACCTCCGGCAGATATGCGTATCAGGGTATGAGTGTGAACTCGTTTTTGCAGTAATCAATCAGGCCGTCCTTTTTCATGCGGCTGAGTTCGGCGCACATGGCGCTGCGCTCCACGCCAAGATAATCCGCCAGCCCCTGACGGTCAAACGGAATCCTGAAGCGTGCCTGCCCGGCGCATTTCTGCTGTTCGCGCAGATAGGCCGTCAGTTTTTCCCGTGTCGTGCGCTTCATGATAATATCCATCTTCTGTTTGAGCAGAAGATTCTTGCATGCGAGGATGTGCAGCAGATTGGTAACCAGATAGGAATGCGCCATGCAGCCGTTGCTGCAGCCGGTGATGACGCGGCTGTATTCAAGCAGCAGTACCGAGCATGCGGACGAGGCGATTACGCTGACGGGCAGCACGCCGCAGCCCGCAGCGGCAAAGGTTTCTGCAAACAGATCACCCCCGGCAAGGGTGGCGACGATGTCGTGCGTGCCGGTTTCATCGATATACGCGATGCAGGCCTCGCCGCTGAGCAGTATACCCAGGTGCTTTGCGGCGCTGCCCTGGTGCATGATGGGCTGCTGAGCCTCGAAGGAAAGTACCTGTGCGCGCAGGCAGGAAAGCATGGTCAGAAGGTCCTTCTCGCCGATGCGGTCAAAGAGCGCGCACTTTGTCATCAAGTGAATATATTTGACCATAACTCACCTCGTCCTGTTGGAAATACAACGGGTTTTCCGTATACATTATCTTATAATGAAACCGGAATGTCAATTCTGATATTCTAAAGAGGCGGCGATGCGGCCTTCATTGCTGCCCGAGGAAAGGGGAATTCCAAAGATGAAGAGAATCCTCATGCTGGCTCTGGCGATGATGATGCTTGTGTCTGTGTGCGTGTCCGCTCAGGCGGCGACCGCCGTGCAGACAGGAACGGGCGTCACCGTGATCAAAGCCGCTGACTGGGAGAAGACCTATCCGGACGTCTACGCTTCTTACATGAAGAATGCGGAAAACGATGCGGTGATCGATCATGTGGAGGAGTATCCGATGATCGCGACCGTGTATGAAGGAATGGCCTTCAACAAGTTCTACAACAGCGCGCGCGGCCACTACTACACCGTGCAGGACGTGACCAATACCGGCCGTCCGCACAAGCTGGCGAACTGCTTCACCTGCAAGACGCCGGATTTCACCGCTAAGGTGAACAACGAGGGCGTGAGCGCGTATGCCATCGCCTTTGAGGACATGCTCGCCGAGGTGAACGAGAGCGTGAGCTGCTACAACTGCCACGCCAACACCGGCAGCGAGCTGGTCGTCACCCACACCTATCTGGCCGACGCCATGGGCGCCGAGCTGGAGGGCCTCAACCCGGAGACCGCCTCCTGCGCGCAGTGCCACGTGGAGTACTACTTCGATCCGGAGACCAAGGCCGTGACGCTGCCCTATGACAGCAAGGCTGCGATGCATCCGGATCAGATCCTCGCGTTCTTTGAGGAGATGAACTTTGCGGATTACACCAATCCGCGCACCGGCGTTGCGCAGATCAAGGTGCAGCATCCGGAGTTTGAAACCTACATGGGCGCGGGCAGCGTGCATGCGTCTCAGTTCTCCTGTGCGGACTGCCACATGGAGAAGGCGGTCAACGCCGCCGGCGAGACCTACACCAGCCACTACTGGATGAGCCCGCTGGCCAGCGAGTCCATCCAGGCGACCTGCGCGGCCTGCCATCCGGATCTCAATGGATTCGTTGCGGGCATCCAGGCGAAGGCCGAAGAGCGTACCATCGCCATCGGCACCAAGCTGGAAGACCTGACCAACAAGCTGGCGGACGCCGTGGCTTCCGGATCCTATACGGAGGAAGAGCTGAACGCCATCCGCAGCCTGAACCGCAAGGGTCAGTTCTACTGGGATTTCGTCTTTGTTGAGAACAGCGAAGGCGCGCACAATTCCAGGCTGACCGGCGAGTGCCTTGACAAGGCGGAAGCGCTGATTGACGAGGCGCTGACGCTGATCAAGCTGTAAACGCTTTTGCCGCCGGAGCGTGAGCAATCACAAGGCTGCTTCGGCGGCATTCATTGGCGATGCAAAAGAACTAAAGTGATAAAAGGGGAACAGGATTTTGAAAAGGGCAATCCGATTTTTGCGCTCGATGACATTTGGCATGATTCTGCTTGTGCTTGTCATTGCATGTTCCGTAGCGGGGTCTTTGATTGTGCAGCAGGGCGCGCCCATGGATTACGTGAAGCGCTATGGCGCGGATGCGGCGCAGCTGATTCTGGCGCTCAGGCTTAACGATGTGTTTTCCGCGCCGTATTTCATTGTGCTGCTGGGCGCGCTGTGTCTGAACCTGACGCTGTGCTCCATTGTGCGCCTGCCCGGAGCGGCGCGCGCGGGAAAGAGGCTGCTTGCCCGGGCGGCAGGCGCGCAGCCGGAGATCCGCACGAGCGGAACGCAGAGCCGGAAGCTGGAGGATCATCTCAGGCGGCATGGTTTCCGCTGCACGGAGAAAGACGGCGTCAGGGTATATGCCAGAAACATGCCCGGCTTTTTCGGTTCGTTTGTGACGCACCTGTCCTTTTTGCTGATTCTGCTGGTCGGCGCTGCCGCCGTGATCACGGCGGATGTGCAGGATCGCGTGGTGATGCCCGGCCAGGCGCTGACGCTTGAGGACGGAACGACGGTTGCCGTTGACAGATTTCAGATCGAGGATGAGACGGGCATGCTCGATTATGCGAGCCGGCTGACGGTGTCCTCTGCGGACGGAGGGCGGCAGGCGCAGCGTGAGATCCGCGTCAATGAGCCGATGAGCTTCGGTGGATACAAGATCTATCAGCAGACGTACGGCACGGCGGGCAATGTGAGAATCACCAACCTGACGACGGGTATCAGTGAGGAGATGCTGCTGACGGAGTCCTGCTTTCTGACGCTTGACGGCAGAAACGGCATGTTCTTTCAGGCGCTGTATCCGGGCTATGTGCAGGACGCGGATGGAAACGTGACGCTGGTGACGAGCACATCCGGCGCGTATGACGACCCGGTATATGACGTGCTCTCGATTGCGGATGGCATGACGACGCCGGTACTCGCCTTTCCGGATGAGACGCTGACCATTGGAGAGGTGAGCTTTACGCTCCTTGCGCCGGTCAGCTATCCGGGGCTGCGCATCAAGCATGTGCATGGGGCTGTACTGGGCATGCTGTACGCCGTGTTTGCGCTGATGGTGGCAGGGTTGTATCTGTGCTTCTTCATGGTGCCGGTTGCCGTCAAAGTTCTGCCGGACGGTTATGCCGTGATCAGCCCGAAGGCGCAGACGGGCCTTCTGATCGAACTGGAAGCATTGCTTAAGGAGGACGAGGCATGATGGATGTATTGTTCTTTGCTGCGGTCGTCGGGTATTTTGCTGCGACGATGCTGCAGGCTGTCGGCGCGGTGATGGGCAGGGAGAAGCTGACCCGTGCGGCGCGCGCCGTGTTTCTGACGGCATTTGCGGTGCATACCGCGTATACGGTCTGGCGCGGCGTGGCCGCCGGCCGTCTGCCGCTGGCCAATCAGTTTGAGTTTGCGTCCGGCTTTGCCTGGTCCGCGGCGCTCATGGGTATTGTGCTCTACAGAAAGATCCGTCAGGAATGGATCATGACGGTCAGCATGCCGGTGGCGTTTCTGGTTCTGTCCTATGCGGCGTTCCAGCCGATGGAGATCAAGGAGCTTATGCCTGCGCTGCGCTCGACATGGTTTGCGCTGCACATCGGCTCTGCGACGTTCTCCTATGCGTCCTTTGCGATCGCGGGCGGTCTGGGGCTGCAGTATCTGCTGATGCTCCGCAAGGGAACGGACGAAAGCAGCCTGCGCATGAAGCAGACGGATTACATGATTTACCGGCTGATCTGCCTGGGCTTCCTGCTGCTGACGGTGGTCATCCTCTCCGGCGCGATCTGGGCGGAGCAGGCGTGGAGCCGCTGGTGGAGCTGGGATCCGAAGGAGACATGGGCGTTGATTACGTGGATTCTCTACGCGATCTACCTGCATCAGCGCATGCGCATGAACTGGCAGGGAAAGCGGATGGCGTGGTTTGCGGTGATCGCCGTCGTCTGCGTGCTCTTTACGTTTGCCGGCGTCAACAAGCTGCTGCCGGGGCTGCATTCCTATGCAGTCTGACGCGGCGATGCGGCCATGACGGTGATTTGAACCGAACAGAAAAGAGGAGCTCTTTGCTGCGGCTGGAGCTCCTTTTTTCATGCCGGCGATGCGGTCTGCGCGGACAAACCGGGCTTTTCTCTTGATATCCGGTCTGTTTCTGGTATAATCGAAGTGAAAGCGTTTGACTGTGCAAGGGCGGAGGAGGAATGAAATATGATTGAATCTGTTGCTTTTGCAGGTCTTGGGGCGGTAGGAGCAATTTATGCGCAGCCGGCATGTCTGCTCAGTCAGGTGCCGTGCTATGCGATTGTCCGGAACAAACAGTCCTATCTGGATCATCCGGTCAGCGTGAACGGAGAACGGCTCAAGATGGAAATGATCAATCCTGAAGAAGCTGAAAAGCCGGCGTCTCTGGTGATTGTCGCTGTGAAGTGGCATACGTTTCCGGAAGTGCTGGAACAGATTGCACCTGTTGTTGGTGAAGGAACCATTATTCTTTCTCTGCTCAATGGCATCAGTTCGGAACAGGTGATCAGAAGCCGGTTTCCTCAGGCGCGCGTACTGCTGGCGATGTGTTCCGGCGTAGATTCCAACAGGCAGGGACGCGCCGTATGTATGAATCGGCGGGGGCGGATCGTCTTTGGAGAGACGGATGGAAGAATAAGCGAGGCTGTGGCGGACGTTGCGGCGTATTTTGATCTGGCAGGCATTCCGTATGACACGCCCAGAGACATGCTGCATCAGATGTGGTGGAAGCTGATGGTCAACGTGGGCATGAATCAGGTGAGCGCGGTGACCGGTCTCCATTACGAAGGCGTGCGTTCCAATCCGGCCGTGATGGAGCAGATGCACCGCGCGCAGCGCGAGGTAATCGATATCGCCAACGCGCTGGGTATCACCATGGACGAACGGGATATTGAAGCATGGGATAAACAGCTGGATACGCTGTGCTGCGACGGGTTGTCGTCAACGCTTCAGGATATCCGTGCAAAGCGGAAGACGGAAGTGGAACTCTATGGCGAGACGATCTGCCGTCTGGGCAAGAGCCTGGGGATAGAAACGCCTGAGAACAGACGTCTTGCCGAAAGAATCCGGGAGATCGAGTCGGAGTATCTGTGAATGTTCAGAAGTGTTGACACTTAAAAATAAACTGTCAACAATTTTATGTAAATTGTTGACAGTTGTGTGGTGCGCGTGTATACTGTTCATAAGTGAGAACGGAATGCGCGCCTTTGTGATGGAGGGAATACTGTGAGTCAGATCAGAGCTGCGCGTTCCGATACCCCAGACCGGATTGAGGAACAGCTGCGCAAGGATATCATCATCGGCAAGTATCGAAAAGGCGATAAGATTGTTGAGACTGAGCTCGCGGAGGTGTTTGGCGCCAGCCGCGGCTCTGTGCGCACTGCGCTTGCGGCGCTTGAGGGCGAGGGCATGATCCACATGCTGCCCAATGGACGCAAAGAGGTTGTGGGGTTCTCCAAGAAGGAAGCCCGTGACATGTATGAACTGCGCTGGACGATTGAAAACCGCGCAGTGGAAATCGCCTGGGAAAACAAGACCATGAACTTCACGCCCCTGCTGGAAATGCTCAAGGAAATTGAGCAGTGCGCGCAGGAGCAGAGCGGTGATACGAACTGGTATGATCTGGATATCCGGTTCCATCATGCGCTGGTTCAGGTGGCGAAGAATGCGCCGCTGCTCAAGGCATGGGAGATCACCATGCCGACCATGTACGCGCTGCTTGAGCTCAATACGAGCATCGACTACAAAGCGCAGTACATTGAGGAGTTTTTGTATAAGCACAGGATGATTTCCGAAATGATCATTACCGGAGATTCGCGCGTGTATGAATTGCTGAAGGAGCATATCACCACGGCCAATGCCATTTCCGAACGTGTCATGGAGCATTTCAATCCGTAATTAAGGCTGTATGCCTTAAAAATATGGAAGGAGAATGACCATGAAAAAGATCATCACCCTGTGCCTGGCCCTTGCGCTGGTGCTGTCCTGCAGCTCTGCGTTTGCGGCAAAGAAGTTCACCTTCTCCCACGTCTTCGCGACCGACCATCCGGTTCACATCGCGGTGACTGAAGCGAACGAGAAGCTCAAGGAACTCTCTGGCGGCGAAATGGAGCTGGAGATCTATCCCAACGGTACCTTCGCGACTTACAATGACGCCATCACCAACGTTCAGCTGGGCGGCCTCGACTTTGCGTGCCTTGACTCTGCCGCCGACTGGCTGACCAAGGCAGGCGTGCTGCTTGGACCGTACGTCTTCCGCAGCTACGAGCATTTCGAGAACTTCAAGCAGGCTGACTTCTACGACGCGCTGAACGAAGAGATCGGCGCCGCCGTGGGCGTGCACTGCTTCGACCACTACAACTTCGGCTTCCGTCACCTGACCGCCAACAAGGAGATCAAGGGTCTGGAGGACTTTGAAGGCATGGTTCTGCGCTGCGTCGACTTCCCGCCGTACAGCGAGCTGCAGAAGATCTTTGACGTGAACATCACCGCGATCCCGATCGGCGACGTGTACATGGCGCTGCAGACCGGCGTGGCCGACTGCGAGGAGAACCCGGTGACTCAGATCGTCACCATGAAGTTCTACGAGGTTCAGAAGTACCTGATGATGACCGCGCACATGCTGGCTGTCTCTCAGACCGTTATGAACATCGACACTTGGGAGAGCCTGACTGCTGAAGAGCAGGCCATCCTCGAGGAAGTCTTCGCCTGGGAAGCCACCCGTATCGACGAGCTGGTGCAGGAGATGGAAGAGGGCCTCATCGCGCAGTGCGAAGAGAACGGCATGACCGTTATCCGCGACGTCGACACCACCACCTATCGGGAGCGCGTGGGCATCGTTCTGGAGAGCTATCCGGAGTGGGTTGAGCTCTACAACCAGATCCAGGCTCTTGAGGGCTAATTGAATCAAAATCCATCGAACCTTAGCGCTGCGGGCGCGGGGGCGAAAGCCCCCGCGGCTTCGCCGCGCCTTCGGGCATGAGGTTCTTTTCTTTTTAGGGTTTGTCTGCTCAGAACACTGAACGCGACAGGCAGACGAGCGATTTTCAGGAGGAATCCAAAGTGATGGAATCTGTACGCCGCATTACCAATACAATCAGCCGCACGCTGCAGAAGATTGAGATGCTTCTTGGCTGCACGTGTCTGGCACTGCTGCTGGGTCTGATGCTTTTCAACGCAGCTGGCCGCTATCTGTTCGATTTTCCGGTCGTCTGGTCTGATGAGATGAACGGATTCTTCTTTGTCTGGATGAGCTTTATGTCCTGTTGCTATGTGATGGGTGAAGACAATCACATGCGCGTGACTGGCCTTGTGGACATGTTGCCGCGCCGTGTGCAGTATATTCTCCGCACGGTGATGAATGTGATCATGATTGTCGTCTTTGCTTACTATATTCCGGGATTCATCAAGCTGATGAGCCGCGTGACATTCTCCGGTCTTCTGCGTATTCCGCTCAAGTATATCTATTCGATCCTGCCGATTTCCTTCGTGTTGATGATCATTCACGTAGTCAATAACATTGTCAACGATTTCTGCAAAGAGTTTGCCACCGGTCACGGCGGAAAGGAGGCGTAATATGGAACTTGCCGTATTTCTGATTTCTTTTGCGCTTCTTTTCCTGATGGGCATGCCGATTGCGGTGTCCATGCTGACCTCTTCGCTGCTTTACTGCATCATGAACAATGTTAATCTGGCCATGCTGGGTACGCAGATGTTTACCGGCGTCAACAGCTTTGCGCTGATTGCGATTCCGATGTTTATCCTCTGTGCAGAGGTGATGAACCGTACCTCCGTTTCCGACCGCATCTTCAAGTTCTGCAACAATATGGTCGGCTATATCCCGGGCGGTATGGGTCATGTCAACTGCGCGACCTCCATCATCTTCGCAGGCATGTCCGGTTCTGCGGTTGCAGACGCCGGCGGCATCGGTCACCTGAGCTATCAGGCCATGGTGGATGAAGGATTTGACAAGGAGTTCTCCGCGGCGCTGACCATTGCGTCTTCTACTGTCGGTCCGATCATTCCGCCGTCCATCCCCGCCGTCGTCTATGCGATGGTGGCCAACGTCTCCGTCGGCAAGCTGCTGATGGCCGGCGTTATCCCGGGCTTCCTGATGGGCCTTGTGATGATGACCTTCTGCTATCTCATTTCGATCAGGCGCGGCTATCCGTACCACAAGTGGCCGGGCTGGCGTGTGTATGTCCGCGATCTGGCGTACAGCTTCATCAAGTCTTTCCTGCCGATGCTCACCCCGGTTATCCTGCTGGGCAGCCTTTACGGCGGCATTGTCACCACGACGGAAGCTTCCGCCATCGCCGTGCTCTATGCGCTGTTCCTGGGCATCGTGCTCTACCGCACCATGAAGCCGAAGGACTTTGTGGAGAGCCTCAAGAGCGTATTCAAGTCCTGCGGCAACGTGCTGCTGGTCATCCCGGCGGCGAAGGTCTTCTCCTTTGTCATGACCAAGGCCAATCTGCAGAATGCGATTTACAATCTGATCATCGGTTTTGCCGGAGGCAGCCCTGCGCTGATCATCGGCTGTATCATGGTGCTGTTCCTGGTGCTGGGCTGCCTGTCCGACCCGAACGTCAACATCATGGTCTTCGTGCCGATGATTCTGCCTCTGATTGCCAAGGCGGGCCTGGATCCGATCCATGCCGGCATCATCATCATCATCAACGCGATGATCGGCAACATTACCCCGCCTGTGGGCGTCGTGCTGATGACCACCTGCGCGCTGGAAGGACTGAAGATCGAGGCGGTTGTCAAGGAACTCTGGCCGTGGATCGTGCTGCTCTTTGCTTTCCTGATCTTCCTGATTGTCTGCCCGCAGGTCGTCCTGTTCCTGCCGAATCTGATGGGATGACAGGAGGGTGCATATGGTATACATCGCAATTGACATCGGATCGACGTATATCAAGTCTTCCCTGCTTGACCCGGTTACGGGAGAGATCAAAGACCGCAACCGCGCTGCTGTGACGCAGAAGCTGCGTCAGGACAGTCCGCTGCGCTTTGAAATCGACATGGTCGGTATCATGGATTCTGTGAAGCGTATCCTTGACGGCTATACGCGCCGGCGCGGCGATATTGCAGGCATCCTGCTTTCCACGCAGCAGCACGGCTTTGTTTACAGTGATCCTGCATATCCGGTAGATAATTATATTTCCTGGCAGGACGCACGCTGTCTGGAGCCGATTGATGAGAGCGGAGAAACGGTGCTCTCCATGCTGCAGAAGATGATTCCGGTGGAGGAGATGAAGCCGACCGGCGTTTATCTCAAGCCGGCGCTGGGTATGTGCAACCTGTATGCGCTCCTGCGCGAGCGCGGCGGAAGGGTGACGCCGGGGGCGAAGCTCTATACGCTGGGTTCCTATATCATTGAAAGGCTGACGGGCAGCAACGTTTGCCACATCACCAATGCCGCGCCCGTGGGTCTGGCGGATATCTATAACGGCTGCTGGTATCGGCAGCTGATAGAGAAACTGGGATTTGGCGCAATCGAGTTTCCAAAGCTTGCGACAGATTTGTCCGTCTGCGGTTATTATGAGGCGGACGGCCAGCGCATTGCCGTCTATCCGGATACCGGAGACGTGCAGACCTGTATTCACGGCGGCGGCGCGCTGGAGGGCGACGTGGCCGTGAACATGGCGACAGCCGGACAGGTTTGCATGGTGCATAAGGCTGCTTCCATTGGACGCGGCGATCCGCGCTATTACGAGATCCGGCCTCACTTTGACGGTCTGTACTGTCATACGATTTCCCGTATGCCCAGCGGACGCAACATGGAAGTGCTCGTGGATCTGATTGCGGAAATCGGTGAGAAGATCTATGGAGAGAAGCTAGGCAGCGCGGAAATCTGGAAGCGTCTGGGCGGCACGGGCGGCAGCGCGGAAACGCATGGCCTCGCGGTGGACGTCAGCTTCTATGAGACGCCGGAGCATCTGGCCAATGGCGCCATCACGCATATTGATCGCGCCAATCTGACGCTTGAAAATCTCTTTGGCGCGGCATATGCGGATCTGGGTCGTATGTATGCGCATTATATCCGCATGATGGAAGAGGCGGTCGGCCAGAAGGCTGCGCGTATGGTTTTCTGCGGCGGCGCTGTGCGCAACAACCCGATGATCCGCAGCGCTCTTGAAAGGGCGGTCGGCCTTGAAGGCGTGCTCTACGGCTCCGGTGACGAGGTTCATGAGGGCATGATGAGGCTGGTCAGGCGTATTGAAGAGGCGAAAGCCGGCAAAGGAGAATGAATATGCATCCGTTTCTGAAACTTGAAGCGGGCGAAACCCGCATCGGCGCTTTTCTTTCCGAGATTGCCGCGCCGAATCTGCTGCGTATTTACAAGGCTTGCGGTCTTGATTATGTGATCATCGATTGCGAACACGGCTATTTCGACCATTCTCAGGTGGCGGCGCTGTGTGCTGTGGCCAACGGCATCGGCCTGATGGCCATGGTGCGCGTGCCCTGTGTGGCGCGCGAACACATTCAGAAGGTGTTTGATCTGGGCGCGGACGCGATCCTCATCCCCATGACCGGCACGGTGGAACAGATCCGTCAGGCGGTAGAAATGACCAAATACTTCCCGGAGGGCAAGCGCGGCGCGTCCACCATGCGTCCGCACAGCGAGTATAACCCGGGTAAGCTTGTTGACTACATGAAGAAGGCGAATGAACGCACGATGGTTTTTGCGCAGATCGAGACGGACGAGGGCGTCCGCAATGCGGCGGAGATTGCTGCTGTGCCGGGCGTCAGCGGCCTGATCGTCGGCCCGAACGATCTGTCCATTGATTACGGTATCCCGGGTCAGGGCTTTGCTCCGGCGATGGAAGAAGCCTATCGCGCGGTGATCGAGGCGGCGAAAGCCCAGGGGAAGCCTACCGGAATTATTACCGGCGATATGAAGCTGATCCATCACTGCGAAGATCTGGGCATGCAGATCTTCTCCTGCAACAGCGAGGTGGGCCTGCTGGCCAAGCAGCTCAAATCCATGGTCAAGGAATTCCATCACGAGTAAATACGCAGAAAATGCGAAACGCATCATAAAAAGCGCTCCGTCTTCCCTTTCGGGGAGGCGGAGCGCTTTGTGATGCATGTGAAGAATCACTTCAGTGAAAATGGTCCGTGATTGTGTTCATACTGTGGTACTTCGTCAAAGCCCCTGAAGCTTTCGCAGTCGCAGCCCACATAGTCGGCGTTGATGAAGCCGGAATTGACGACGCGATCATTCTCGTAAATCCGGATATTGGCGTAGTATTTGTTCCGGTAGGTCACAACGTCGACCAGCTGGAACTCGGTATCGGGGCCAACCTTTCCGTCGGAGCCGAAGGGATAATAGGACACGCGGCTGCTTCCGCCGGCGGGCGTATCCCAGAGGGTGACGCGCCTGCCATAGCAGTGCACATGTCCATACGCGAGACAGCCTTCGTCCGGGCAGTCGGAGGGGCCGAAGCCGTTCCATCCATCGGTGTAGGCATAAATATGCGTTGCCAGATGCGCCGCTGCCTGAGCGCTGCCCAGTTTTTCGCAGGCAGGCGCTTTATCAGCCAGCGCAGGCGCAGCGGACAGGACGAGCACAAGCGTGCAGACCAAGCATGTTCTGATCATGGAGACCTCCTCAATACGGAAGCGCCCGTAAGGAAATGAACCGGACGGGTTAACGCGTTTCCCGCAAAAAGCGCTCTGCATCGTCCTGGGAGACGGCGTCTGTGCTGTAGCGCGCGCGTTCGTAGATGGATGCGGGCAGACGGGGCAGGTTTTCTCTCGCGGTGGAGCTGTCGCTCCAGCGCGGATGGCGGTCGAGCAGGCGCGCATAGCGGCGGCGGATCCTCTGCGCAGGGGTCTGCGGGGGATCGTCTCTGCGCGCATGCCTGCGGATGCGCAGCAGGATGCGGTTTTCTCTGCCGCTTTCTTCGCGCGTGTCGGTGATTTCGTCCACATAGTCCTCGCTGACTGCAGAGGCAAGGAGGCGAAGGCGCGAGGTGAGAAAGCGAAGCAGCCTGCGCAGCTGAACGACGAGAATGCGCAGGAGAAGGAAGAGACCGAACACGATGACCGCCGCAGCGAGAACCGTGACGATTCTTTCAAAGGCGATGAAAAAGGACGAGGGCGCCTGCTCTTCGGGCACGCCCATGGGAAAGGGCATGACACCGCCCATGCCCATGCCGCCGACAGTGCCGGAAGAGGGAAACAGGCGCATGAGCCAAAGCGTGAACTGCACAATGCCGTCGCGCAGCAGACGCAGGGCGAAGACAAGCCCCCGGGCGACAGCAGGCAGCAGAGAGACGAGGAGAGAGAGCGCGGCAAAACCGAGCACGAGCAGGGTATTGATCCTGCGCATGGACGCAGGCAGGCGGTAGCGGGAGAGCGTCGCATTGTCAAGCGTGATGCGGTTGAGCGCGAGAAGGAGCAGGAGCAGATACACCGCGAAAACTGCGGTAAGCGGCGCGGAGGGCAAGGGCGCTTCCGTGCTGCCGCTCTGCAGATCAAAATGCAGCAGAAGCTGAAAGAAGAGATGAAGAAGCAGACCGCTGACATAAAAGACGGGTGAAATGCTGTGCTCATCGCGTGCGGCAAGCGGAATGGAGAAGAGTGCGAGCGCGCCGGCGCACGGCGCGAGCGCCAGCAGGCACGGCGCGGAGCGGACAGATGCATGCAGCGAAAGCGCCAGCGCAAAGGCGCCTGTTCCCAGCGCGGCGCAGAGCACGCGAAAGCGTCCGGGCACTGCGGCGCACAGCACGCACACAAGCGCGCTGGCGACGGGGAACAGCCAGAGCAGGAAGGGCATGCCCGGCGCGATGCGATGGATCACAAAGAGCGCAGGCGCGCAGAGGCTGAACACC
>JAFQOY010000023.1 GCA_017412025.1 Clostridia bacterium | reverse complement strand
GTCCGTCGGTGTCAACCCGAGCGCCTCCCGCGTCACGGGCCTCAAGTCCGGCAGGATCATCATGATCGTCTACACGCTCACCGGCTTCCTCTCCGGCATCGCGGGCCTGATCTACTCCAGCCGTATCTCCTCCTGCGACTCCAACAACGCAGGCGTGAACTACGAGATGGACGCCATCCTCGCCGTCGTTCTGGGCGGCACGAGCATGACCGGCGGCAAGTTCTCCCTCACCGGTACAATCGTCGGTTCCCTGATCATCCGCACGATCACCACGCTGGTGTACTACTTCGGCATCACGTCCGAGTCCATCATGGCGTTCAAGGCCGCCATCATTCTCGTCGTCATCGTCATCCAGTCCGAGCCGTTCGGCAAGTGGCTGGCCACGCGCAATGCGCGCAAGCAGAAGGCAGGTGAGCTCCGTGGATAAGAAGAAGAATAACCGGTTTGTCAATTTCATCACCAACCCCAAGTATATCATGGTGCTCGCCACCATCGGCATCTTCCTGGTCATTTACCTCTTCGGCGCCATTCTCTACGGCGACAAGGGCTTCACCAAGCTGCGCACGTTCGCGATGCTGTTCGTTGACAATGCCTACATCGGCATCTCCGCCGTCGGCATGACGATGGTGCTGATCACCGGCGGCATCGACCTGTCCGTTGCGGCCGTCGCCTCGCTCACCGGCATGTTCATCGCCTACGGCACCACCGTGCTGGGCCTTGATCCGATTCTGTGCATGGCGTTCTCCATCGTCGTGGGCATTCTGCTCGGCCTTGGTATGGGCGCGCTGGTCACCTACCTGAAGATCCCGCCCTTCGTCGCGACGCTGACGGGCATGTTCCTCGCGCGCGGCGTCTGCTCGCTCATCAGCCGCGACTCCATTTCCATCGACAACGACCTGATCGACAAGATGGCCGGATGGAAAATGTACTTCATGAAGCTCAACGACGCCGGCGAATGGGTCAAGATCAAGCCCGTGGCCTACGTCAACCTGAGCGTCATCATGTTCATCGTGATGATCATCATCGGCACCTACATCCTGCAGAAGACCCGCTTCGGCCGCAACGTATACGCCATCGGCGGAAACGAGCAGTCCGCCCGCCTGATGGGCCTGCCGGTTGACAGGACCAAGATGATGGTCTACGCCTTCAACGGCCTGTGCTCCGCGCTGGCCGGCATCGCCTACTCCCTGTACGTCAAGTCCGGCTGGAACCTGGCGCTTCAGGGCGGCGAGCTGGACGTCATCTCCGCTGCGGTTATCGGCGGCGTGCTCCTCTCCGGCGGCGTCGGCTACATGATCGGCACGTTCTTCGGCGTGCTGCTCAAGGCCGTCATCCCCTGCCTGATCACCTTCAACGGCACGCTGTCCTCCTGGTGGGGCAAGATCATCACCGGCGCTCTGGTGCTGCTCTTCGTCGCGCTGCAGCAGATCGTCATGCACGGCAACCTCTTCAAGAAGAAGAGCGGGTCGGCGCAGAAAAAGGAATAACCTGATCCCTTTTCACGGCGGGGAGCGCCGGCGAACCAGTATGTGTCCTGCCATCGCTCCCGCCGTATTTTCATGAAAGAGAGGTATTCGACTATGAATGCAGTTTCCTCCTGGATCGCCGAAGGCCGCGCCGTGCTCGGCGTTGAATTCGGCTCTACGCGCATCAAGGCCGTCCTTATCGGCGAAGATCATTCGCCCATCGCCTCCGGCGACCACACCTGGGAAAACCGCCTTGAAAACGGCGTATGGACGTATCATCTTGACGACGTATGGGCCGGCATGCAGGACGCCTATGCGCATCTGGCCTGCGATGTGGAAAAAAAATACGGCGTAAAGCTCACAAAGCTTGCGGGCTTCGGCGTTTCTGCCATGATGCACGGCTATCTCCCCTTTGACAGGGACGGAAATCAGATCGCGGAATTCCGCACCTGGCGCAACACCATGACCGGCCAGGCTGCAGACGAACTCACCCCGCTGCTCGGCTTCAACGTCCCGCAGCGCTGGAGCATCGCGCACCTGTATCAGGCGGTACTCAACGGCGAAGCGCATCTGCCCGACCTCGCGCACCTGACCACGCTCGCCGGCTATGTCCACTGGAAGCTGACCGGCAAACAGGTGCTCGGTGTGGGCGAGGCCTCCGGCATGTTCCCCATCGACAGCGAAACGATCGACTACGACCAGAGGATGATCGATATCGTCGATAAAAAGATCGCCGAAAAGGGCTACGCCTTCACGCTGCGCGGCATTCTGCCCGCCGTGCTCAACGCGGGCGAGGACGCGGGCGAATTGACCGCCGAGGGCGCGAAGCTGCTGGATCCGACCGGCACGCTGCTCCCCGGCGCGCTCGCCGCGCCGCCTGAGGGCGACGCCGGCACCGGCATGACCGCGACCAACGCCGTCGCCGTGCGCACGGGCAACGTCTCCGCCGGCACCTCCGTCTTTGCGATGATCGTCATGGAAAAGCCGCTCTCCAAAGTCTATCCGGAAATCGACATGGTGACGACCCCGACCGGCAAGCCCGTCGCCATGGTGCACTGCAACAACTGCACCAGCGACATCAACGCCTGGGCAGGCATGCTCAAGGGCTTCTGCGAGGCCGCAGGACAGCAGGTTTCCATGGGCGATATCTACACCGCCATCTTCACCTCCGCGCTCGCCGGCGATAAGGACTGCGGCGGCGTGGTCAACATGCCGATGTTCTCCGGCGAGCCCGTCGTCGGCCTGAACGAAGGCCGCCCGATGATGCTGCGCACGCCGGACGCCGCGCTCACCTTTGCCAACTTCTCCCGCAGCCTTGTAGCCGGCGCAATGTCCAGCCTCAAGCTCGGCATGGATATCCTCACGAAGGAAAACGTGCAGATCGACTCCCTGCTCGGCCATGGCGGCTACTTCAAGACGCCCGTCGCCGGCCAGAAGATCCTCGCCGCATCCCTGAATACCCCGATTTCCGTCATGGAGACCGCCGGTGAAGGCGGCCCGTGGGGCATGGCCCTGCTGGCGGCCTACCGCGCCGGCAAGGCGGAAGGCCAGACGCTTGAAGCCTACCTGAACGAGAAGGTGTTCGCCTCCGCCAGGAGCGTCACTGTCGAGCCGGACGCCGCGGACGTCGCAGGCATCAACGCCTATACCGCCAGATTTACCGCCAGCCTGCCGGCCGAAAAGGCTGCCGTCGAGCATCTGAACTGATCCCCGGAACAGGTCTCCGGCCGAAGGAGACATTAAAGAAAGCGACATCAACGAAAAAGACATAAAGGAGAAATGTATCATGAACATGAAGCAGTATGAGTTCTGGTTTGTCGTGGGCAGCCAGTCCCTTTACGGACAGGAAGTCCTCGATACCGTCGCCAGGCGCGCCGCCGAGATGGCCGAAGCGCTCAACGCCTCCGGCAATCTGCCGTGCAAGCTGGTCTACAAGGTCACCGCGATGAGCAACGCGCAGATCCGCGACATCGTCAGTGAAGCCAACTACGACAAGAAGTGCGCCGGCATCATCACCTGGTGCCACACCTTCAGCCCGTCCAAGATGTGGATCAACGGCCTTGCCAATCTGCAGAAGCCTTACTGCCACTTCGCCACGCAGTACAATCTGGAGATCCCGAACGATGAGATCGACATGGACTTCATGAACCTCAATCAGGCTGCCCACGGCGACCGCGAGCACGGCTTCATCGCCGCCCGCCTGCGCATCCCGCGCAAGGTCATCGCCGGTTACTGGAAGGATGAGGACGTTCAGAAGCGGATCGGCAGCTGGATGCGCGCCGCCGTCGGCGTCGCCTTCTCCAAGGAGCTGAAGGTCATGCGCTTTGGCGACAACATGCGCGAGGTTGCCGTCACCGAAGGCGACAAGGTCGAAGTGCAGACGAAGCTCGGCTGGCAGGTCAACACCTGGGCTGTCGGCGATCTGGTCAAGGAAATGAACGCCGTCACCGACGCTGAAATCGACGCGAAGATGGCCGAGTACGAAGCCGCCTACGACATCGCCACCGACAACATCGCCGCCATCCGCTACCAGGCGCGCGAAGAAATCGCAATGAAGAAGATGCTCGACGCCGAGGGCTGCATGGCGTTTGCCAACACGTTCCAGGATCTCTACGGCATGGAGCAGCTGCCGGGTCTTGCCTCCCAGCACCTGATGGCGCAGGGCTACGGCTACGGCGGTGAGGGCGACTGGAAGGTTTCCGCGATGACCGCCATCATGAAGGCCATTTCCGAAGGCCAGACCGGCGGCACCACCTTCATGGAGGACTACACCTATCATCTCGTGCCGGGCAGCATGCTGTCCCTCGGCGCGCACATGCTCGAGGTCTGCCCGAGCGTCGGCGAAGGCCGCGCCCGCATCGAGACGCATCACCTGGGCATCGGCATGAACGAAAAGGATCCGGCCCGTCTGGTCTTTGAAGGCCGCGAGGGCGATGCGATCGTCGTCAGCCTGATCGATATGGGCGGCCGCCTGCGCCTGATCTGCCAGGACATCAAGTGCGTCAAGCCGATCATGGACATGCCGAACCTGCCGACCGCCCGCGTGATGTGGGAGGCCATGCCGAACCTGACCACGGGCGTGGAATGCTGGATCACCGCCGGCGGCGCGCACCACACCGTCCTCTCCTACGACGTCACGGCGGAACAGATGAAGGACTGGGCCAACATGATGGGCGTCGAGTATGTGCACATCACCAAGGATACCACGGTTGAAAAGCTGGAACAGGATCTGTTCCTCGCCGACCTGGCCTGGAAGCTGAAGTAAGAGGTGCCGCCATGCTTGAACAACTCAAACAGCTCGTCTATGAGGCAAACATGGAGCTGCCCCGCCGCGGCCTTGTCACCTATACCTGGGGCAATGTGTCGGGCATCGACCGGGAGAGCGGCCTTGTCGTCATCAAGCCCTCGGGCGTTGAATACGAGGATCTGAAGCCGGAAGATCTGGTGGTCGTCAGCCTTGACAACAGGGTCGTCGAGGGCAGTCTCAACCCCTCCTCCGATACCAAAACCCATCTGGAGCTGTACAAGGCCTTCCCGCAGCTGGGCGGCATCGTGCACACGCACAGCCCCTATGCCGTCGGCTGGGCGCAGGCGGGCGAGGATATCCCCTGCTACGGCACCACGCATGCCGATTACTTCTACGGTCCCGTTCCATGCGCTCGTCATCTGACGCCCGCAGAGCTCGACGAGGACTATGAGAAGAACACCGGCACCGTCATCATTGAGACCTTTGTAAAGCGCGCGATCAATCCCGTTGCCACGCCGGGCGTCATCTGCCACAGCCACGGCCCGTTCGCCTGGGGCAAGAACCCGAAGCAGGCCGTCTATCATGCAGTCGTGCTTGAGGAAGTGGCGAAGATGGCCGCCTATACGCGGATTGTCAAACCCACGGCAGCGCCCGCGCCCAAGCATGTGATGGATAAGCATTATCTGCGCAAGCACGGCCCCAACGCCTATTACGGACAAAAGTAAACATCAAAGATACGGGGTTGCCAAGCCTTAGCCTGGCAACCCCTGTTTTGCTATTCGGCTATTGAATTGTATTCAGCAATCAGTCGCTTCAAACGCATACGCAGGAAGCAGAAGAAACCCCGGCATGCTTTTCATCACATCTCGCCCTTATCCGTTCACCGGCATGTACTCCTCCGGCAGCGCCTCCACAAGGGCGCCGCCGCTGAGTTCAAGCCCGCGCACCTTGCCGTCGTCACAACCGATATAAACGGTCATCCATTCTCCTTCGCCAAGCTGGGCACGGGCAATGCTGCAGGGTCCCCAGTTGGTCCAGATTTCTTCATTGGCCAGAAAATGCCATTCAACCCCGGAGAGACCCAATTGTTCCTCAGCCTCAGCAAGCGCAGATGCAATCTGCCCGTCAGTGAGCTTTGGCGCATCTTTTGCCAGCGGATCACCGCCGCCCTCCTTGCTGTACATCACACTCGCGCCGACCAGATCCTTCGTCTCCCAGTCAAACATGACGTCTGCATACACCAGAATGCCGTCCGGCGTATGATAGGTATAGTTCGCTCCGTAGCACCTGCGGCCCTGCGCGTTCCAGTCATAGCCTTGATTGCAGCTTCGATCGTAAATTCTCGGCACATAGCTGCCCTCATGATAGATCTGGCTCAATTCCATAGACAAAGCTGCACCAAGCCTGCCATTGAGGATCTCTCTGCTTTCCTTTTCAACCAGGCTATAGTCCACTTCACCGGTTTTATCGCGATGCCCAAGATCAACCAGCAGCGCTACAAATTCCTCATCCGTCAACGCACGATAAGGACGAATGGTGAAATCCGGCAGGTTGCAGAAGTAGCGGCTATCCAGCCTCACATTGAGCGCCTTCGCCGTATCCACGCCGGAAATATCCAGAAGACCGCGTTCAATAAGCCTCGCCAGATTCTGATGGCGTGCACGCTCCTCGTCATTCAGGAAGCGGTTTGTTTCGATTCCGCCGCCGCGGGCACAGTTGCGCGCGTTCAGCTTCGCGGGATCAAACGTCAGCCCCAGCTGGTCGTATGCGTCGATCACAGAAAGAATCTGTTCATCCGTCATGCACGGGCCGGGCAGAATCACATAAGCGGCTTCACCATCAAAATCTTCAGGGTTCAGCCCATACACGCCGACGATCACATTCTCCCTCTTGTTCAGGATGCTCTCGCCCTTGTACATGGTCTTGTCTGCCTTGTAATCCGCAAGCAGCTTTTCGGCGCGCGCCGCTTCGCCCGCCGTCATGCGCGGACGCTGCTCCACGTCGTTGTAGCATTCGCCGTCAAACTCGCTCTCGACCCACTCCTGCGCGTTTTCCCATGCCGGATTCCAGTCGCCATAGCCTGCGTAGTAGCTGCTGTCCGGCAGATAGGAAAACTCCATCGTGGCGACCTGATCCATCTCCACCTGATCCGCCGTTTCTACCACACCCTCTGTCACAGCCATTGCTCCCGCAGGGAGCAGCAAACAGAGCGCCAAAGCCATAAGCCATTTCTTCATACAACTCCTCCTTGTTTCTCGGGATGTCTGCGGCCGAGATGTCGTCCACAGACAATGTCCTTTTGTTGATTTCATCATAGGACAAATCCCATTTCAGAGTCTTCAACGACTTGTATCAAAGTGGTAAACAACGCGCGTGCCTTTGCCGATTTCGGATTCAATCTCAAGTTTGCCGCCGTGCAGCCGGGCGATCTTTTTGCAGAGCGTAAGCCCCAGTCCCGCTCCGCCCTGCGCGCGGGCACGGGACTTATCTGCCTTGTAGAACGGATCAAACGCACGGGCAATCTGTTCCTTCGTCATGCCGCATCCGCTGTCCGCAACGGAAAAGCCATTCTTTTCAAGCGTTACGCGAACAGGCTCCGTTCCGCCTGCACGCTTGCCATTGACCACCAGATTGCGCAGCAGCAGGATCGTCAGTTCTCTCTCGGCAATAAAGACGGTATCTTCTCCCTCAAGCTCCACGCCATCGAACACAGCAAGCGCCTCTTTTGCCATCTCCATCGCAGAGAATGGCGCAAACTCCGGCTCCTCATGTTCCAATCGCGTAAGCATGAGCAGGCGTTCATCCATATCAGAAAGGCGCTGCGCCTCCTTTGCCATGGAGTCAAGCAATCCAACGCGCCTTTTCTCGTCCAGACTTGCGCGCTCCAACAGGCGTATTCCTCCCAGAATCGCCGTCAGCGGCGTTCGCATTTCATGCGCCAGGGCATCGATCAGCTCCTGACGCTGTGCCGCCAACTGCTTAAAAGGCTTTGCCAGCCAGCCGGACACCAGCACGGAAAGCATACAACTCAGCACGACGCCAACAAGGCTCAATCCACCCGCCCACAGCGCCAATTCACGCCGGAAATCATACACTGCCGACACATCAGAGGAGAGCAGCAGCGCAAGCTCATCAGAGAGCTTATGGGCAATGTAGAGTTTTTGTGCAGTACCATCCAGCAGCGTAGCGCGGCCTTGCGTTTCAAGCAGTTCTTCTATCCCCTGTGCCTGCGGGCGCTTACTGCCTGCCATCATCTCTCCGCGATAGACAAGCGCAACCGATAGGGATTGCGATCCGTAGCGCCGCTGCAGATCCGAAGCCGTGGCAAACATGCCTTCTTTGGTTTCGCCGGAGAGCTCCAGCGCTACCGCGCGGGCAATGGCCGCTTCTTCAGAAAGCGCTCTTGTGCGCTCCCTCTCCATGGTCAGCGAAAAGCCCTGATGCACAATCATAAACGCGCCAAGCGGAAAGAGCAAAAGCGCCAAGGCCGTCATGGCGGCGGCAATTTTCGTCCTCATGCCGGTCCACCTCCGCTATCACTGAAGCGGTATCCGTATTTGTACACAGTTTCGATAAAACCAGCGCCGATCTTACTGCGCAGCCGCTGTACATGCACATCGACCGT
>JAFQOY010000177.1 GCA_017412025.1 Clostridia bacterium | reverse complement strand
GTACGGCCAGAAAATGATATAGGAAGCGGCTTGCAGCCGCTCCTCGCACCGCGCATGTCGCTGCTGCGGATTTCATATGAAGGGGCTGCAGCCCCTTCATGCATCCCCAAAGTTTAAAACAGACTTTATTGATAATCTGATCGCTGCGGCGATTCTTTCTTCTTTTTCTCCCTTGCTGCAGGGGATTCTTCCCTTTCCCGGCGAATTATACACATAACAAAATTCTTGATCACAGGAGCGATTGACTATGCCATTTCATTATGAAAACCTGAAGTCTCCCGCCTATTTCGCCGAAAACCGCGTCCCCGCGCATTCTGATCACGTCGCCTTTGCCTCCCGCGCGGAATGGCTCGGCGGCGAAAGCAGCCTGCGCTGTTCCCTCAACGGGCTGTGGAAGTTCCATCATGCCCTCAACAACGATCCGGTCATCCCCGGTTTTGAGTCCGCCATCTACAGCTGCAAAGCCTGGGCCGACATTCCCGTCCCCGCGCATATCCAGCTGGAAGGATACGGCGCGCCGCAGTATGTCAACGTCCAGTACCCCTGGGACGGCCACGAGCAGATCGAGGTGGGCGAAATCCCGCAGGACTTTAACCCCGTCGCCTGCTATGTGAAGTACTTCTTCCTGCCCGATTCCTTTGCGGGCAGGCGTGTGTTCCTCTCCCTGCAGGGCGCGGAGAGCTGCGCCGCCGTATGGCTCAACGGCCATTACGTCGGCTTCTCGTCCGATTCCTTCACCCCCTCGGACTTTGAGCTCACGCCGTATCTGGTTGAGGGCGAAAACAAGCTCGCCGTGCGCGTGGATCGCTTCAGCGCCGGCAGCTGGCTGGAAGATCAGGACTTTATGCGCTTCTCCGGCCTGTTCCGCGACGTCTTCCTCTACGCCGCCCCTGACGCGCATGTGCGCGATCTGAAGATCAAAACCCTGCTTGACGACGCCTATACCGACGCTGTGCTGGACGTGGCGCTCGAGCTTGACAGCGCCGCCTCCGTGCAGCTGACGCTCACCGACGGCCTGCGCGTATACGGCTCCGCCATCGCCTCCGGCAGCAGCCTCCGCGTGGAGCTGCCCGTCAAGGCGCCGCGGCTGTGGAGCGCCGAAGCGCCCCATCTCTACACGCTTGAGATCTCCGTCCTCACGCCGGACGGACAGGAAGCGGAGTTTATCGCCCAGAAGGTCGGCTTCCGCCGGTTTGAGCTCATCGACCGCGTCATGCATCTCAACGGAAAGCGCATCGTCTTCAAGGGCGTCGACCGGCACGACTACTGCGCCGAAACCGGCCGCGCCGTGCCGAAGGAGAAGATCTGGCGCGACCTGCTGACCATGAAGCGAAACAACATCAACGCCATCCGCACCAGCCACTACCCGGACGCCAGCTGCCTGTATGCGATGTGCGACGAGCTGGGCCTTTACGTCATCGACGAAAACAACATGGAGACGCACGGCGTCTGGCAGGAAGTGATGATGGGCACGAAGCCGCAGGAATACCTGCTGCCCGGCGACCGCGAGGACTGGAAGCCCATCCTGCTTGACCGCGTCAACTCCACCTACCAGCGCGACAAGAACCATCCCTGTGTGCTCATCTGGTCCTGCGGCAACGAATCCTCCAGCGGCAGCGTCATTCAGGCGATGGCCAATCTCTTCCGCACGCTGGACGACACGCGCCTTGTGCACTACGAGGGCGCGTTCCGTGAGCCTGTTTTCCCGGATGAAACCGATATGGTCTCCACCATGTATCACCCCGTCGCCAAGATCCGCGAGTTCCTTGCCTCTTACCGCGAAAAGCCGTATATTCTCTGCGAGTACACGCACTCCATGGGCAATTCCAACGGCGCGATGCACAAGTATACAGAGTACGCCTACGAGGAGCCGCTCTTCCAGGGCGGATTCATCTGGGACTATCTCGACCAGAGCATCCGCGTGAAGAACCGCTTCGGTCAGGTACGCATGGCTTACGGCGGCGACTTCGGCGACCGCCCGCACGACGGCAACTTCTCCGGCAACGGCATCCTCTTCGGCGACGGCAGCGAGACGCCGAAGATGCAGGAGATCCGCTACAACTACCAGAATATCGCCTGCGAAGTCAGCGCCGATCGCGTGCTGGTCAAAAACAGGCATATGTTTACAAACACCTCGGCGTATGACTGCGTCGTTACCCTTGCGCTGGACGGCCGCGAAATCGCCCGGGCCGCGCTCGCGACCGACGTGCCGCCGCTTGAGGCGCGCGAATATCCGCTGCCCTTTGGCGGCCTGACTGCCGGCGGCGAATACGCCGCTACCGTCTCCTTCCGCCTGAAGGAGGACAAGCCCTGGGCCGCGCGCGGCAGCGAGGCTGCCTTCGGCCAGGGCGTATGGACCGTCGAAAAGCCCGTCTCCGTGCAGAGGCATGCGCCGCTGCGCATCGTCCGCGGCGGCGTGAATATCGGCGTCATCGGCGATCACTTCAAGGTGCTCTTCTCCTACATGTCCAACGGCATCGTCTCCTACAACTACGGCGGAAAGGAAATGCTGCGCGAGATGCCGCGGCCGAACTTCTGGCGCGCGCCGACGGACAACGACGTGGGCAACGGCATGCCCGTGCGCTATGCCCAGTGGAAGCTCGCCTCGCTCTACGCGGCAACCCGCTCCGTGACGCGGCCGCGCATGCCCGAGGTTATCGAGCCGGGCGACGGCAGCATCACCATCCGCTTCACCTATGCCCTGCCGACCACGCCGGCCGCCGAGTGCCATGCCGCCTACACGGTCTATCCCTGCGGCACGGTTCGCGTCACGCTCAGTTACGATCCTGTCGAGGGGCTCTCCGCCATGCCGGAATTCGGCATGCTGATGAAGCTGGACGCCGACTACGACCAGGTGCGTTACTACGGCATGGGCCCGGACGAGTGCTACATCGACCGCTGCCAGGGCGCAAAGCTGGGCGTGTTCAAGACGACGGCGAAGGACAATCTCGCGCATTACCTCGTTCCGCAGGAATGCGGCAACCGCACCGGCGTGCGCTGGGCGGAGGTGACGGATTATCGCGGACGCGGCCTGCGCTTTGAGGCGGATACGCCGATGGATTTCTCCGTCCTGCCGCACACGCCGCATGAAATGGAAGCCGCCGCGCATGAGGACGAGCTGCCCCCTGTGCATTACACCGTCGTGCGCCCTGCTCTCCGGCAGATCGGCGTCGCAGGCGACGACAGCTGGGGCGCGCATACGCACGACGAGTACCTCATCGACGTCAGCAGGCGCGTGGAATTCAGCTTCACCTTCAGAGGCGTCGTGTAAACCATGTGTATATAGTCAAATCCCGCGCAGCGTCTGCTGCGCGGGATTTGCATTGACTTTTCCACACTTTCAGGATACAATCAACATGTAATGGTATCGGTTAGGATGGTGTTCATTTGATGAATAAGGAAAAACTGCTGCGACTGATTCAAAGCCAGCATCTCATTCCCAAGGTACGCAGCATGCTCGAAGAGCGCGACCTGCGTAAAACACCCTATCGCTTTGACTCCAACGAGATGTGTTTTCTCCGTCGTATCAGCCGCAGCGAAGGCATGACGCAGGTGGAGCTGGCCAACGAAGTGCTCGTCCCCCCGCCAACCGTCACACGCAAGCTGAACAGGCTGATTGAGTGCGGCATCGTTGAGCGCCGGGACGATTCAAGCGACTACCGTAAAAAGCGCCTGTATCTCACCGAAACCGGCAAGGAAGTCGCCAGGATGGTCAACGAGCTGAACGCCGCACACACCGCCATCCTCTTTGAAGGCTTCACGGAAGAGGAACGCGATCTGTACGCCAATTTTCTTGAGCGCATCCGCCATAACGCGGAAAAGAACCTCAGAGAGACTCCCTGAACAGTTCGCCCGTATAAACGATATTCCCCGATTCATCCAGCCGACTCGCCAGGCGATACGCCGGATCGAGGATCTCAAGCCCGTTCTCTCCGATATTGGTCACAACCTCATACGTATTCTGATCTGCGCGATACAGCACCAACGCCACGCTGTGTTCGCGCAGATTTTTGTTGATGTAATCGATCGCGCCCTGCGGTCCCATCAGGCACAGCGCCGTCGTCAGCGCGTCGTCTTCCACCGCGCTGCCGCTGAGCAGCGTCACCGTGCTCACGCCGCCCTGAACGCCGCCCTCCGTGTAATTGAGCGGATAGCCGGTAAACGGGCTGATAATATGGCTGCACAGATTGCCGCCCGCGATGTAGTTGTTGTCATAATCGCCGCTTGAAGAAAGCGACTGATCCATCACACGGATGTATGCATACGCCTCCCGGTTATTCTCCGTCTCCCGCGGAATGCGCACCTGCAGGCTGAACGCGGGGTCTCCGCTTTCCCTCGCAGCAAAGGATGCGTTCTTCATCAGGCGCAGGCTGCTTGATCCGCAGGAGAAATAGCCGTATGCATATCCCTCTCCCGCAAGCAGCTCCGCCACCCTGTCGGCAGCATAGCCCTTGGCGATGCCCCCAAGATCGATCTGCGCGTGGTATGTCTCGCCGTCGATCACGACAGAGGGCGTCTCCTTGCGAAGCCGGAAGCCGCTCTGCGCATCTCCGTCAAGCACGATACCGTCCATGTTCACCAGAGAAAGGAAGCCGTCGATATACTTCTGTTCAGGCAGCGCGCGCGCACCGTCCTGCCATTCTCTGTCATACGGCATGGCAGGCTTCTGCGCGTTGATAAACCGTGGCGAGAACCCCCACAGGTCCACCAGCGGATAGACCGTCGGATCAAAATAGCCCCGCGTCCTGTCATGCATCTCACGTGCAAGCATGAATACCTGCGCCGTCAGCGGGCTGATTTCCATCTCCCCTCCGGAGGGAAGCGCGTTAAACCGGGCGATTTCCGACGTTTCAATCGATACGGAGAGCAGCTGATCCATCTGCTCAAGCAAGCGTTTGATCTCCGCCCATACATTATCGTACCGCGTAATCGCGCCCGGCTGATCATAATCGTCAAAAAGGCACAGCGTGCTCACCGTGCCGAACGCTCCCATCGTCACGCGGGTCTTCCCCTTGTATCCCTGCAGAATCGCCTGTGCATGTGCAAAAATAAACACACTGCACAGCAGCGCCGCCGCCAGTGCAATACGCTTCATCTTCATGCGCTTTCACCTCAAGAGCATTATAGCATCGTCCTGCGCCGATAGCAAGCGCGCTTGCGCGCGCAGCGTTCGTCTCATTCCGCTGCAGAACGCACAGATTTATGCACTTTTCCTCAACATATCCGCGCTCCTCTGTCCTCTTTTGAATCATTTTGTATGAAACTATTTTATCTGAAATTATTTCATCTGGAATCTTGACGATGCTGGATAGATGTGGTATATTGTCCCCATAACCGCCTTTGTGAAAAAGACGGCAATTTGAAAGGAGAGAAATCCCCATGAAGAAGCTTATTTCTCTGATGCTCTGCCTGGCTATGGTTCTCACCGTTGCCGGCGCGCTGGCCGAGGGCTTTGACGCCGCTCAGTTCCCGACCTGGTTCGAAGAAGAGGGCGTGTGGCGCACCATCGCCAACGACACCTCCGCGAAGGAAGGCGGCGCGAAGGGCGGCTTCATCACCGACGCTTCCGGCGCTCCGTCCGTCGAGGATCTGAAGGAAATCATGCACATGGCTTCCCTCGCTCCGACCTCCAACGGCAAGACCGACTGGTACATGATCGCCATCACCGATCCGGCTGAGCAGACCGCGATCATCGGCGACAAGTACGGCGTTGCGACCTCCGAAGGCACCGCGACCATCCTCGTGTTCACCGAGCGCGCCATCCGCACCGAGCTGCGCACCGATGACGTCGTCGGCTTCGCTCCGGACCGCGGCTACTATGACTCCGGCATCGTCACCGGCTACCTGAACGTCGCCGCCATCGCCAAGGGCTACGGCACTCACATGTTCATGAGCCCGGGCGGCCTCGAGGGCGTCAACGGCTTCAACAACGGCGAGCGCGGCCTCAACTGCGACAAGTACATCGCCGGCACCGAGTACTATGACGGCAACTTCTGCGAGTACAACTCCAACGAGAACATGAAGTTCGTCTGCGCCGTCGTCATCGGCACCCTCGATGAGACCGTCGAGACCGGCCTGACCCACCACGAGTATCCGGACAACTGGATGTTCTGGGAGGCCAAGTAATCCTTTTGCCCCATCATCACCGGCTGCGCCGGCCGCCTGTCGGCCGGCGCAGCTTCTTTTACATGAATGAGGTTGCATGCTATGATCAAAAAGATTCTGACCGCCGCGCTGTGCCTTGTCCTGCTTGCGTCCTGCGCCATGGCCGAGGTCAACGCGGACTTTGCCAAATACGACGTCTACGGCACGGTGCTCTCCGCCGCTGAGCAGGACGGCTCCGTCGTCATCGAGGCCGAGGGCTATTACGGCTATCACATGGATGAAGATCCGTCCATGACCGTCAGCGTCACCATCGCCGAGGGCAGCGTGATCACCGCCGCCTCCGTCATCGGCGCGAAGGCGCAGACCCCGGGCTTTGACGCCATGATCACGCAGGAATACATGGACGCCGCTTACGTCGGCAAGATCGCCGATCCGCTGATGGAATCCGACGTCGTTTCCGGCGCGACTGCGACCTGCCAGGCCGTGCGCTACGCCGTGCAGACCGCCGCATACTACGCCCAGAATGCGCTGGGCTACGCAGCCGATACCTCCGCTGCGGACAAGGCCGAGCTGAACGCCGTCTATCCGGCGAGCTACGAGACCATCGTCACCGACTATGCGCCGGACGCTAAGAAGGTCGGCTCTGTTCTCTATGCCGCCGAGGGCGTGGCAGCGGACGGCACGCAGGTCGTCGCCATGAAGGTGAAGGGCGGCACGAAGCTGGCGCAGGGCGGCTCCGCCCGCCACGGCTGGACTGCCGGCACCCCGAACGCCTTTACGATGATCATCGTCGTCGACAAGGCGACCCATCAGGTCTGCGCGTGGGATATCCTTGTGGACGGCACCAAGGAAAAGACCTACTTCGTCGTGCCGGACGAGAAGATCGACGCGTACAAGACCGTCGCCATCACCGAGGAGACCGTATTTGACGAGTTCCTTGACGGCAGCGTGATGAGCATCGACGTCGAGCTCGGCGAGAGCGCCGACGGCCCGATCATCACCGGCACCTCCATCGTATACACCGGCAAGACCAAGGCCGGCACCTTCTCCAGCCAGATGCTGCGCAACTGCTTCCGCACGGCTGCCGCGCTGTACTGCAACTATCAGAAGTAATCCTTTTCTCCCTCCTCAAACGGCCGGGCGTCATGCCCGGCCGTTTCAGATTATCAATAAAGTCTGTTTTAAACTTTGGGGATGCATGAAGGGGCTGCAGCCCCTTCATATGAAATCCGCAGCAGCGACATGCGCGGTGCGAGGAGCGGCTGCAAGCCGCTTCCTATATCATTTTCTGGCCGT
>JAFQOY010000176.1 GCA_017412025.1 Clostridia bacterium | reverse complement strand
GCGCCACGAGTCCCGACGCATCGACAACCAGCTGCGCGGCCGCGCGGGCCGTCAGGGCGATCCGGGCTCCTCTCAGTTCTTCATCTCCATGCAGGATGATCTGATGCGTCTGTTCGGCAGCGATAAGGTCTCCGGGCTGATTGCCAAACTGGGCGTGGCGGAAACCGAGCCGATTGAGGCCGGCATGCTCACGGGCCAGATCGAGAACGCGCAGAAGCGCATCGAAGGCCGAAACTACGAGATCCGCAAGAACGTGCTGCAGTATGACGACGTCATGAACGAGCAGCGCAAGGAAATCTATGAGCAGCGCAGGCAGGTGCTCGAGGGCCGCGACATGCAGCAGACCATCGCCGGCATGGCGGAGAAGCTGATCGACGAGGCGATTGCGCTCTACTGCGGCAACGGCGACGATACGCTTGACTGGGATATGGAAGGGCTCAAGAATTACATGGAGCGCCTGTGCGTGCGCATGGGATTCTTTGCGGCGCATGAGGACGTCATGAGCCATATTCAGAAGGACGACCTGACGGATCTGCTCAAGAAGGAAGCGCGCGATTTCTACGAGATCCGCGAAGCGGACTTTGCCAAGATCGGACTGGATGTGCGCGAGCTTGAGCGCGTCGTGCTGCTGACATGTGTCGACAAGCGCTGGATGGATCACATCGACGCGATGGATCAGCTGCGAGACGGCATCGGCCTGCGCGCATACGGCAACCGCAACCCGATCACCGAATACCAGATCGAGGGCTACGACATGTTTGACGAGATGGTGCACCTCATCCGCGAGGACACCGTCCGCAGGATGTATATGGCGCGCATCAACGTGCCGCAGGAGCGCAGGCAGGTTGCCGAGGTGAAGGAGACGAACCTCGAGCAGGCGAAAGCGGCCGGCGGCCCGGCGGGCACCAAGAAAGCTGCAAAGAAAGCCGGACGCAACGATCCCTGCCCGTGCGGCAGCGGCAAGAAATACAAGAACTGCTGCGGCAAAGAGGCGTAACGTCTGCAGGGACGGGGCTCTGCTCCGCCCGGAGAAAGACGGCACCAAAGCATAAAATAACCAGGATAAAGGAAGTGAATCCCGTGATTGAACTGGATCTTTACAAGCAGAAAATGACCCAGATCCGCGAAGACATCGCGGAGGCGGGCACGTCGCTGAATATTGAAACGCTCAGGGAACAGCTCATGGAACTGAGCGAGACCATGAACGAGCCGGATTTCTGGAACGATCTGGAGCGTTCCACGTCTGTGACGAAGAAGGCGCGCACGATCGAAAACAAGCTGGAGCACTATAACAAGCTCATTGCCCGCGCGGACGACGTGGATGCAACCATGGAGCTGGCGGCGGAGATGGAAGACGACGATCTGGTGGCCGAGGCGGGCGAGGAGATCGCAAAGCTGGAAAAGGATCTGGCGGAGCTGAAGCTTGAGAGCCTGCTGCGCGGCGACTATGACAGCCACAACGCATACATTTCCCTGCATGCGGGCGCAGGCGGCACCGAGGCGCAGGACTGGACGCAGATGCTCTCGCGCATGTACATGCGCTACTGCGAGCGCCACGGCTATGAAGTGAAGATCATCGACATTCTGGACGGCGACGAGGCGGGCCTCAAGTCCGTGACGATGGAAATCACGGGCGAAAACGCCTATGGATTCCTGCGCAGCGAGAAGGGCGTGCACCGTTTGGTTCGCATCAGCCCGTTTGACTCCAACGCCCGCCGCCAGACGAGCTTCTCCTCGCTGGACGTCTCCCCGATCATCGAGGATGACGACAACGAGATTGAGATCGACATGAAGGACGTGCGCACGGACGTGTACCACGCCTCCGGCGCAGGCGGACAGAACGTCAACAAGACCTCTTCTGCCGTGCGTATGACGCACTATCCCACGGGCATTGTCGTCTCCTCCCAGACCAGCCGCGACCAGGTGCACAACCGCGAGAACTGTATCCGCATGCTCAAGGCGAAGCTGCTGGAGCTGCGCGAGCGCGAGCGCGAGGAGAAGATGGCCGACATCAAGGGCGAGATGAAGAAGATCGAGTGGGGCAGCCAGATCCGCTCCTACGTCTTCCATCCGTATTCCATGGTCAAGGATCATCGCACCAGCTATGAAACCAGCAATGTGGACGCTGTGATGGACGGCGAGATCGACGGCTTCATCACCGCATATCTGCAGATGCAGTGACGTGTTTTGGGCGGACGGTATCGTCCGCTCTTTTCCGATTTTCCGAGGAATCAGATTATGAAGAAAATGGCATGGATTACCGGTATTCTGACGGGCATGATGATCATCTTTGCGGCGCTTGGTTCCGTTCTCAATGCGGTCTGTCAGATTGCGGTTGACGAGACGTTTTATCATGAGCAGTCGCGCGCGGCGGTCAAGAAGGCGATGGGCTATACGACGGAGGAAGAGGTATCCGCATATATCGGGCTGACGCAGGAGCAGCAGAAGGAATTTGCATGGATTGCCAGCCAGTATATGTTGGGAGAAGATCAGAGTATTGATTTTCCGCTTTACGTCAGCGAGGATGAGGTACGTCACATGATCGATGTGCGCGGGCTGATCTTTACGGCAAGGGATATGAGCAAAGTGTATCTGACGCTTGCTGCTGCATTGGCCGTCGTGATTGCATGGACGGGCGCGAGGCTTAAAAACCGAATGAGACCGCAGCTGATAGGCGCCCTTGCGGCGGTAACGGTGATGATGGTATTTGTGCAGAATATCGTGAATCAGATCAGTGCGGGCGGCTTTGAAACGCTGTTTGTGCAGATGCATGAAACGCTGTTTACCAATGATCTGTGGATGATGAATCCTGAAACGGATATTCTCATCCGCATCATGCCGCAGCCGCTGTTTGAGCAGGCGCTTGTCAACGGCGCAAACATGGCGCTGAGGATGCTTCTGGTGATGGCCGTGATGCTGTTTGCGATTGATCTGCTCGTCGGCGGCATGATCCGCAGGCATCTGAATAAGGAGAAATAAGATGAACTACAAGCAGAGTGTGGAGCAGCAGGTGCAGCGCCTTCGCGAAAGCGGGCATGCGACCATTCTGGCTATTGAATCCAGCTGCGATGAAACGGCGGCGGCGATTGTAAAGGATGGCCGCGAGGTGGTGTCATCCATCATATCATCTCAGATTCCACTGCATGCGATGTACGGCGGCGTCGTGCCGGAGATTGCCTCCCGCAAGCACGTGGAGAGCATCGATCCGGTGATTGACGAATGCCTCAAAAAGGCGGACATGACCCTCGCAGACGTGGACGCTGTTGCGGTGACGTACGGGCCGGGGCTGGTCGGCGCGCTGCTCATTGGCGTATCGGCGGCGAAGGCGCTGGCCTATGCGGCGGGCAAGCCGCTGATCCCGGTGAACCACATCGAAGGGCATGTCAGCGCGAACTACATCGCGCACAGGGATCTTGAGCCGCCGTTTGTCTGCCTTGTCGCCTCCGGCGGTCATTCGCACATCGTGCGCGTGGAGGATTACGGGGTGTATACCCTGCTGGGACAGACGATGGACGATGCGGCCGGAGAGGCGTTTGACAAGGCGGCGCGCGTGCTGGGGCTGCCGTATCCGGGCGGTCCGCTGCTGGACAAGCTCAGCCGCGAGGGAAATCCGCATGCGCTGAAGCTGCCGCACGTGCAGACGCCGGGAAGATATGACTACAGCTTTTCCGGGTTGAAGACGGCGCTGATCAACACCGTCCACAAGCTCAGGCAGAACGGACAGGACGTGCCTGCGGCGGACATTGCGGCGAGTTTTCAGCATGCTGCGGTGGAATTGCTGACAGATAAGGCCGTGCTGGCGGCGAAGGAGACCGGTGCAAGGGTGATGGCCATGGCCGGCGGCGTGGCGAGCAACTCCGGCCTTCGCAACACCATGAACGACAAATGCCAGAAAGCCGGAATCCGTCTGGTGATGCCGCCTCCGATTCTGTGCACGGATAACGCAGCGATGATTGGCAGCGCGGGATTTTACCGCCTGATGCGGGGGGAAATAGCATCGCTTGATCTCAATGCGACGCCGTCGCTGCGCCTGGTGTGATTTCGGCTGGGAAATCAGGATACTGCGTGTACGAATATGACAAAACCGTTGCTTATATATTACAGATTTGTAATAATAGGCGGCGGTTTTTGCTTTTTGCCGGGCTGTGGAAAACATATGTTATCAAGAATTGTCCACAAATGTCGCGAAATGTCCTGTGGACAATTGTGGATAACCCCGTGAAGAAGTCGGAAAAAGCTGGATTTTCATTGGAAAACAAATGTGGATAAGTTTGGGGATAACTGGGGAAAACCTGTTGGCAAGCGGGGAAAACCTGTGAAAAAGATTTGTAACATTTATTTGTTCCGGATGAAGATTGTGAAACCATATGGAATATTTCCGCCTTTCGGGCATAGCGGCGGGATACGGCGCATATGCCTGCGTGAGGGGAGGCGGCGCATCAATGAAAGGAACGATAGATCGGGTGAAGCTGCATGCGAGGCTGCTGCTGGGGGTGACGGCGATGTGCTCCGCGATGCTGCTTTTCTGCGCGGGGGACAGTGCCGTGCGCACATTTGCCGGCGGAGCTGCTCAGGAGACGGCGGCAGGAGAGGAATATGCAGGCGTACTGAACGGAATGCGCATTGCGGTGGACGCCGGGCACGGCGGATACGACGGCGGTGCGGTCGGCCGGGTGAGCGGCGTGCCGGAAAAGGGGCTGAATCTGGATGTGGCGGTCAAGGTTCGGGAGCTGCTGCTTGAAAAGGGCGCGGAGGTGATCATGACGCGCACGGATGATTACGCGCTGTGCGACGACAATCCGCCGATCCGCAGGAAGCTGCAGGATATGCAGCGGAGAGCGGCGATCGTCATGGGCGGCGGCGCGGATCTGCTGCTCTCCATCCACATGAATGAATACGCTGGACGCAGCCAGAGCGGACCGCAGGTATTCTACCGCGAGGGCTGCCCGGCGGGCCGGCTGCTGGCGGGGGCGGTGCAGACGGCGATGGTCCGGCAGCTTCAGCCCAGGAAGGAGAGAGAAGCGCTGGGCGGAGATTACTATATCCTGACGTTTGGAATACCGGGCGTGCTGGTGGAATGCGGTTTTTTGTCTAACAGGGAGGAGGAGGAACTGCTGCTCAGCGATGCGTACAGGCAGCGCGTGGCGCAGGGCATTGTGCAGGGGGTGTGCGACTGGGCGGCGCTGCCGGGGGAGCGTCCGAAGCCGCTTGAGGCGGTTGACAGAAGCGGCGAGGAAACCGGCGGGTAATGGGCGGATCGGCGCAGCATACGGGAAAGGAAAACAGATGACCTTTGCAAAAAAGAAGGACTTTCCTTTTTTTTTGATTGGTGATATACTGTAAAATGCAGTATTGGCGCAGTAGCCGCCATTGCACAGAACATGATGAGGAAGTGGCCTGTTGCTTACACAGGAGATCAATGCGGCGCACGACGCCTTTGCCGTGCGCGATACGAAGGAACTCAATCCGCTGCAGCTGGCATATGTCGGCGATACGATTCACGATCTGTATGTGCGCAGCATGCTGGTATCCCGCGGGATGACGGTTGGAAAGATGCATAAGCAGGCGGTGCGGATGGTCAGCGCCTATGCGCAGGCGAGGATGCTGGAAGCGATTGAGCCGCTGCTTGATGCGGACGAGGCGGATATCGCCAGGCGCGGACGCAACAGCCAGGCCAAGCATGCGGCCCCGAAGCACGCCGATCCGGCGGACTACGCCCATGCGACGGGGCTGGAGGCGCTGTGGGGCTACCTGTATCTGACGGGACAGACGCAGCGGCTGGATACGCTGGTGAAAATGGCGCTTGAAAAGACGGAGGATATATGGCAAAAGCAAACCTCAAGGTAATCCTGCTGCGCGCGACGCCGGACGCCGATGAGATTGTGGCGCTGGGCGCGCGTCTGTGCTATGCGCAGGCGGATGTGGAAAGCCTTCGCGAGCGCGTGGAGGCGTCGGATCAGCAGGAATTTGTCGCGCGGGTGATGGAGCGGGGGCATCTGTCGGTGACGGAGCATGCGAGCTTCACCTTTGCGGTGGAGGGCGTATCCCGCGCGCTGCTGGCGCAGCTGACGCGCCACCGCATTGCGTCCTTCTCCGTGCAGAGCCAGCGCTATGTGTCCATGGCGGATGGATTTGACTATGTGATTCCGCCGTCCATCTCCGCGCTTGGCGAGGAGGAGGAAAAAGAGTTTATCCGGCAGATGGATACGATGCATGCATGGTACTGCCAGTGGCAGGAAAAGCTGGGCGGAGCAAAGGAGAAATCCAACGAGGATGCGCGCTTCGTGCTGCCCAATGCGGCTGCGACCCGCCTGTTGGTGACGATGAACGCACGCGAGCTGATGCACTTCTTTGAGCTGCGCTGCTGCAGCCGTGCGCAGTGGGAGATCCGTGAGATGGCCTGGCAGATGCTCAGAGAGTGCCGCAAAGCGGCGCCGGCGCTGTTTGAAAATGCCGGTCCGTCGTGCCTGCGAGGCGCATGCCCGGAGGGGAAGGCCTCCTGCGGCAGGGCCGGAGAGATCAAAAAGAGACACGCTTCGCTGGCGTGAGACGGCGGGAAGACGGTCGTGGTTCGACCGGATGAAAAACAGAACGCCGGGAAGGAGCACCGCGCCACCCGGGGAAAAGAAATGCGAAATCAGGGAGGAGCAGAGGCCCTCCCCTACCATGGAGATATAAAAGAGGGAAATGTATGGCATACTATGACAGCTTCACGAAAAAGCCGCAGAGCAAGCGCGATGACTGGCGCGACGACGAGCTGACCCGCCGCCCGGCGCGTGATGGCGATATGGCTGCGCCGACCGAGCGCCGCTATGGCGAGAGGAAGAACTACGGGGAGCGCCGCGAGTACGGCGAAAAGAAGCCCTACGGCGAGAAGAAGCCTTATGGGGAGCGCCGCGAGTACGGCGAAAAGAAGCCCTATGGGGAGCGCCGCGAGTACGGCGAGAAGAAGCCCTACGGCGAGCGCTGCGAGTATGGCGAGAAGAAGCCCTATGGCGAGCGCCCGGCCTTTGGCGGCCCGCGGCCGCAGCGCCGTGAGGAGCGCGTTGGCGATGTGCGCGTGCAGACTCCGCCGCCTGCGCGCGAGGAGGAACTGGAAAACAACCTGCTTGTCGGACGCAATCCGATCCGCGAGGCGCTGCGCGCCGGACGCGACATCGAAAAGCTGCTGGTTGCCCGGGGCGAGCTGATCGGCTCCGCCAGAGAAATCGTGGCGATGGCCAGGGATGCGAAGATCGTGGTGCAGGAGGTTGACCGCACACGCCTTGACCAGATGGCGCCCAATCATCAGGGCCTGATCGCGGTGGCGAGCGCGTACAGCTACAAGACGGTCGACGATATGCTGGCGCTGGCGAAGGAGCGCGGAGAAGCGCCGCTGCTGGTGATCCTTGACGGCGTGACCGATCCGCACAATCTGGGCGCGATCATCCGCAGCGCGGAGTGCGCGGGTGCGCACGGCGTGATCATTCCGGAGCGCAGGGCCGTGGGCCTGACGCCGGCGGCTGTGAAGTCGAGCGCCGGCGCGGTGGAATACATGCCGGTGGCGAAGGAGACGAACCTGACCCGGCTGATTGAGCGCCTGAAGAAGGAAGGAATCTGGATTTACGGCGCGGCGATGAACGGAGAGGATTATCGAAAGGTGAACTTCTCCGGCGCGGCGGCGATCGTCATCGGCTCCGAGGGCGAGGGCATTTCCCGCCTGGTGAGGGAGAGCTGCGACAAGCTGGTGTCCCTGCCGATGAAGGGCCATATCGATTCGCTGAACGCCTCTGTTGCGGCGGGCATCCTGCTGTATGCCGTGGCCGGCGCGAGGGCATAAGCGATGAAGCCCCTGCTGCTTGTGGACGGATACAACGTCATCGGAGCGTGGAGCGTGCCCAGAGAGGAGCATCTGTCCATCGACGAGGCGCGGGAGCGGCTCGTGCATCTGATTGCGGATTATGCCGGCTTTTCGGGCGAAGAGGTGATCGTCGTCTTTGACGGGCACTATACCGACAGGCCGGTACGCTCGCGCACGACTGTGCATGGGGTAGAAGTCGTTTTTACCAAGCATGCCGAGAGCGCGGACAACTATATCGAAACGCTGTGCGCGCAGGCGCCCAAATGGCGGCATGTGCGCGTGGCGACGAGCGATTCCACCGAACAGACGGTGACGATGGGGCGCGGCGCGGTGCGCATTTCCTCGCGGGAGTTTCTCATTGAGCTGACGCAGGTGCGCAGCGTGGGCCGCGTGCGCATGAAAGAAGAAAAGGTTTCGCGCGGGGACATCTTCTCCCGCCTGCCGCCGCATCAGAGGGAAATATTTGACCGGATGCGCAAGGGGCTTGACGAGTGAGCGCGCCGGTCTGGCAGAAACTCTGCTGCGGGCAGCACAATAAACCAGAAGAAAGAAGCGGGCTTTTCCGGCGGCGGCCGGGGAAACCGCACCGGGGAGGACGAAATGCACAGGGATTATGAAAGCATGACCGACGAGGAAATCGCGCTGCTGGCACAGCAGGGCGACGCCGACGCGTCGGAATACCTGCTCAATAAGTATAAGAACTTCGTCCGGTCCAAGGCGCGGTCGTACTTCCTGGTCGGCGCAGATCACGAGGACATCGTGCAGGAGGGCATGATCGGCCTGTTCAAGGCGTTCCGCGATTTCAAGGCGGACAAGCTGGCCTCCTTTCATGCGTTTGCCGAGCTGTGCGTAACCCGGCAGATCATCACGGCGATCAAGACCGCGACGCGCCAGAAGCACATCCCGCTCAATTCCTATGTATCGCTGAACAAGCCGATCTACGAGGAGGAGAGCGACAGGACGCTGATGGATGTGATCACAGAGGGCAGAAGCACCGATCCGGAGGAACTGCTCATCGGACAGGAAAATTATGTGAGCATTGAAAGCCAGATTGACGAGGCGCTGTCTCCGCTTGAAAGAAAAGTGCTGGCTGCGTATCTGGACGGCAAGAGCTATCAGGAGATTGCCAAGATGCTCGGCCGCCATGTCAAGAGCATCGACAACGCGCTGCAGCGCGTCAAGCACAAGCTGGAAAAGCTGATCAGGGAGCGGAACGCGTGAGCGGGAAGCTCCTTTTTGGCCGGATGGCGCTGGTTCCGTCCGCCGCGGACAGGGAAAGGGCGCTGCGCGGCGGAGGGGAAGAAGGGCGGTTTTTCAGGCGAAAATGTGTACGGCGTATTGACAATCCCGTGATATTTAGATAGAATAAGGGATGAATAAACCGGTTGACAGCCCTTTGCAGGTGTAGTTTAATGGCAGAACTTCAGCTTCCCAAGCTGATCGCGTGGGTTCGATTCCCATCACCTGCTCCAGAGCGACCACCGACAATTCGGCGGGCGCAGAACAACTGTCAGCCGAAATTACGAGGAGGTTTTTCCAATGGCGAAGCAAAAGTTTGAGCGCACTAAGCCGCACGTTAACATC
>JAFQOY010000175.1 GCA_017412025.1 Clostridia bacterium | reverse complement strand
TGCTTCAATTCGTCCCTTCTCCGTTACGGCGGCGACGTCGCCGTCGGCGCAATGACCATCCTCACCAGCGTGATGCAGTTTGCCATGCTGCCGCTGCAGGGGCTCTCCCAGGGCGCGCAGCCAATCACCAGCTATAACTACGGCGCAGGCAATGCCGAGCGCGTGAAGCGCACGTTCCGCCTGCTGCTGACCGTTTCCCTCGTCTATTCCTGCACGCTCTGGCTGCTCATCCAGCTCTTCCCGCAGGCCTTTGCCTCGATCTTCACGCCGGATCCTGCGCTGCTTTCCTTCAGCGCCAGGGCGCTGCGCATCTACTGCGGCGTTCTGGGGCTGTTCGGCGTCCAGATCGCCTGCCAGATGACGTTCGTCGCCATCGGCTACGCCAGCTCCTCGATCATCGTCGCCGTCATGCGCAAGTTTGTGCTGCTCCTGCCGCTGATCTACCTCATGCCCATGCTCATGCAGGACAAGACCATGGCGGTCTACACGGCGGAACCCGTCGCGGATTTCCTTGCCGTCACGTTTACGGCCATTCTCTTCCGTTCGCAATTTAAAAAAGCCATTGCTTCAATGGCCGCAAAAATGCCTTCATAAAAACCAGGCGGCCGGGCTTGTCATTGCCCGCCGCCGTTTTTCATGCTATAATGAATTGTTATCATTTCAATCACCGCTTGCAGATTCGGAGGATCATATATGAAGATTTCCAAGAAAGACGCGCTGATGTGGTTTGAGTTTTTCGCCATGCTTCCTGAGGACGAGGAGCTTCTGACCCATCAGCAGGAGATCGCGCTTGCAACGTTTGCGCAGATCGAGGCCGCCGTCAATGCGCGCAACGCAAAGCTGATGGCCGAAATCCCCGGGCTCAAATCCCTGCAGGGACGCACCTATTACGTGGGCGACGACGCCAAATTCTCCCGCGGCTGCCGTTCCTGCCTGACGGGCACCGGCCTGTCCGCCATCCGCAAGACGAACAAGTGCAACATTCAGTGCCGCTTCTGCTACAACTACGGCGAGCTTGACCGCATTCCGCCCATCGGCGAGGGCATGTGGCAGATCGGCGGCACCAAATTCTACGAGCAGGACATCGACCTGCTGCTCTCCATCCAGCAAAAGCCCACCGGCGTCTCCTATGTGTATCTGGAGCCGTTTATGGAGATCGAAAAGTACTACGGCGTCATCGGCAAATTCAGAGCCGCCGGCGTGCATCAGCACATGTACACCAACGGCCTGCTGTGCACGGAGGAAAACCTCAGAGCGCTGGGCGAGGCCGGGCTTGACGAGCTGCGCTTCAACCTCGGCGCATCAAACTGCCACGACAAGGTCATCGAGCATATCCGCATCGCGAAAAAGTACATCCCGTTCGTCGGCGTCGAGACGCCGATGACCCCGGAATTCTACGATGCATTCATGCAGAAGAAGGACGCCATCCTTGCAACCGGCCTTGACTTCATCAACTGCGCCGAGCTGCACCTGAACCCCAACAACATCGGCAACTACGAAGGCGAGCCCATGTACATCGCGCGCCTTGGCTACGTCTCCCCGATCTGGAGCCGTGAAATCACGTTCCGAATCATGAAGATGGCCGCCGAGGAAAACTGGCCCATCGTCGTGCACGACTGCTCCAACCACACCAAGTTCTGCCGCGGGCTGAACCTCAAGGGCAAGGAGGGCGCGTGCTTCGGCGCGGGCGACTACGTCTGCGAGTTTGACCGCATGCCGTACGAGGCCTTCCTGCCGACGCTGCGCGACGAGGGCTTTGCGTTCCTTGAGGAAGAGCCCCTGCCCTATGGTTACAATCCGGGCGATATCGTGCTGTAAGCAGGCGCGCGCCTTTTGCATATTCCGTCCGGGGCGCAGGAGCACCGGACGATAACGGGGTGAAGCATATGTACCTTCGCGTTCTGATGGAGAACACCTCCTGTGATCCTTCGCTTGCCTGCGAACACGGGCTGAGCCTGTATATCGTCGTGAATGGAAAGCGCATTCTCTTTGACGCCGGACAGACCGGCGCATTCATCGACAACGCTGCGCGGCTGGGCGTGGATCTTGACGCCGTCGATCTGTGCATCCTCTCCCACGGCCATTACGACCACAGCGGCGGCCTGAGCCGCTTCCTTGAGGTCAACGATCACGCGCCGGTGTGCATGCACAGCCGCGCGCTTGAGCCGCATTACAACGCCGCCGGCAAAACCATCGGCGTCGATCCCGCGCTTGCAAAAAGCAGCCGCATCATCCTCACCGGCGACGAACATGCGATCTGCAGCGGGCTGAAGCTGTGCACCTGCAACGGCATGCGTGCCGTTTATCCCGACTCCGCCACAGGCATGACGGTGCGCACGGGCGCAGGCGTCTTTCCGGATCGCTTCGAGCATGAGCAGTATCTGGTGATTGAGGAACACGACAGGCGCATCGTTGTCAGCGGCTGCTCGCACAAGGGCGTACTCAACATCGCCTCCTGGCTCTCCCCGGATGTGCTCGTCGGCGGCTTCCACTTCATGAAGTTCAATCCGCACGGCGGCGACGGCGCATTCCTGCAGGAAGCCGCGCAGACGCTGCTCTCCCTCCCCTGCACCTACTACACCGGCCACTGCACCGGCGAGGGCGCGTTTTCCTTCCTGAAGGAACGGATGGGCGAGCGCCTGCACGCGCTGAAAACCGGATACGCCTATATCCTGTAAAACAGCAAGGAGCTGCCCGTCAGTCAGCTCCTTTGCACTCTCTGCAAACTCCCGTGAAATGCGGGAGTTTCAGATTATCAATAAAGTCTGTTTTAAACTTTGGGGATGCATGAAGGGGCTGCAGCCCCTTCATATGAAATCCGCAGCAGCGACATGCGCGGTGCGAGGAGCGGCTGCAAGCCGCTTCCTATATCATTTTCTGGCCGT
>JAFQOY010000174.1 GCA_017412025.1 Clostridia bacterium | reverse complement strand
CGACGCTCAGCAGACGGACGACGCTCAGCAGACGGACGACGCTCAGCAGACGGACGACGCTCAGCAGACGGACGACGCTCAGCAGACGGACGACGCTCAGCAGACGGACGACGCTCAGCAGGTCGATGACGTCCAGCAGCCCGAAGATGCAGCCGCTTCCTCTTCTTCCGCAACGGCTGCTCCTTCCGCAACAGTGGAGCCTGCACAAGAGAATAAGACGACGTCCTGGCTCAGCATTCTTCCGCTGATTCTGCTGCTGATCATTGCCGTCATTCTTGTGATCGTTCTGATCGTCCGCAAGCGCCGCAACGACTGATAGCCCCTTCTCAAGCGAACGCATAAGCGTTCGCTTTTTTTCATACGCTGAGACGGCTGCAATACGCCAATCCGGCTTGGGAGGGGATGTCTTTGAGCACTGCCAGTGCTTTGTTTCCGGGCGCAATGGGGCCTGACGGGTTCGTTTCCTGCTTTGATCATCTGATGCCTGAATGCGTGCTTAAGCGAAAGCTGATTCTCAAGGGTGGCCCGGGCGTCGGCAAATCCACATTCATGCGCCGCCTGCATGCCGCGCTGTGCGATCCCGGCAATACCTCGACGCTGTATTTCTGTTCCGGCGATCCCGACAGCCTTGACGCTGTCGCTCTGCCGCATCTCGGTCTGCTGATCCTGGATGGCACGGCCCCGCACGTCGTGGATCCGCACATCCCCGGCGCACGGGACAGCCTGATCAATCTGGGCGTATGCCTGAACGAATCTGCCATGCGGCCCCGTCTTCCTCATATCCGTTCCTGCATGAACGACCACAGCGTGCTGACCCGCAGAGCCCGCGCCTACATGCAGGCGGCATGGGCCTTGACGCGCGACAATGCGCTGATTGCGGCTTCTGCGGCCGATCCTTCACGTCTGCAGCGCATAACGCGGGCACTGATTCAGACCGCGCTTTCTCCCGGTGCTCCAGCGGATGAAGCCGTATCCGTCAGGCCGGTCATCACAGACGCGCTTACGCCGAAAGGGGAACTCAGCCTGATTGCGCAGTCTGCCCAGCCCCGTGTCATCCGCATCATCGGGCACCCGTCCATGGATCTGACGCCCGTGCTCATGCAGATCAGCAGGGCGGCTCAGGCCGCAGGCTTCCGTGTCGAAGAGCATCTCTGTCCGATGCGGCCCGGCGGATTGATGCATCTCACCATTCCCGCTCTTTCCACACTCATCACCACCAGTGAGACGCTTGCCGCCGAACAGATCTTTGATTTTTCTTCCTGTATTCCTGCCGGCAGCCTGCTTCGCCATGAATGCATGCTCGAACAGGGGCGCGCCGCTTCGCAGCAGCATCTTCAGCGCGCGGCCAGCGCGCTGGCTCAGGCCAAGCAGCTGCACGACGAGCTGGAAACCTTCTACGTTCCGTCGATGGATTTCACACGCTGGCAGGTCATACTGGATGAAACGCTCGCATCACTGAGAGGCTGAACCATACAAAAAGCCGGGCTTCCCATGCGGGAAACCCGGCTCAGACGTCGCTCAGATTTTGCTGATGACATTCCGATAAATCCGTTTCATGAACACCACGCTGAGCAGCAGAGAGAATACCTCTGCAATGACAAACGCATACCAGACCCGTGTGACGTCTCCGGTCATCCTGCCGATCACAAATGCGCTGGGGATGAGCACCACGAGCTGACGGACCAGCGAATTGATCATGGAATAGATGCTGTATCCAAGCGCCTGGAACACCGTGCCGCAGCCGATGCAGAAGCCGGCCACAGGGAAGCTCAGAGATATGATGCGCAGCGCCGGAACGCCGATACGGAGCATTTCCTCCGACGCGTCAAAAATCCCCAGCAGCGGCTCTGTCGCCAGATGAAAGACCAGCAGCACGCCGATCATGATCGTGATCGCCGCCGTGATCGAATACCGGATTGCCTTCATCATTCGATCGGCTCTGCGTGCGCCGTAGTTATAGGCGACAATCGGCACCGTGCCGTTGTTCATGCCAAAGATCGGCATGAACACAAAGCTCTGGAGCTTGAAATACACGCCGAATACCGCGACCGCCGTGGAAGAAAACGCGATCAGGATCTGGTTCATCAGGAAGGTCATCACGGAGCCGATGGACTGCATGATCACGGACGGCACGCCGATGGTCAGAATGCGCACGATCGTCTCTTTATGCGGTCTGAAGCCCCTGAACGCCAGCGGAATCTCCGTATTCTTTTTCAGGCACATATAAAGGCCCACGCCCGCACCGATCCACTGGCCCATGATCGTGGCCAGCGCCGCACCGGCCACCCCCATCTTCGGAAAGCCCAGAAGGCCAAAGATCAGAATCGGATCCATGACGATGTTGATCACAGCGCCCGTAATCTGGCTGGTCATAGCCAGCACCGTACGTCCCGTGCTCTGCAGGAGGCGCTCAAAGAGAATCTGCATAAACAGGCCCAGCGAACCGACGGTGACGATCGTCGTGTAGAGCACGCCGCCTTCCACAATCTCCGCAATACCCGTCTGCGCCATAAAATACGGCCTCACGCAAGTCGCACCGACAAGCATAAAGGCCAGCGCGCAGAGCAGCAGGATAAACACGCCGTTAGCCGCTGCGCGCTTCACGGCGCGGTGGTCCTTTGCGCCCAGCGCACGGGAGAGCACCGCGTTGAGACCCACGCCAAGACCGGCTGAAATCGCAATCATCAGGTTCTGCACCGGAAACGCCATGCTCAGCGCAGTCAGCGCATGCTCGCTGATGCGCGAAACAAACATGGAGTCCACCACATTGTACAGCGCCATCACCAGCATGGACGCCATCATCGGCAGGCTCATGTTGATCAGCAGCCTTCCGACAGGCATCACGCCCATTTTATTCTCCTGTATTCCATTCTTTTCCATCTGTTTTTCCCCGTCTTTAAAAATACAGCCGCACGCAGCGCGAAGCAGCCGTATTATTGTAATGCCTGTATTCCGTTATGTCAATGTATGAAGGCCAATTCGCAGCCCTGCGCTCAGATCGAGCGGCTGACCAGATCCTCAAGCGATACAATCTCCCGCCTGAACGCATATTCCGGCCTGTTGTTCAGATAATCCAGCGCATAGGCACAGGCCGCCGCCGCGCCGTAAAACATGGCGTCCTCATCCAGATCAAACTCCGGCGTATGGTGATTGGCGCCGCACCCCTTCGCCTCATTGCGGATACCGGTAAAGCTGAGTACGCCCGGCCAGAGCTTCAGATATGCGCTCATCGATTCCGAAGCCATCCACGGCTGGCAATGCGTGACGGCGTCCGTACCGAGCGCCTGCGCAAACACATGCCTTGCGCGCTGCGCCGCCTGCGCATGATTGGCCGTCTCATAAATCGGCTTTGAAAAATGCGTCAGCTCGTATGTGCAGCCATGGGCTGTGCAGGTGCTGTCGATGATCTTTTTCATCTCCGACGCAAAGCGCTCGCCCGCGCCCGCCGTATCAAACGTGCGCACGGTACCGGAAAAGCGCAGCGTATCGGGTATGATGTTGGCCTGCCGGCCTGCGTTCACCGTACCCAGCGAATACGTCAGCACCTGATCCGGCGCAGCGGCGCGCAGACGCAGCGCAAGCAGCTGCTGATGGATGGACGCAAAGCAATCCACCGGGCTGACTGCCAGATCAGGTCTTGAGCCATGCCCGCCCTGTCCCCTGATCTCCACATCAAAGCCGAAGCCGCCAGCCATCACTGCGCCGTCCATCACAGCCACCTTGCCGGAGGGAATATCCCAGCGGACATGCGTCGCATAGCAGGTATCGACGCTGAAATTCCGCTCAATATAGGGCAGCAGGTTTTCAAGGTATCCCTTGCCGCCCTTCTCTTCTCCGCGCTCAAAGACAAACAGCACGCATCCCTGTATTTCTTCCTTCATCGACGCAAGCGCGCGCGCTGCGCACAGAAGCATCGCCGTATGCGCGTCATGCCCGCAGGCATGCATCACGCCCTCTATTTTAGATACGCATCCCTTTTTCCCGTTTGCATTTTGTGCGCTTTCCTTTATCGGCAGCGCGTCCACGTCCGCCCGCAGCAATACGCACGGCCCCTCCTGGCTTTTGCCCAGCACGCCGATCACGCCGCCGCTGGGCACGATATGTATGCCCATGCCCAGGCTTTCAAGCGTCGATACGATATAGTCGATCGTCTCTTTTTCCTGCCCGGAAAGCTCGGGATGCTCATGCAGACGTCTTCTGTCTGCAATCATCTGCCGCTCAAACACCCGGATACGTTCTGTGATGTTCATCCGAATCCCCTTTCATCACACAAAAAAGTTGCCTCGCGCACTTCAACCCCTCAGCCGTTTTCAGCGGCAGCTCCCCTTTCGGGGGAGCCTTGGTTTGACAAGCAGTCCTGCCTCCTCTGATAGGCGCCGGAGCCGGGCACGCCCTGAGGGCGAAATCGCGAGGCGGAGCGTGAGGAATCGCAAGGAGTACCCATCAGGTACGACTATGCGGGTTCCCCGCAGCAGGGGGACCGCGTGAGCGGTGGAGGGGTTCACTCCATTTCCTGTAAGGCAAAAGCCAGGCTCACGCCTGGCTTTCTGTTTTACATGCCGTACATCAGCAGATAAATGATCGTCGCGCACAGGCCAAGGCCGAAGAGCAGCAAACCGTAGCTCATCGTATGCGTCAGTCTGCGCGTCGCATCCAGGATACCGTCCCAGACGCCGGCAAGCAGACCGGTATAGTGGTGCGCCTTCGGATTGCCTGCAAAGATCGTCTTGTTGAGCACCTCAGCAAAGCTGTCCGCCGTATGGCCGACGGCCTCGGTGATCACGTTGCCCACGTGCACCTTTTCGGTGTACCTGCGCATCGCCAGGAACGTCTTGGTGAACGCCAGCGCGATCATGTCCGACACGTCGCCCATCGCCTTGGCGGCAACCGCGCCAAGCAGGGACAGCGACCGGAGCACAGGCCAGTACAGCCTGTTTTCAAGCGTATCCTCGCTCATCGCCTTTGCCAGGGCGCCGCCTGCGCGGCTCGCCGCACGCACGGCAGGCCAGTACACCCGCTCCTCAAGCTTCTGTTCGTTGCCGATCTGGGCAAACTTTCCGCCGAGGGACAGCAGACCAAAGATCGCCGGACGATAGAGGCGATCCTCCATGTCAAACCACTGCGGCCAGAGGTTGACGTACTCCATCACATTGTAATCCCTGCGCATGAGCACACGGCGGATGAAGAACAGATACACGACAAGACCGATGCCCAGAGAAATGCACGCGCCCTTGAGATTGACCCAGGCGAAATAATGCACCTCATGCGCGGGCGTACCGGCATGCAGGAATCCGCCGGCAAAGTCTGCGATTTTGTCCATCGTCAGATTCGGCTGCGCGCCCAGCAGCGGCACCAGAATCGCGCTGAGCGTGAGGGCAAGCGCGGAGGTCTTGTTCATGTAAATGCGCTTCTTCGCATCGTGGAAGAGCTGATCGCTCGGATGCTTCTGCCAGAAGAGGCAGATATAGAGCTTGATCATGTATGCGCTCGTCAGGCCGCCGGAGAAGAGATAGATCCATTCCGCGCCGGTATACAGCGGCGCAAGCGGGCTGTGCACCTCGTGCAGCAGATGCACATACTCGACGATCGCCTCGTGAATCAGCGTTTTGGAGACATAGCCGGAGAAACCGGGAACGCCCATCAGACCGAATGCGCCCATCAGGAACGCAAAGTGCAGCAGCGGCTTTTTGCGGCCGAATCCGCGCAGGTCGTTGAGATCCAGCTTGTGCAGATTCATATACACCACGCCGGCCGCCATGAACAGGATGAGCTTGAAGAGCGAATGATTGACCATGTACAGCAGCGCGCCGCGGGCTGCAAGCGCGTTGTGATGGCCCAGCAGACAGCTCATCGCGATGCCCGTGAGGATGAAGCCGATCTGGGACATGGAAGAGCAGGCCAGCGTACGCTTGAGGTTGCAGGAGAACACCGCCAGCACAGCGCCGCCCAGCATCGTGATCAGCGCCAGCACAAGCAGCATGTTGCCCCAGGCAATGCTCTCGCGGAAGATATTGGCAGAGACGACGATGATACCGTAGATACCCGTCTTCGTCAGGATGCCGGAAAGCAGCGCAGACGCCGGAGCGGGAGCGACCGGATGCGCCTTGGGCAGCCAGATGTGCATCGGGAACATGCCTGCCTTCGCGCCGAAGCCGCAGAGAATGCACAGGCAGGCAGCCCAGAGCTTACCGTGCTCGGCGCAGTGCTCCGCCGCGTGATGCAGCTCGGAGATCGTCAGCGTGCCCAGCGTCAGATACAGCAGGAACAGACCGATGAGCATCACCATGCCGCCGATGACGGCGACGGCCAGATACGTCTCTGCGGCGCGCATGGCGCCGGGCGTCTCATCGTGCGCAACCCAGGTATAGGACGTAAAGGACATGATCTCAAAGAAGATGAACGTCGTATACAGATCGCTCGAGAGGAATACGCCGATGGTCGCGCCAAGCGTCATCAGGAAGAAGAAATAGTAACGGTTGCGGTTGTGGTAGTGATGCGCGAAGTACTCGCGGCTGAGCATGGATGTGGCCAGCCACATCACGCCGCCGACCAGCGCATACAGTGCGCGGAAGCCATCCAGCTCAAAATGCAGACCAAAGCCGCAGAAGCCGGGCACCTCAAAGGCGAACGACTGGCCGCGGATGACCAGCACAAGCGCAGCGCAGACCACACAAAGCTCCGCAAAGCAGGCGAGAATCACAAATTTATCGCGCCTTGCCTTGCTGGCCTTGCCGATCAGATAGGAGATCACAGCCGCGATCATCGGGAAGAAAACCAGAAATGCGAGCATGCCGTTCCCTCCCTTTCTCAGATAACGCCGGCGGCGACAGCCGCCAGCTTCGTGATCACGCCATTGGAGAATACGCCGCAGAGCACGATGGCAATCGTGAGCACCAGCAGCGGCAGCTTCATCTTCCATGTCGGATCATAGCTCATGCCCGGCTCAATGCCGGCCGTATCTTCCAGCGGGCGGAAGAACATGAAGAACGCCACACCCATCAGGTAAATGGCCGTCAGCACGGCGGACACCAGAATCATGCCGATACCGGCATAGCCGAGGATGTATCCGCTGGCCACTGCAGCGGAGCCGATCATCCACTTGCTGGCAAAGCCCGGCAGAAGCGGCGTGCCCATCAGCGCCAGCGCGGCAATCGCGTACACGCTGCACACATACGGCATCGCCCTGCCAAGGCCGCGCAGGCTTTCAATCTGCGTGCGGCCCGTGCGCACCAGCACAGCGCCGGCACAGTAGAACAGCGTGATTTTGATCAGCGCATGGAAGATCATGTGCGCAAGCGCCGCCGTCAGGCCCTGCGCCGTCATCAGGCAGGCGGCAAAGGCGATATAGGACAGATTGGAAATCGTGGAATACGCCAGACGGCGCTTGAAGTGGTGCTCCCGCACGGCCATCGTGGAGCCGTAGATGATCGTGGCAACCGCAAGCGCGACGGCAACATGCTGCGCCCACGTGCCGCGAAGCAGGTGCGCGCCGAAGCTGAAGTACGTCACGCGCATGATCGCAAACACACCGGACTTGACGACCGCAACCGCATGCAGCAGCGCAGTGACCGGCGTCGGCGCGACGGACGCGCGCGGCAGCCATGCATGCATCGGGAAGATCGCCGCCTTGACGCCAAAACCGAGGAACGCGCACAGATAGCCGATGCGCAGCATCAGCGGATGCTGCGCGGCAAACGCCTCGGAGAGCACGCCGTTCATCACAAACGCGCCGCCGTTGCCGTAATAGATCACCAGCATCACGCCGACAAAGCCGACCGCAGCGCCGAAGAAGGAGTACATCATGTACTGATGTCCTGCCTTCACAGACTCGCGGCTGGTGCCGTGCATGACCAGCGGCAGCGTGCAGACGGTCAGGAACTCATAGAAGATGTACATCGTCATGATGTTCGCCGCCGTCGCAATCGCCAGCGTCACGCCATAGGTGATCGTATACAGCGCAAAGAAATGGACTTCGCCGCCCTCATGCTCCATGTACTCAAAGGCATAGAGCGAAGCAAGCGGCCACAGGAAGGCAACCAGCGCCGCAAAGACGCCGCCCAGTCCATCGACATGGAAGGCGATGGGCATGCCCTCAATCAGCGTAAACGCGATCGTCGGATCCTTGGCAGGCTCCAGCAGGCAGAACAGCACGATCAGGGACGTGGCAATCGTCACGCCCTCGACACAGTACTCCCGCGCCCGCCGGCTCAGGGGCTTTGCGCCCAGAAGCAGAAGACCGGCGACGATCGGAAAAAATACCGCAAGGCAAAGCATAGCATTCTCTCCTTACAGGATAGTCGCCAGGGTGGGCGCCATCACGTCCATCAGCGGCTGGGCAAACACGCCGCACAGGATCACGGCAGCAGCAAGGACGACCATCGGCACGACCATGCGCAGGCCCGGATCCTTGTTTTCCACGCTCTTGTAGTCAAAGTCCGCACCCGGGAAGAAGCCGCCAATGACGACCTGCAGCAGATACGCAGCCGTCAGCAGCGCGGAGATGATCAGCACGATCGGGCCGACCACGCCAAACACGCCGAGGTTGCCGGAGAGCGCGCCGGTGGCCAGCTGCCACTTGGAGACGAAGCCGCCCGTCGGCGGGATACCAATCAGGCCCAGAGAAGCGATGGTCCAGCACCAGATGGTGACGGGCATCTCCTTGCCCACGCCGCGCAGATCGCGCACATAGGTCTTGCCGGTCTGATGGATGATCGCGCCGGCGCACAGGAACAGCGCGTCCTTGATCGTGGAGTGCGCAACGATGTGCAGGATAGCGCCGTTGAACGTCGCCGGAACGAGGCAGAACAGACCGAAGAGCACGTAGGAAACCTGAGACACGGTGGAATACGCCAGGCGCTTCTTGAGCAGCGGCTCGCGGTACGCCAGCATGGAGCCCATGAACACGGTCAGCAGCGCGAGGATGAGCAGCGTGGTCTGCACCCAGGTGCCGCGGATGGCGTCCGCGCCGACGAGATAGAAGATCACGCGGATGACGGCGAGCACGCCAGCCTTGGTGATAACGCCGGAAAGAACCGCAGAAGCCGGAGCCGGAGCCACCGGGTGCGCCGTCGGCAGCCAGCCGTGCATCGGGAACATACCCGCCTTGGTGCCAAAGCCCATGATGACCACGAACGTGATGACCAGCAGGCCCACCTGCGGCGCGGCGCCCGCAGCGGCAACGCCGCCGGCGGCAAAGGTAACGGTGCCCAGATAATGGTTGAAGAAGAAGATGCCAAGCAGGCCCAGCATCGCGCCGAAGATGGAGTAAATGAGATACTTGATGCCGGCGGCAACAGCCTGCGGCGTACGCTCATGCACAACCATCGGCACGGAGAGCAGCGTCATCAGCTCGTAGAAGACATACAGCGTCACCATGGAGCCCGCATAGCACTGGCCAATCAGCGCGGAGAGCACCGTCATGGTGAAAGCCTCATAGGAGCGCTGGTGCTCGTCATGGCCCAGATACTCCAGGGAGAAGACCATGGAGCACAGCCACATCGCGCTCATCAGCACGGCAAAGACGGAGCCGATCACGTCGATCTTCAGGTATACCTGCAGGCTCGGCGTCATGGACAGCAGCACGGTTTCCGTTCCCTGCGCAAAGCAGAGCGCGATCACCATCGCAAGCTCCAGCGCCAGCGCGCCGCAGTTGAGCTTCGCGCGCAGCTGCTTGCTGGCCCTGGCAGCCGGCATAAACCAGACGGCAACGCCGGCAATCGCCGGGAAGAAGATAGCGAGAATCATCAAAGCAGTCACGGTAATTTCCTCCTTGATCTCTTATGCAAACCGCGCAAGGCCCTGGGCCAGCGCCGTCAGGAACGGCTGGGAAGCAAGTCCCATGAACAGGTTGAGTGCGATCAGACCGATCAGCGCAATTGCGGTGAAGCCGTTCTTTCTGACAGTCGGCTTGAGCACCCTGTCGCCTTCCTTCTTCGGCGTGAACAGATCGATCGTCGTGCCCAGGAAATACTTCGCGTTGAGCATCGTGGAGATCGCCACAGCAGTCAGCGCAATCGCCATGTGCCTGCCGCCGACCTCAATGGCCGCCTGCGTCAGCGTGACCTTGGTCATGAATACGCTCAGGAACGGAATGCCCACCAGATTGATGGAGCCCAGCGCAAAGGAGAGAGCCAGCAGCGGCGAATGATAGAACGCGCCGCGCAGATCCCTGCGCAGATGCGTGCCGCCGCAGGCGTCGTCCATCTCCGCGCAGGAGATAAAGAGCATCGACTTGGTCGCCGCATGCGCCGCCATGTGCCACAGCGCGCACACGATGCCAACCTCGCTGCGCAGGCCCAGCGCCGTAAAGATGTAGCCGATCTGCGCCACAGAGGAGTAGGCGACCATCAGGCGGGTCGTCTTCGCGCGCACGGCGTTCACAGAGCCCATGATCATGCCGCAGACGCCGAGGATGAACAGGATGTCCAGAATGCCCATCGAGCAGATCACGTCAAATCCGATCACGCGGACATACACCTTGATCAGCAGGAAAATGTATCCCTTGGAAACCAGGCTCGAAAGCATCGCCGCAACGGACGGCGTCGCGTTGGAATACGCGCCCGGCAGCCACTTTTCAAACGGATACAGCGCGCTCTTGAGCGCAAGACCCACCGTAATCAGCGCGACCACGACGGTCAGCGGCACATGGTACTCTCCGCTGGCATAGAGCGCCGCCACGCTCTGCTGAATGTTTTCCATCAGCAGATGGCCGGTAACCGTGTAAAGCAGCACGACGCCGATCAGGAAGAGGCTGGAGCCCAGCAGGTTCATGATCATGTAGCGCACGCCCGCGACAAGGTTGCGTCCCTTCTGGCGGCTCATGATCAAGCCGGCAGCAGCCAGCGTGTTGATTTCGATGAATACGTAGGCGGTGAACAGGTCGTTGGTATACACCAGAGCCTGCAGCGCCAGCAGCAGCAGATCGATGAGGATGCAGTAGATGTTGTATTTCGTCTTCTCAATCTCGCGCACGCTCGGCTGAAGGCCGCCCAGGAACGAGAAGAGGATCACGAAGCAGAATACCATCATCATCGTCGTTTCCAGCACGCCGATGCGGATCTCGTTGCCCCACGGCGCAGGGTAATGACCCATCATGTATACGTAGCTGTCGCCTGTGCGCAGCGTGTATACCATCACGGCCGCCGTCATGCCCGTCACTGCGATCATCAGCAGCGTCGTCAGCCTGCGGGCCGCACGGCCGCTCAATACGGACGTGATAACGCCGCAGATCAGCGTCAGCAGGATGCAGATGAAGGGGAAGTTCTGTACAAATTGCATCAGACCTCCTCCTTTCCGGCCAATGCGATGATTTCATCGAGATTAAGCGTGTGATAGCGATAGTACAGGCGCACAGCCAGCGCAAGCATCAGCGCCGTGACGGAAACCGAAACGACGATGCCCGTAAGCACCAGTCCTGCAGGAATCGGGTTGATGTAGGCCTCCACCGACTGAATGCCGTTTGCCACGATCGGCGCGACGCGCCCTTCGATATAACCCTGGGAGGCGAGAAACAGGAAGACGGCGGCATCCATCATGTCCATGCCGATGATCTTCTTGATCAGATTCTTATGGAGCAGCATGGTGGAAAAGCCGATGCAGAACAGGATGACGGCTGCCGTCTCTTCATAGTTGACAAGCAGATGCATCTTACAGTTCTCCTTTCCTGAATACCGCGTAGAAGCAGTACATCGTACAGGTGACGATGAAGCCAACGCAGATGTTGAGCACCAGAATCAGGCCGCTGGAGAGGATTGCTCCGGGGGTGCCCAGCGGAATGATGCTGTGGATGCCGTTGGCGCCGGTGTAGAACGAGTAGCACTTGCTCACCGCATACGTCAGCAGCGAGAGGAGCACGACCATCTGATACGTCTTGTAGGTAAAAATCTTCCTCGCCTTGGCAAAACCGAACGCAGTCACGTAGAGAATCAGGCCTGCACCCATGATTGCGCCGCCGGAGAAACCGCCGCCCGGCGAGAGATGGCCGTTTAAGACGACATACACGCCGAGCAGAAGCACGATCGGCACCAGAATCGTCGCCGTCTTCTGCAGAATCACGTCGTTCTTCGGCTCGTAGTAGGTATCCGAATGCGGAATATCGCGGATCGTCCTGGCCAGCTGGCTGTACTTATGGGACTCCTTGTCCACACGCAGCAGGAAGAGAACGACCATCGCCGCCGTAAAGAGCACGCTGGACTCGCCCAGCGTATCAAACGCGCGGTAATCAAGGATCATGCCGGTGACAATGTTCACCGCGCCAGTCTCCTGCAGGCCCTTTTCGATATAGCGGGCGGAGACCTCGTTGTTGATCGGATGATCCGGGCTGCCAAAGGACGGAAGCTCCGTCACGGTGAAAAGCAGCAGACCGATCATGACCACGCAGATCATCACACACAGGAAGTTATACACCGCGCGCGCAGCCTGCGTGCCGGTTTCCTCCGTCCACTGGTGCATCCTTGCAGCGATGCGCTCTTCCTCTTCCTTTTCTTCCCTCGCCCAGCGCAGCTCAGCCAGATCGACGTCCGGCTCATCGGCAGCAGCCTGCTGCTGCTGCGCCTCCAGCATCTCGCGCTCCAGCGCGCCTTCCTCAACGTTCAGCCAGCCCTGCAGCCGCTTTACGGCCGCCTTGGCTCTCTTGTCGAGGTTGACATGATCATTCGTCTGCATCTGCGTCACCTCCGCGCTTTTCCTTGGCATGCGCCTTGCGCACCTCGTTGCGCGCATCGATCGCGTGAATCTTCTTGAGCGCCAGGAAGAACAGCAGGCTCGTTACGCCCGCGCCGACCGCCGCTTCCGTGATCGCCAGATCCGGAGACTCCAGCGTAATCCAGATCACCGACATGATCATCGAGTACGCCATGTAAATGATGACGCTGGTCAGAAGGTCGCGGGTCACGCTCACGGCGATCGCGCAGACGATCAGGAACAGCAGCATCAGCTGAATGATTCCGTTCATGCCTGTTCCTCCTTCTGTATGTCCTCGTCCTTTGAAAGCGCGTATTCAATCGCTTCCTCTACGTCCATCTGCGCCATCATTGCGAGCTCGGCCTCGGCCTCCTCGCGCTCTTCGCGCATCGTTCTGGTATGCACAGTCATATACTCGTCCCGCTGCTCGTCCGTGGTGATTTCCAGTCGGCAGAGCATGTGGCTGGATACCGGCGAGCTCAGCCACCAGAACACGATCACCAGCACGCACTTGAGCGCCGTGAACACATCCGGCGCGCTGATGGCGATACCGCCCATGCACAGCGCAATGCCCATCGTATCCAGCATCGCAGCGGAATGCATGCGGTTGACCGCATACTCAAACCGGAAAACGCCGTAGACGGAAATGCAGCAGACCGCAAGACCCGAAAGCATGCACACCGCCGTCAGCAGAAAGCGAATCCATTCAAGCATTGTCCTTCGCCTCCTCTTCCTGCGCCTTTTGCTGCAGCATCAGCTCTTCCTCATGCTTGCGCTCCTGGTAGATGCCCGTATATACCTTGCTCAGCAGGATCACCGCCAGGAAACTGATCATCGAGTAGACCAGCGCAATATCCGCCAGATATCCCTCGGACAGGAGCACGATAAACAGACCGACCATCACAACCGTCAGCGTACCGATCATGTTGATGGCCATAACGCGATCGGAAATGCGCGGGCCGAGAATGCAGCGCACAAGGCAGGCAAGCGCAAGCGCCGTCAGCACAAGCAGCGCGAAACCAAACAGCACCTGATACGCCAGATCAATGCTCATGCTCATCCTCCTTTGCTTCATTCCCGCCCTCTTCAGGCGTTTTCTCCGTTTCTTCTGCCGTTTCTGTCGTTTCTGCCGTCTGTCCGCCTGCGTTCTCCATCACGCAGGCCTCGTCTGCCTGCGGCGCAGCTGCGCCGGGCTGTGCAGCGTCCCCAGACGCCGCCTGCCCGGCCTCAGCGGGCGCGCTCATGTGCATCCGCTCAAGCTTTTCAAGCATTTCCACCATTTCTCCGTTGTCAAGACCATCCATCATGGACGTATCCAGGCAGTGCACCATATAATGGTTGTCCTCAAGGCTCACGGTGATGGTGCCAGGCGTCAGCGTAATGGAATTCGCCAGCGCAACGCGGTGACGCTCCTTCTTCAGGTTCACGTCAAACTTCACCAGATGCGGCTGCGGCTCAAAGCCCCTGTCAAGGACCATCTTCATAACCGCCAGATTGGCCTTGACGATCTCCCCAAGCAGCATCACGCCATAGCGAACCGCATACGGCGCACGGCGCAGGAGCGCAAAGTCCAGCGACAGGCTGTACCCCATAAATCTGCAGGTGAACAGATAAGCAATCGCCGCAAAAATGAGACCGAACGCGCCGATTTCCATCGTCCACCTGCCGTTGAGGATCACCCACAGCGCAAAATACAAGATGAACATGTTTATCCTCCCCATGGTATGCCTGCGCCTCATCTACACAACAAAAGCGCGGCCATATTCCACCAGTTTGATGGTTTCATTGTAATCCTCTGCCGCCCTTCTGTCAATCGAATCGCGGCATTTTTAAGGCCGAATTAAGACTGTCCCGGCAAAGCCTTTTCTCCATTCGCGCGCACGCAAAAAGGGAGCGCGGTCAGTCCGCACTCCCCTCATGATCCGCAGCTGGTTTCTGCGCTTTACGCCAGGCCGCACTCCGCCTTCATCCTTCGCTGATACTCGTCGCGGATGGCTGCAAACGTCTTTTCGTCCTTCATGCCGACAGCCTTCCCGTCCACCTCGCAGATGCGGGCGCACAGCGCGCTGGAGCTGGAGAAAAACACCTCATCCGCCTCCAGCATCTGGGATACTGTGAACGGCTCCTCAACGACCTCAATCCCCAGATCCCGGCAGATGCGCAGAATATGCTTGCGCACGATGCCCGGCAGGATCAGGTTGTCACACGGCGCGGTGTGCAGCACGCCGTCTTTGATCATGTGCACGTTGGAATGCGAGCACTCCGTCACGCGCTCGCCGCGGTGGAAGATCGTCTCCTCGCAGCCGGCCTCCATCGCGCGCTGATTGGCGATGACCGCAGGCAGCAGGTTGATCGTCTTGATGTTGCAGTGCAGAAAGCGCGTATCCTCCATCGTGATGCACTTGTACGCGCTGTAGGGATCGCGCATCGTCATCGGACGGACAAACGCCCAGACGCTCGGCTTGCCGTCTACGCCGCTGTAGGGATGATTGCGCATGCCGACGCCGCGCGTCACCTGCCAGTAGACAAAGAGCGCGTCGCCCTCCACCTGCGCGATCAGATCCAGCAGCATTTTCTTCATCTCTTCCCGCTCCATGGGGATGTCGATGTCAATCAGCTTCGCGCTTGAATAGATGCGGTCGATATGGTCGTCAAAATGCATCGGCACATGATTGATCGCCGCGGTCGCGTCGTATACGCCGTCGCCAAAGTAGCAGGCGCGGTCGTTCATCGGCACGGTCATCTCTTCAATCGGACCGGTTTTTCCATTATAGTAGGCAATGTTCTTCATGATCGCTTCCGCCTTTCCTGAATATGCAGATTATTCCGCTTTAAGCGCGGCCACCTCGGCCAGCGCCTCCTCCCACGCCGCTTTCTGAATCCGCCGGATCAGCGCCTCGTCGCGCCCGCCGACCGCTTTGCCGTCAATCTCGCGTATGCGGCAGCACAGCGCGCTGCAGCTTGTGAAAAAGACCTCGTCCGCCTCCATCATCTCGGATACCGTGAACGGCTCCTCTACCACAGGAATCCCCATCTCGCGGCACTGTGCAATCCGGTGCGCACGCGTAACGCCCGGCAGAATCAGATTGTCGCACGGCGCGGTATGCAGCGCGCCGTTCTTGAGAATGTGCACGTTTGAATGCGCGCACTCGGTCACGCGTTCACCGCGATGCAGGATCGTCTCGTCGCAGCCGGCCTCCTCCGCGCGCTGCGTGTAGATCACGCTGGGCAGCAGGTTAAGCGTCTTGATATCGCAGTGCAGATACCGCGTATCCTCCATCGTGATGCACCTGTAGTCCCTGTCCATGGGATCAAGCGCATCCGGCGTCACAAACACCCAGAGGCTCGGCTTGCCGCCTGCAAAGCGATACGCATGGCCGCGCCTGCCGACGCCGCGCGTCGCCTGCACATAGGCCATCGCGCTGGGGCTGTCCACCTTCCGGCAAAAATCAAGCACCATCGCGCGCAGCTTCTCAAAGGGCATCGGAATCTCAATGTCAATTTTCTTTGCCGAGCGGTAGAACCGCCTGAGATGATCGTCAAGCTGCAGCGGCATATGATCAACCGTGAACATCGCGTCATATACGCCGTCGCCAAAGTAGCTGCTTCGCTCGTTCATCGGGATCATCATCTCGTCAATCGAGCCGGTTTTCCCGTTATAATAAGCGATATTCTCCACAGCTTCCGCCTCCTTTTGCCTCCGGACGCCCTGTCCGTATCCGGAAATCCTGTTCCCTATGATACGCGCTTGCATCGCTTTTGTCAAACCCCTTTGCGGAAGGGGATTTTGCCGCAGGCAAAGGCGGGCAGCGTCTTCGCCGCAGCGGCGCAGAGGAGCGCGCAGTACCCATGATGCAAAGAAAAAGGAGGATGCCGATCGGCCTCCTCCATGGAAAAATCATTCTCGATTCACTTGTTTACACAGGTCTCCTGGTGCGTCTGCGAGCATTCATACGCGCCGCAGTCGCCGCACCACTCGTGACCGTCCCTGCCGTAGCAGCCCCAGTGGCCGCACTTGAGCTTGTGGCTCTTGTTCATCTTCTCCGGGCCCTTGCAGTTCGGGCAGGTATCCACGCACTCGCCGTTGCCGTGCTCGTCCCGCTCGCAGCGCGGTCTGCCGCAGTAGCCGCAGAAATCATGGTCATACGCGCGGAAGGCTCTGCCGGACATGGCATAGACGCACGGACGGTGTTCCGCCTTGCCGCAGGGCGTCTCATGGCCGCCAAGGCTCCTGTCGCACCAGAGCTGACCGCACATGCGGCAGGAGGTATGCGCGTTGGAACGGCTGCACGCGTACATGTCGCCGCATCCGCCGTATGCCGGATCGCAGTAATGCTGCGGATTGCCCTCGCAGGTTCTGTGCTGCGGGTATGCATTGCAGTACTTGCTGACCACCTTGTCGTAGTGGCGGCCGCCGATGCACTTGAAGTGACCGTCCACGCCGCAGTCGGCGGGCGCATGGTTTCTGCCGTCGCAGCCGACATGACCCGGGTATCCGCAGGGCGAGCCTTCATGCATCAGGCCGTCGCTCACGCAGTGGCCGGCTCTGCCGCACTCGGCAATCTCATGCGCCATGCTGTCGCACACCGTGTGGCCGCGCTTTCCGCAGACAGCGGCGCCATGGTCCTGACCGTCGCAGCCATAGTGGCCGCAGGCCAGCCTGCGATGGGTCATGCCGTCGCAATTGTAATGGCCGGGATGGCCGCAGACAGCGGGCGTGTGGTTCTTCCTGTCCGTGACGCAGTGTCCCAGTCCGCAGGACGCTTCCATATGGGTTTTGCCGTCGCAGCCGACGTGCCCGGCAAGGCCGCAGGCAGCGCCCTCATGCATGAGACCGTCATGGATGCAGTGTCCGGCTTTTCCGCACGAGGCAGCCGCATGCTCCATGCCGTCGCACACATAGTGGCCGCGCTTTGCGCAGGGGGCGGCGCTGTGGTCCTGCCCGTCGCAGCCGTAGTGGCCGCAGGCCAGCTCATGGTGCGTCATGCCGTCGCACCTGTAGTGACCAGCCGCGCCGCAGGCCGCCTGGCTGTGGTTCTTCTTGTCAGAAATGCAGTGTCCCAGTCCGCAGGGCGCCGGATCATGGCTCTTCGCCTGGAAGCAGCCATAGTGCCCTTCCACGCCGCAGTCCGCCGTCGTATGGGCTCTGCCGTCGCAGTTGAAGTGGCCCGCATATCCGCACGGCGCCACGTTATGATCCCGCCCGTCGCAGAAATAATGCTTCTTGGTCCAGCACGGCAGCGCGCGATCATGATTCAGCCCGTCGCCGACATAGTGTTCTTCGTTGCGGCAGTTCGGAATCTTCTTCTGCCCGTCCGCCATCGCCGTCACGCTCAGCGCCATGCAGAGCAGCAGCAGAAAAGCCATCACCAAAGCCAGCTTCTTGTTCAAAGAGGTCGCCTCCCTGTTTCGTCCGGTATTCTCGTGCATGTTCATGCGCACGCTTTTCTGACAGTATTATACAGCCCATGCCTTTCGTCTGTCAACGCATTCTGCGGCGCTGCAAAACACAGATCGATTATGATCAGATGACTCCATCCCCGCTTCTGTCTGAGCATACAAAAAAACCACTCTATTCAGAGTGGTCTCTTGCATCACCATGAAAGTGATTAAGTGGAGGCGCCATCCAGATTCGAACTGGAGAGTGAAGCTTTTGCAGAGCTTTGCCTTACCACTTGGCCATGGCGCCGAGATATGGAGCGGTAGACGAGATTCGGACTCGCGACATCCACCTTGGCAAGGTGGCACTCTACCACTGAGCTACTACCGCATATCTGGTGCCTTGGGGCGGAATCGAACCACCGACACGTAGATTTTCAGTCTACTGCTCTACCGACTGAGCTACCAAGGCATAAATGGCGACGCGGAAGGGGCTCGAACCCTCGACCTCCAGCGTGACAGGCTGGCATTCTAACCGACTGAACTACCGCGCCATTATATAAGTGGGAACAACAGGGCTCGAACCTGTGACCCTCTGCTTGTAAGGCAGATGCTCTCCCAGCTGAGCTATGCTCCCGGGCTTCGCCGCATCGCTTGATTGTGTCGAGCGCGGCGACGAGATATATAATACACTAACCCTGGTCATTTGTCAACGGTTTTTTCAAATTTCTGATAAATTTTGTTTAAACCCTGATTTTTCACTGTGCAGACACAAAAAAATACCGGAGCTGCCGCTTCCTGCCGCAGCTCCGGCAGAGATGATTCATCGATTTATTTTCCTTTCTCGCGCGCAGCCGCACGCGTCAGGAGCATCCGCTCCTCCTGTTTTGCGATGCAGATCCGCCAGGCCCGGCGCCGCTGCGCCTTCATGGGCCGGCTGTTTTCTGTCGATCAGTCTCCGGCGTCCTCAACGCCGGTTTCCTCTTCATCCTCGATGCCTCCGTGAGACTGTTCCTCTGCCAGCGCCATTTCTGCAATCTCTTCTTCAGTCAGTCCCGCCAGCGCGCCTTCATACATATTTTCATGCGCTTCATCCTGCGCCTCTGTGCTTTCGCTGGTTTCGCCGCTATCTGCCGTCTCTTCCGGCTTGTCGGATTCCTCAGGCTGGGCTTCCGGTTCAATCGTCGCTTCCGGGGCTATCGTTTCCGCTGGGATCGTGGTGGCTGCCGCTGCAGGCTCACCCGCGTCCTGATTCGTAATCACAATCATGCCGATTACAGCGATCAGTGCGGCCACAAGCAGAGCCACCACGATTTTTATCGCTGAGTTCATCGGTATCACCCTTTCTTTTTGCCTTCACATCCAGTTTTCCGAAGGCTTCATTCCGGTTTATCCGCTTCTTTCTTTTCTACGGACAGCGTCTTATTTCCTCTTTTTCTCCGTCATTTTGCTGTCTCTTTCGCTTTCCTTTTGCGGATGACCGGAATTCCTGTCCGGACGCCGCACCGGCGTCCCGCCTCGCCTGCCAGAGTATCTGCCGGCCTTCATCTTCAGCTCATATCCGCTCAGCTTACTTCGGCTTTCTGTTTTCTCTGTTTGCAGGCTCAGCCGCTGTATGGTTTACAGGCTCTCCAGTTCAATCAGGCCGCAGCCGCCATCCTTGCGGCGATACACGGTGGCAATGTTGCCGGATTCCTGATTGTTGAACATGTAGAATGCATGTCCCAGAAGATCCATCTCCAGGATCGCATCCTCCACCGTCATGGGCTTGGCCGCGTAGCGCTTGACACGAATGACCTTCTCATCCGCTTCGTCAGCCTCGTCCGTTTCCGGCGTCTCAACCGGAGCATCCTGCGCCATAACGGGTTTCTTGCGAAGGTCGCGCCCCAGGCGGGTGCGAAGCTTCTTCATCTGGCGCTCAAGAACATCTATGCCTTTATCCAGCGCGGGCAGCGAAATCTCCCGCTCCTGGTTTTCTGTGCGAAGTGTGTGTCCGAGATAGGGCATCGTCATTTCCACTTTGTACGTGCTCTTCTGCTCGGTGACGCGAACCGTGATCACAGTCGCGTCGGGGGCCTCATCCTTGAAGTATGCATCCATGCGCTGGTGGCAGCGCTTGTTCATGGTCTCCTGAATGGAAGCGGGGACGTGCGCATCTTTCATCACAAAACGTACGATCATCTGCTCGGCCTCCTTTACTACGGGATTGCCTCTTGTCGGTCTTTGGGTGGCTTCTGATTCTGCTTTCTCCTTTCTGTGGCTACATTATAGCCAATCTGTCAAACATATTCAAGCGAATTCGGATATTGTTTGTAAGTATTTAACAATCGTTCGCCCTGGAAATCAGCCTTCTGTATATAGGAACCATGAACGGTTCGGAAACGCTTTCTTCAAGTTTGTCAATTTCGATCCAGCCCACAGCGCTGTTTTCGTTCTGTGCAATGCGCAGGGGCAGCGTCTCGTCCGCCTCAAAGAGGTACGATACGTTCAGATGCAGATGGCTGGGCACCTGCCTGCCGCGCCTGACATGCGCCCATACGGGCAGCACTTCCAGCGATGCAATGCCGTTTCCGATGCGCACCAGACCGCCGATGCCGGTTTCCTCCTGCGCCTCACGCTTTGCAATCGCCTCAAAATCGTTTTCGCCGTCCGCGTGGCCGCCCGTCCAGGCCCAGCTGTCGTATATCCTGTGGTACGCCATCAGCGTCTTTTTCCGGTCGCGGCTGACAATGACGGAGGACGCCGTCATGTGCGCCGCTGCGTTTTCTCTTGAGAGGATCGCGTCGCCTCTGCTCGCTATCATTTCCAGAATGATCGCCTTTTCCGCCTCCTCGCGCGCATCCTTTGGCTCAAAACCAGCAATCGGATTCGCCCATTCAGGCAGAATGTTCGGTTTTTGGCTCAGCAAGTTCACTCCTTCCCCCTTCCGCCAAAGCGCGCCGCATGCACAATCGCATCGATGTCCGCCTCGTCGCTGAAATCAATCACGCCGTCCTCGGTGTCAATCATCTGCTGCTCCAGCAGCGTCCGGCTTTCCTGGGGCTTTTTCTTCATGTCCGATACCAGGGCCTTGAGCATCATGCGCTCGATCAGCCCAAGGCTGTTCCAGCGGACGCCGCCGCGCAGATGAAACACCGAAACATGACCGGCAGCTTCTCCCAGCGCCTTTTCAATCTGCCCGTCAAGCTTTTTCCGGATTTCCGGAATCGCCGGGTCATACAGCCCGCAGGTAAAAAGCACAAGCCGCTTGTCCGCAAGCTCCATCGCATGATCCGCAAAGAAATCAAGCCCCTTGATCCTGTCCGCATAGACGCAGCAGCCCAGCACGATCGCGTCGTACGTCTTCGCCTTTTCAACCTTTGCATATGCCGCCTCTTTCACCAGCGCGTCAAGCGGCTGAGCGATCCGCCTTGCAAAGCGCTCCGTCGCGCCGTGCCTGCTGGTATAGAGCACCAGCGCGCCGCCCTGCCTGCGGCTGTCCTTCTTTCCAAAGAGCTTCTCCATCGCATGTTCCTCTTTCAGCCTTCTCCGGCCCATATAATAAGGATTCTATCCCAAAAAGCATAGCACAAAGCCCGATCGTTGTAAAGCGTGCGTGCCGCTTACAGCGTCATCCTTCTCCCGGATCCGATCGGCAAAAAGCCGCGGAGCTTCCTCCGCGGCCCGTATCAGATTTTGACTGCGTCCCGTTCAAAGCGGACGGCATACCGCCTGAGCAGCCCCAGCGCCAGCGCCGCAGCCAAGACCCATGGTGCCATCGCAACTGCCAGGATCACGTACAGCGCGGGAAGATCCGCCACCTTCTCCCTCGGCGAGGTGACGATCACGCGCATCGCCATCAGCTGAGAAAAAACGCGCAGCAGATTGTCTCTGATCTGATTCCAATCCATACAATCCCTCCTCACGCCTTCACAACGCGCACGCGCATGCCCAGCGCAGCCACCAGCAGCGCCGTGATCAGCGCCAGATGCACACTGCTCAGGGCCGCAAGCACGGCCAGCCACATCGGTGCCTTTGCAAACGAGCGCCCATTTCCCTCCACGATCAGCCTCGTGCCGAAAATCAGCGACAGAATCTGACCGATCTTTTCCTTGATCTGTTTCATCACAGCGTCATTCCTCCTGTATGCGGCACGGTCACAGCCGGGTAATCATCAATTGCCCCTGCAGCGTCTCCATGCGGATAGGCAGCGCGCATGTGCCATAGCGATTGGCGCCGAATTCATTGACGATCGGACAGCCCAGCGCAGCGCTCGTCTGCGCGACAAAGCCGCGGATATCGGAAGGAAGCGCGAGGCGCACCGTGCCATGCATGGAGGATATCTTCACCTGCCCGGTCGGCGCCACCGTGCACAGCAGCTCCACATCGCTGTGTACCGCGTCGATCTCCCATTCGTCGCACGCGCCTTCCACGTGCACCCTGCCGGACACGACGTTCACATCCACCTTCTTCGCATCGCAGGAAATGAACTGATCGCCCGACACCGTCGTCACGGCAATATCCTCCGCTCGGGCGCTGACCGCCACATGACCCGATACCGTCGTCACGCGGATTTCCTTTGCGCGGGCCGTCGCAATCGGTTCCGTACGCACGCTGCCGGACGTCGTCGTGATCTTCACTGCATCCGCATCCAGCCCGCGCAGCGTCACATCGCCCGACGTCGTGGACACCTCATAACCAACCGCATACCCGACCGGCACGCGCACGGTGATCCGTCCGGCCTCTTTGCTGAATATGGAGAAGAAGGTCTTGAACACATCCGGATTCCTGCGGCGGATTCTGAGCACATGACCGCTCATCTCCAGCTCCGGTTCGCCGGATGCATCCTTCGCCTCCCACAGGATTTCGATCATGTTTTCCTGCGCAGCTTCAATGCACACGTCGTCCGCGTCCAGGCGGATATCCACAGCATGCAGCCCTGCCGCCGGGAAGACACGCCTGCCGCAGACGGGCGAATCCGCATCGCGCACAACATATTCCGGCTCCTGCGCCGTTTCATCAGCAGGTTCCGTTCCGCCTGCCGCCTCCTGCGCATCGCGCGCAATGTCGTCTACCGTCTGCGAAAACGCCTGCTCGTCGATTTCACCGTCCTCATTCACGCCGGGCTGGCGCTGCGCCTGCGGCGCTTCCTGCGCAGCCTCACGCTGCGCCTCCTCCATGGCCTGCGCCTGCTCCAGCGCGTCCGCCTGCGTACACAGCGCTTCAGCCTGCTCGCGCAGCGCCTGCGCCGCCTGCACGTCTCCCGTCACATCCTTAAAGCCTGCCTCCGCCTGAAGATCCTTCGCCCTCTCGCGAAGATCCTGCGGCGTTTTTCCCTTCTGTTCAGCGTCATTTTGCTTTTTCGGGCCAAAGTCAAAGATCAATTCTCCGTTTTCGCCGGAAAGCTTTTCCAGCGTTTCCCCGGCGGCCTTCTGTGCATCGCGCAGCCCTTTCTGCGCCGCCTTGCTCAGATCCTTGATCACGCCGCCCGTGGCGTCGTCCATCTGCCGCATAAGCTTTTTGGCCTGCGGGATCATCTGCTGGCCCCAGTCGCCCAGCGCCGCAAACGCCTTGTTGAGCGCGCCGCTCAGATCCGCAGGACACGCGCCGTTCTCTTTTCCTTCGGTCTTTGGCTGTGCATCCGCAGGCTCGCCCTCCTGCGCGCCGTCCGCCTGCGCCTCCTCCTGCCGGGGCGGATTCTCCGCTTCTTCCGCCTTCATCTCTTCCTTCTTCCGCGTCTCCTCATGCGGCATGTCAGGCGCGTCCGGCTTCCGCCCATTCTCCCCGTTCATTTCCTCCAGCAGCGCATGCACGTCGCCCAGAGAAGCAGCCACTTCCATAAACGCCGCCTCTTCCGTTCCGCCTGCTTCCACGGCGTCCTCATAGCGCGCCAGCGCATTGGCCATCAGCTCGTCGCGCAGCGCAAGGTTTTCCGCCGTCATTTTCATCTCTGAAAAGAGTTCGTCGATCATCATGCGAATACGCCTGTTCATCACCTGGCATCATCCTCCATTCCAATCAGTTGTGAAATGATGGCGCGGTATCTGCGCCAGTCTGTCAGATTCTCTTCATATAATTTGCGGCCCGCCTGCGTCAGGTGATAATACCGTCTGCGCGCGCCTGAATGCTCGTCGCCCCAGTACGATTCAATCACGCCGGCGCTTTCCAGCCGCCGGAACGTCGTATACAGGGTTGCCTCCTTGAGCTGAAGCTCTCCGCGGGTCGTCTCCTGCACATGCTTGCTGATGAGATAGCCATAGCTGTCTTCCTTTGCCAGCTGCGCGAGGATGATCGTATCCGTATAACCGCGGAGGATATCCGATGAATTCAGCATTTCATCACCTCCGACAGAATACAGCATATCAGAATATACCTCATCTGTCAATGTATCTTCTGACGATTAAGTATATTTTCCCTGAGCGGTCAGTTCCTGGCAAATACGCCGCCTTTGTTGACACGCGCAGCAGGGATGAATTATACTGTTTTCAGAACCTTACAAAAGTCATATGCAAAGGGGGATTGACCATGATCCGCAAATACACGCTCATCTTCGCACTTATCCTTTCTCTGCTCGCGTGCGGCGCGCTCGCGCAGGGCGACGCGTATGTGCCGGGGCAGGCTGCCGCAGCGCACTTTGCCGAAGCGTTTGCCAGCGGCAAAATGCTCCGGGGAGATTTCCAGGTGCAGCTTTCTATCGATCCGTCCGCCATGGGGCCCGCCGCGGCGGAAGCCGAAGCCCTCTCAAAGACGCTCCCCAATGCGCAGTTTTCCTTCGGCGCAGGCAGAATCGAGAACGGCCTTCGCCTTGAACTCGGCGCATCGTATGCGCAGGGCGAATCCGCAGCCGCAGACGCCGCGCTGAACGTCACCCAGCAGGGGCTTCTGCTTGAAACCAGCCTGCTCGAAGGCGAAAGCTTTTCCATCGGCTGGGAAACGCTGCTTGCGCTCTGCGGCCTTTCGGACGAAGAGATTCAGATCATCATGACGCCCATCCGCATGGGGCCCGAAGCCGCCGTCAGCTATCTGATCGAAACGTCCGCTGCGCTCATCAGCGCCGCCGAACCCTATCTGCAGCTTGCCGCGCAGTCGCTCGCCCCTTATGGCGAAACAATCGCCGCATTCCTCGCCTCGCTGCCCGTCAGCATTGCGGAGAATACGCCCGGCGAGGACTTCTATCCCGCCGCTGCGCAGGAAATCACGGTCTCCATCACGGCAAGGGACGCCGGCTCTCTGCTGATCCTGCTTGCCGACCAGCTGCAGGGCGACGCCGCGCTCTCCATGCTGATTGATATCGCTCTGTCCCAGCAGGCCGAAACTTCGGAACTCAGCACACAGCAGCTGTGCGACGCCGTCAGGCAGGCCGCCGCCCGGCTCACGGATACGGCGCATCCGCTCACGCTCCGCTATGGCATGGACGCCGCAGGCGCGCCGCTTTACTTCCGCGCAGCATGCGAGGACGGCGCAGGCAGCCTGTACGTCGCGGAAATCATCCATAACGCCGGCCTCGTTCCCGGCGCAGACAGGCTCATGTTCAATGCCTACAGAGCGCCCAACGGCGCTGCATTTGACGCCGGTCTCACGTTCCACGTCGATTATGCAGGCGATTCTTCCGACGCAAACGTACACAATTTCTCCTCCGTGCTGAGCCTTCATGAGGACGGCATGTCCGTCCTGACTGCTGTGTTTGATTCCGCCGTCGCTGCGGAAGGCAGCGGCGAACTGGCGGCATACCGCGGCGGGCACCTGTTCAGCATCGATACCGGCAACGCCTCCATGGTTCTCTCCATCGACAGCCTTGTCGGGCAGACCGCAGAGGGCGGCGAGCATACGCTCTACACCGGCGCGCTGGATCTGTACGCCGCCGGTTCCAGCTTCCCGATGACATTTGCCAACGAGTTCACCTTCACGCCCACAGCAGACGGCCCGACGGCAGTATACACCGAATCCGCTTCCATCCCGCAGTACGGCGTCACCAGCGCGAAGGAGACGTATTCCCTTTACACCGGCGATTATGATCCCTCCGAAACGGCAGCGCTTCAGCTGACACAGTACGAAACCGCCTCGCAGGAAAATCTGCAGGCGCTGCTCTCCCGCCTGCAGGCGTCGCTGCAGGATCTTGCCGGCAAGCTCCCGCCGGAAGCGCTGCAGCTGCTCAATGAAATCCTGTAACAGCGCAGAATCCACAAAATCATAAAAAGGCCGTGCAGTCCAATCCGAACTGCACGGCCTCAGATTATCAATAAAGTCTGTTTTAAACTTTGGGGATGCATGAAGGGGCTGCAGCCCCTTCATATGAAATCCGCAGCAGCGACATGCGCGGTGCGAGGAGCGGCTGCAAGCCGCTTCCTATATCATTTTCTGGCCGT
>JAFQOY010000173.1 GCA_017412025.1 Clostridia bacterium | reverse complement strand
TCGAGCTTCTCGCCGGCGGCAGCCTTGAGGGCGGCGTCAGCGGCAGCGTGAGACTGACCAACGTGGTCGTTGAGGACGGTACCGGTCATCTGGCCGTTGTTAACCATCTCAACGCACTCAGCCAGAGCGTCAACGCCGAGGAGGTAGATGTCTTCGCCCACAACGCGGCCGGCCTGCAGGATCGCCTGATAGGCGCCCAGAGCCATCGCGTCGTTGTTGCAGAAGATAACGTCAACATCGTTGCCGAACTGGGTCAGAGCGGTAGCAGCCAGCTCCTGACCCTTGGTCTGGTCCCAGTCACCGCGCTGCTCGAAGAGCTTGTTGACGGTGAGGCCGGCGTCGGTCAGAGCCTTGACGGAGAACTCGGTGCGGTACTGAGCGTCAACGTTCTCCGGATCGCCCATGATCATGACGTAATCAACCTGGCCGTTGCCGTTGATGTCGCCCTTGGTCGGGGTCTCCAGAACGATGTTGCCCTGCATGGTGCCGGACTGACGGGCGTCAGCGCCAACATAGCAGAAGTTGCCGTTGAGTTCCATATCCTCAGCGGTCGGCTCACGGTTGATGAAGACGACCGGGATGCCGGCGGCGTCAGCCTTCTGGATGACGGAAGCGGCAGAAGAGGACTGCACGAGGTTGATGATCATGACGTCAACGTTGTCCGCGATGAAGCCGTCGATCTGGTTGGTCTGCTCAACCTGGTCGTTCTTGCCGTCCAGGACGGTGATGTTCTCGGCCGGGATGCCGCAGTCTTCGGTCAGGTAACGGGCCAGCTCCTCACGATAGAGGGTCATGAAGTTGTCGGCGAACTGATAGATGGTGATGCCGATCTTCGGAGCGTCAGCCATGGCCACGCTGCAGGTAGCGAGGATCATCATAGCCAAGAGGATAGCGAGGATCTTTTTCATAGGAGATACACCTCTTCAAAAAATATTTCAACGGGAGTCCTCCCGCTGAGTTACGCATGAATGATATCGATTATTCGTCAATATCTCACAGATTATTTACATTATATCCGGAATTCCATCCGATGTCAATGCCTGTTTGTTCTACAAATCACGTTTTATTTATGCCGATAAATTGGGCTTGCAAACAGCCTGTTTTTGCCTCATAATATGAAATGAAATGTGCTTTTGAAAGGGTGTATGTACATGCTTCTTTCCGAAATCAGACGCGATGACCGCTTTGAGGGTTTTCTGATTGTCCGTTCTGCCGAGCAGCGTGCCGCCGCCTCCGGCAAGAACTATCTGGATATGACGCTCGCCGACCGCAGCGGCTCCATCAACGCCAAGATGTGGGACGGTACCGTGCAGCCGCCCGTGGCCGGCAGCATTGTCAAGGTGCGCGCCACGGGCAACGAATTCAACGGGCGCATGCAGCTGCGCGTAGAGAAGATCCGCGCGGCTGAAAAGCGCGACGACGTCGATATGTCCTCCCTCATCCCCTGCGCGCCGCACGACCCGAAGCAGATGCTTCAGGACGTCATCCGCGCCGCCGACCGCATTGCCGATCAGGATCTCAGGCGCATCACCTGCGAGCTGCTCGACCGCGCCGGCGACAAGCTGCTGACCTTCCCCGCCGCCAAGCAGATGCACCACGCTGAGCGCAGCGGCCTGCTCCATCACATGACCACCATGCTCAAGGCTGCAAACGCCATCATGACCGTCTATCCCCAGCTCAATCCCAGTCTGCTGGTCGCAGGCGTGATCATCCACGATCTGGCCAAGATCGACGAGATGGACGCCGACACGCTGGGCCTTGTGTCTGACTACAGCCTGGACGGCAAGCTGCTCGGGCATATCGTCCGCGGCGTGGTCAATATCCAGCTCGCCGCTGCAAAAACCGGCGCCAGCCAGGCCAAGGCGCTGCTGCTACAGCACATGGTGCTCTCCCACCACGGCATTCCGGAATACGGCAGCCCGATGGCGCCCAAATTCCCCGAGGCCGAGGTGCTCAACACACTCGATACGCTCGACGCGCGCCTGTACGAAATGGACGAAGCGCTCTCCCGCGCCATCCCCGGCGGCTTTTCCGAGAAGGTCTGGGGGCTTGACAACCGCCAGCTTTACAGGATTCCCGAGAACGACGTCGCCCGCTGAACATCACATCGCCAAATACGGACAGGAATGCCTGTCCGTATTTTCATAATCAAAGAAGGGCTGCAGGAAAGATTCCCGCAGCCCGTATGCATTTGGTTTTATACTATTTCTCAGATCAGAATGTGCCTGAATGTTCAGCAGATTTTTTGTCCTGTCTAAGCTGAGCGGAGGGAAGCGCAGCAGCACTACGTTGACCGGAACGAAGCAACGACAGGATGGAAAAGATGCGAAAAGACAGCACAGATTGATTTGAGAATGGTATTAGCCCTTCTTCTCCTCGGAAAGCTTCTTCTTCTTGGAGACGCCGCTCCACGCGTGCATCACCAGCGCAGCCGCGATAACGCCGTAGGAGACGAACACGCGGAAGTACTCGCCGATGGCCGCATCGCCGAAGAGGTTCTTACCGGCGGACGGCGCAACGATGAACAGCAGATGGAACAGGATACAGCCGAGGAACGCCTGGCTGTTGGTTGCGCGCTTGATGGACGCGCCGCCGACCAGAATCGCAGCGCCGGCGTAGAGGCCGACCTGCTCGTGCGCACCGTAGGTCTGGAAGGAGCCCATGTTCTGCACGAAGATGAGCTGACCCCAGCCGGCGAGCACGGTGGAAATCATGATCGCAATCACGCGAACCTTGTCCACGTTGATGCCTGCAGCATTGGCGACGGTGCGGTTCTGGCCGACCGCGCGGAACTGCTGGCCAAGGCGGGTACGCATGATGACGATGTTGAACATGCACAGCGCGGCGATCAGCACAAAGGTGATCATCGGCACCTGCACCATGGAGAACAGCGTCTGCACCGCCGGAATCTGATAGATCAGGCAAAGCGCAGCCATCAGGGCGACGAGAACGCAGCCCTTCTTCCTGTTCACCTTTTTGGTCGCCAGCATCAGCAGCACGATCACCGCGACAACCGCGCAGGTGATGTACAGCGCCGGACCAAACTTGATCTTCCACAGGCCGTCAAGCGCATACTTGAAGCCGCGGCCGGTGGACAGGTCGATGGTGTTGGCGACGCCGGTGGAGCCCATGATCACCAGGCCCGGCGCGTGCAGCGGAATCAGATTGCCGAAGATAAACAGGAACAGCAGCTGATAAAGACCGTTGGCAAAGTAACCCAGGATCATACCGCCGATCATTTCCTGGCCCTTCATCTTGTTGTACAGGCTGCCGATCAGGAAACCGAAGAACGCAGCGATCGGCAGCGTCATCAGCGCTGCAAGCGCAAAGCCGCCGATGCCGCTGACGCCCCATTCAACAACCCACAGCGCAGAGATCTGCGCAGCCATGGCGCCGATGGTGATGGCAAAGTTGATGCCCATGCCGGCGATGACCGGGATGATCAGCGCGAGGACGATGAACATGTTGCGGGACAGACGGCCAAAAAGCTCATACATCACGTAAGAGGGAGACTGGCCGGAGACCGCCATGCCGCCCATGCACAGCAGGACAAACATGATCGTAACCGCATTGTTGCGAAGAATCTCGCCCATGTTTTTCTTAGCCACGAGATCCACCTCCAGACTTGGTCAGCGCGTAGAGAATGATGCCGTTGGAAATCAGGATACGCAGGGTTTCGGAAATCGTAGAGCCCGGAACAAGCACGTTCGCCACCGGCATGCCCAGCGTCAGAACGCCCTGGAACAGGAACGTACCGATGAGCACGTGGCTGATTCTGCAGCGGGACGTGGACGCGCCGCCGATCAGGATCGCAGACGCAGCGATGAAGCCCATCTGGCGCGGCGCCGTGTACAGCTGCATGAAGCCGTAGCTCTGGGAGTAGACCAGAATGCCGATCGCGCCCAGAACCGTGGAAAACACGGTGCCGATTACGCGCATCTTATCGACGTTGATGCCGGTCGCCTCAGCAAAGCGCGGGTTGTTGCCCACGGCCTGCATGGCGATGCCGGTCTTGGAGCGGCTGAAGAGCCAGACCAGGAAGCAGGCCAGCAGCATGAACAGCAGCAGACCCGTCGGCACATCAAAACTGCCGATCCTGAAGGCCAGGAAATCATCCAGCACATGCGCAAAGTTGGTCTTGTCAAGGCCGATGGTATTGCGCAGGCCCGTGCCCAGCGGCCAGCGGAGCTTGAGGCTCTTAAACGGCAGCACCAGCCACGCGATACACATCAGGGAAACGATGGAGAAACCGACGTACGTGGTGACGCCCATCTCCTCGCCCTTGAGGCGGTTGAGCAGCTGCGCATACAACCAGCCGCAGCCGGCAGCCAGCAGGCCGCCGATCACCATGGCAAAGACGAAGCCCAGCACGCCCGGAATCTCCAGCTCGATGGTCATCAGGCCGCCGATGAGGCCGCAGACCAGACCGATCGGCAGACCCAGGTTGAGGCTGATGCCGCACTGGATGCCCGGCACCATGGCCAGAACCATGATGGAGTTCATGCCCATGCGGACCAGAGAGTTGGAAAGGAGCGTCGGCAGGGACAGATCATACAGCAGGCACATGAAGCACAGCAGGATGAAGAACAGACCGATGATGACGCGCGGAATGCCGAGCTTCGCCACCAACACCTCGTAGAAGAGGATCACCAGACCGGCAACGACCAGGCCCAGACCCACATAGATCATGTCGTCGGCATAGCGAACCATCATCGCGCCCATTTTGTTTTCCAGCGCAGCATCGCTGCCCGCCGCAACATAGCGGTCATACTTCGCGGTGAAATTGTCGCCGCGCTGGTAGACAATGCTCTTGATGGTTCCCTTCAGGGTCGCGAGCGCGCTGTCGTCAAGCACCGGATAGATGCCCTTGAGCGCCTCGCCAACATTGACATACTGCTCATCGGCGGCCGCCTCAAGCGCGGCCATCTCCTCCGTCGCGACAAAGCCGGACATATCGACGGTAACCTCCGACTCCTCGCCCACCTCTTCGCCTGCGGCGATCTTCGCCTCGCGCTCGGCGGCAGCAGCCGCCTCAGCTTCAGCCTTATGCTCAGCGATGTAGGCATTTTCCGCCTCAATCGCCGCTGCATCGTATTTGCTCAGCGCAGCGGCGTAATCCGCCACAGCCGCGCTCAGCGCAGTGGTATCGATCGCGGAGTAGTCGGTCGCCGTGCTGGAATACTTGGCACGGGTTTCCTCCTCCGCCTTGGCAACCGCCTCGCGGATAGCGGCCATGCCGCCGCCGGCAGCCTTCGCAGCGGCCGTCGCTTCCTTCTTGGCGATGGCCACATAGCTGTCCACCACGCCCTCGCCCGTCGCATTGAGCAGCGAGCGGATGCGCAGGGTATCGATGATTTCATTGCCCTTCTGGGCGGTTCTCTGCGGAATATTGACCGCGCCGAGCACGATCAGCACGGCAGCGACGAGGAACAGCGCCGCTGCAACAATCACTCTGGACTTTTTCTGCGTCATTGTTCATCATCCCCTTTCCGTGTGCTCGCCCGGCTTGATGCCCGACATCGCCAGACCGAAGTCCGCATCGGAGGCGTCCGGCGCCAGAACGTCGACGAGCTTGCCCTCCGACACGATCGCGATGCGGTCGCAGATGGAGCGCAGCTCCTGAAGCTCGGAGGAAACCATGACGATCGTCATGCCCTGCTCGCGGTTGAGCTTGACCAGCGTCTCCAGCACCAGCGCCTTCGCGCCGATGTCGATGCCTCGGGTCGGCTCAGAGACGAACAGGAACTTCGGATCCATCGCCAGCGCGCGCGCAATGCAGACCTTCTGCTGGTTGCCGCCGGAGAGCGTGCCGGTGTGCTGCAGCGGCCCAAAGCAGCGGATATCCAGATCCTTAATCATCTTCTTGGCCACGTCGCGGATCGCCTTGTCGTTCTTGTTGGTGAACGGGCCAAACTTGGTCAGATACTCGCCCTTGATCTGCATGGCGTTGAAGACGATGTTATCCTCGATGGACTGATCCAGCAGCAGGCCGACGCCCTTGCGGTCTTCAGAGACCATCGCGATGCCGCTGCGCAGCGCGTCGCCCGCATTGCCCATTACCAGCTTCTCGCCAAAGAGCTCCACCTCGCCCTCGGTGGGATACAGGCTCATCACGCCGTTCGGGATACCGATCTTGCCCTGTCCGGCCAGACCGCCGATGCCCATGATCTCGCCCTTGTAAACGTCAAAAGAAACGCCGCGGACTTCCTCGCCCGGCATGTTGACATACAGATCCGTGACGCGCATCGCGACTTCGCCGTGCGGCGCATCGCGGTGCTCCACCTTGATCACGCCCTCGCCCTTGCGGCCGATCATCAGCTCAGCCAGCTCAATGACGGAGGTATCCTTGATTTCGCGCGTCGCGGCCAGCTTGCCGTCGCGCAGGATGGTGATCGCGTCCGCAGCAGCCATGACCTCGTCAAGGCGGTGCGTGATGAAGATAATCGCGATGCCGGTGGCCGCGATCTGCTTCATGACCTTGATCAGCTGAGCGGCCTCAGACTCCGTCAGCACGGCGGTCGGCTCGTCAAAGACCATCAGCTTGATGCCGGTCTTGTCGATCTCACGGGCGATCTCGACAAACTGCATGTAGCCGACCGGCAGTCCGTTCACCATCGTATATTCATCAATGGACATGCCGACGCTGTCGAGCGCCTTGCGGGCGTCGAAAGCCATCGCATTCGTGTCCAGCGTTTCCAGATTCTTGCCCAGAATGCGGGAGATTACATTGGGAGAGGAGATTTCGCGGTTCAGCTTGATGTTTTCAGCGATATTGAAGCCCGGCAGGAGCATGAACTCCTGATGGACCATGCCGATGCCCTTGAGCATCGCGTCGTGCGGTGAGGCAATGTGCGTGCTCTGACCGTTGATGAGCACCTCGCCGTCAAATCCACCGGTCGTATGAATGACAGGCATACCAAACAGCACGTTCATCAGCGTGCTCTTGCCTGCGCCGTTTTCGCCCAGCAGCGCATGAATTTCGCCGGGGCGTACCTTGAGGGAGACGTTCGAGAGGACCGTATTTTCACCGTATCTCTTGGTGATGTCTCTCATCTCGAGAACGTATTCCGCGGCCAAGATGATTCCTCCTTTTGGTTCAAATCGAAAAGCGACCCGCCTCCTCAGCAGAAGCGGGTCGGCTCTTACCGGACTTTATCAGCAGTGTAATCTGCAGAAAATCTTACAGATAGTCGTTGAAGTCAACCGGAGCGAGCAGAACGGTGTAGTAGTTGTCGAAGGTGGTGCCTTCCGCATTGGTGTAGTTGGCAACCTTCGCGCCCTCGATCTTCGCATTGAACATCTCGGCCAGCTTCGCGCCGTCGTTGCGGGAAGTGATCACGCCGTCGATGTAGCCCTTCGCGTACTCAACGCCAACCTCGATCAGAGCCATGTTGACCGGGGAAGCCCAGGTGGAGTAACGGCCGACAGCGTCATGCTCGGCGAGCTTCGCAGCGATCGCCTTCAGAGCCTCGTTGTCATCGCCGCCGATGGCCAGCTCCAGGCCCAGGGTGGCCGGGAAGGCATGGTACGGGGACGGGCAGCACGGCTGCGGATAGTAGGCGTTCGGCTGATCCAGGATCGCGGTCTGCAGGGACGGCTGCATGCCGCAGTTGGTGGTGAAGAAGGCGACCTTCTTGCCAGCGTACTTTTCCATCTGCTGCGGAACATCCTCGAGGATGAACTGCTGGGAAGCGGACAGGCCGGCCTCAGCGGTCGGGTCCGGAGCGGTAACGTCAACCAGCTCGATGCCCAGAGCCTCGGCGTTCGCCTTGAGGAGCTCGTGGCGGCCGACGATCAGCTCCATCGCCATGTGGCGCGGGAAGGAGTAGTGGATGAACACTTCGATGCCCCACTCAGCGCACTTCTCCATGATGGAGTCGCCCTGAGCGATTTCGTCAGCGTACATAACGATGTCGGAAGCGGCAGAGATAACAGCCGGATCCTCCTGCGGCACGCCCGCGATGAGCAGGATGTCGTCGCGGCCCATCTCACGGATCTTGTCGAAACCAGCCTTCGCGCCCGGAACAGCCTGGCACATCACGATGGCCTTGACGTCCGGATCAGCGGCGAAAGCGACGAGCTGAGACACGGTGGTCTCCATCTCGGACATGAAGTTGTCCGGATAGGTAGCGGTCACGATGTGGTCAGCGCCCCAGGTGGCGATGGCCTTCTCAGCGGCGCGGAACTCTTCCTCGCCCTGGGAAACGGTACCGGTCATGATGGCGATCTTCCAGTTGCCTTCGGCGACAGCGCCGGCGGCCAGCGCCAGGCACAGAACGAGGGCCAGGGCCAGACAAAGCAGCTTCTTCATAGGATTACCTCCAAGTTGTTTATTCCTATTTGCAGCACTCCGATGCCTCGGAATGTGAAATGGCCAATCATCGGAACCAACATGGTTCCTTTCGAAAGAGTGGATTCATTATACCATTCATCGCTTTAGCATGCAAGAGTATTTTTGCATTTTTTTGCACTTCTTCGTTCATTTTTTCACGCTTACATACCAGTTCCTGCATGATTTTTCCATTCCCTGCATTATGCAATTCATTTTTGCAGGAAAGTGACGGATGCTCCTTCTGCATTCTCCTGCATAAATCGGCGGCGCAGTGCATGAAACGTGCATTCTCTGCTGCAAAAAAGCTCCTCCCTTGCGGGAGGAGCCGGAGGTTCTGACGATTACCCGGATTAGTCGGCCAGGTAGGCGTAGTTCCAGACGATGTCGCCGGTCGGCAGAACAGCGAGGTTCTGAACGTTCGGCTTCACCATGACCGGGTTGGTGTAGTAGTACAGCGGAGCCACAGCGCCGGTCGCCATCAGGATGTTCTCAGCCTCGGCGCACAGCTCGGCACGCTTGGCAGAGTCGGTCTCGTTCTTGATCGCGGCGACGAGAGCATCGTAGCACTCAGCCCAGGTCTGATCATTGTTCTTGCCCCAGAACGCGCCGGTACCAGCGGTAGCGGTGTTCTCGGTGTAGCGGGTGTAGTCGCCCAGATCCTGGCCCAGACGCGGATAGTTGTTGCCGGAAGCGCTGATGAAGATCTCCAGGAAGTTCACGCAGTCGTTGAAGTCAGCAACCCAGCCCATACGGGAGGCCTCGGCGTCGCCGTTGCCCAGCTTGGTCTGCAGGGTAGCCCAGGCTTCGGTGTTGATGGTCGCCTGGATGCCGAAGATGTTCCAGCACTCCTGGACGTACTGAACGATCGCGGAGTTGGTGGCGTTCTGGTTGAAGGCGAACTCGAAGACCGGAACGTCGGTGAACTGGAGGTTGCCCTCGGCCAGGGAGCCGGTGTAGCTGTAGCCCAGGTCCATCAGGATGGTCGCGCCTTCGACCTGATCGACGGTGTAGTTCGGATACTCCTCAGAGTACACGGCGGTGTTGGCATACCACTCGGTGTAGAGTTCGCCCTCGCCGCGCGCAACAGCGCTGTGGCCGTCGCCCAGCGCGACCGGATAGAAACCGGTAGCCGGAACCTGGCCGCCCATGGTGACGTAGTCGACCAGATCCTGACGGTTGACCATCAGGCCCAGCGCATAACGGGCCTTGGACTGCTCAGCCTGAGAGAAGGCCTTGCCTTCCGGAGAGAGGTCCTTGTGCACGTTGAACAGGACGTAGTAGGTACCGATCTGCTCCTTGATCTGCAGCTCGCCCGGATAGGTCGCGTTCAGACGCTCGAACTCGGCCGGATCCATGGTCTGGATGAAGGAAACAGCGCCCGCCTCGTAGGCGGCCAGGATCGCAACGGAATCCTCAGACAGGTAGGCATTGACGCCGCCCAGCTTCACATTCTCGGCGTTCCAGTAGTTCTCGTTCTTGACGTACTCGATGACGTCGTCGACCTTGTAGGAGACCATCTTGAAGGGGCCGGTGCCGATGAAGGTTTCCGGCTTGGTCGCCCAGGCGCCCTCGTTGTCAGCCACATCGACCTTCACCGGGCAGTAGGTGGTGAAGCCGCACAGCTCGAGGAAGTACGCGCACGGCGCCTTCAGGGTGACAACCAGCGTACGCGCGGCGTCGTCCGCCACAACGTTCAGGCTCTCGGTGCCGTAGCCGTCGATGACGTCGAACAGGAAGCCGTAAGCGGCGCCCAGGTCAACGTCAGCAGCGCGGTTCCAGCTCTTGACAACGTCAGAAGCGAGGAAATCGCTGCCGTCGGACCACTTCAGACCCTCACGCAGGGTGAAGGTGTAGACGAGGCCGTCGTCAGAGATGGTGTAGCTCTCAGCGAGTTCCGGCTCGCTGGTCGCAACGCCATCCACCACGCGGGTGCCCATCAGGCCGGCGAAGGCCAGACGGATGAGGTTGGAACCGGTGGACGCGGAGTTGAGAGCCGGGTCCATGGATTCCGGGGTGCCGCCGCCGTACATGACGTTGACGATCTCGCCGTCAGCCAGAGCGGTGAGGCTCAGCGCCATGACCATAGCCAGGGCCAGAACCAGAGCAAGGATCTTTTTCATAGAGGTATCCTCCTTTAAAAAATTTCCAGATTTATTGAAACGCTTTCACGGTTCAACCAATAAATACTCCCTCAGTCAGCTTCGCTGACAGCTCCCTCAGCAGGGAGCTAAGCACATCCAATGGGAGGCGTTACAGATTATGGCAGGCAGCCACATGGCCCGGCGCAACCTCGCGCAGCTCCGGACGGCACTCGGCGCACTTTGCCGTCGCGCGGGAGCAGCGGGTGCGGAACGGACAGCCGCTGGGCATGCGCATCGGGCTGGGCACGTCGCCCTCAAGCGGGATGCGCCTGTTCGCCCTTGCTCGATCCGGATCCGGAATCGGCACGGCGGACAGCAGAGAAATCGTGTAGGGATGCACCGGATGGCGATGCAGCTCGTTGGCGTCGGCCATCTCCACGATGTGGCCGAGATACATCACCGCGATACGGTTACTGATATGCTTGACCACGCTCAGATCATGCGCGATGAACAGATACGCCAGGCCCAGCTGCTGCTGCAGATCTTCAAACATATTGACGACCTGCGCCTGAATGGATACGTCCAGCGCGGAAACCGGCTCGTCGCAGACGATGAACTCGGGATTCGACGCAAGCGCACGGGCAATGCCGATGCGCTGGCGCTGGCCGCCGGAGAACTCGTGCGCATAGCGGGTCGCCTGCTCGCTGGAGATGCCGACGGTGGCCAGCAGCTCACGGACGCGCTCATCGCGCTCCTTGTGGTTTTTGTACATTTTATGTACGTCCAGCGGCTCGCCGACGATATCGCCGACCGTCATGCGCGGATTCAGGGAGGAATACGGATCCTGGAATACGATCTGCGCGCGGCGGCGGAACTCGCTCATCGTGCTCCTGTCCACCTTCTTGCCGTCAAAGATCACCTCGCCGGCCGTCGGCTTGTACAGATGCAGAAGCGTTCTGCCCACGGTCGTCTTGCCGCAGCCGGACTCGCCGACCAGGCCGAGCGTCTCGCCGCGGCGGATGTTGAAGGAAACATCGTCGACCGCCTTGAGCGGCGTGGTCTTCATGAAGCCGGTCGCAATCGGGAAATACTGCTTCAGGTTGCGGACCTCGACAAGGTACTTTTCATTTTCGCTCACTTGGCCGCACCTCCTTCGCTGTCAAGCGTCCCTTCCAGATCGATCGCCGTGATGTTGCCCTCTTCATCCGTGCGGATCGTGCCGTTCTTCACGCCGTCGCAGACGTTCATCCAGCACGCGCTCAGATGGTCTCGGCCCACCCAGACCTCCCTGGGATGCTGCGTCAGGCACGCCTTCATCGCGCGCTCGCAGCGCGGCGCAAAGGCGCAGCCCTTGGGCATGTTCAGCAGGTCGATCGGCGTGCCCGTGATCGGGATCAGGCGCTCGTGGTCGTCGTTGTCAATGTTGGGGATGGAGCGCAGGAGTCCCTTGGTGTACTCATGCGCCGGGCGATAGAAGATTGCATCCGCCGTGCCGCGCTCGCAGACGCTGCCGGCATACATGACGATGACCTCGTCGCACAGGCTGGCGATAACGCCAAGGTCGTGCGTGATCATGATGATCGCCATGCCCAGCTTCTTCTGCAGATCCTGCATCAGTTCCAGAATCTGCGCCTGAATCGTCACGTCCAGAGCCGTCGTCGGCTCGTCCGCGATCAGGATATCCGGCTCGCACGCAAGCGCCATGGCGATCATCACGCGCTGGCGCATGCCGCCGGAGAGCTCGTACGGGTACTGCTTGAGGCGCTTTTCCGGCTCGTTGATGCCCACCAGCTGCAGCATCTCCACCGCGCGGGCCTTGGCCTGCTCCTTGTTGCGGTCGGTATGCAGCAGGATCGCCTCCACCAGCTGGTTGCCGATGGTGTACACCGGATTCAGGCTGGTCATCGGGTCCTGGAAGATGATGGAAATCTTGTTGCCGCGGATCTTGCGCATCGTCTCTTCAGACGCGCCCACAAGCTCCTCGCCCTTGAATTTGATGCTGCCGCCTACGATCCTGCCCGGATGGGTCAGGATCTGCAGGATCGAATATGCGGAAACGGACTTGCCGGAGCCGGATTCGCCTACGATGCCCAGCACCTTGCCGCTGTCCAGATTAAAGGAAATGCCGTTGACTGCCTTGACTTCGCCCGCCGGGGTAAAGAAGGAAGTGCGCAGATCCCTGACTTCTAGCATAGCCATGTTTGCTTTCCTCCTTCTATATTAAGAGCGCAGCTTCGGGTCGAAAGCGTCGCGCAGGCCGTTGCCCAGCAGGTTGAACGAGAGAACGATCAGGAAGATCGTCGCCGCCGGGAAAACGAGCATGTACGGATAGGAAACCAGGCCGCTGCGCGCGTCGGACGCCAGAGAGCCGAGGGACGGCATCGGCATCGACACGCCCATGCCCACGAAGGACAGGAACGACTCGGTGAAGATCGCGCTGGGGATCTGCATCGCCGCCGTGATGATGATGACGGACACGCAGTTGGGGATCATGTGCTTCATGATGATGTGCGCAGGCTTGGCGCCCATCGCGCGGGAAGCCATGACATACTCCTGCTCCTTGATGGAGAGGATCTGGCCGCGCACCTGACGGGCCATGCCGACCCAGTACAGCAGACCAAAGACGATAAAGATTGAGATCATGCCCGCGCCGAGCTTGATGACCAGCTCGTTTTTCGAGGTGCTGATCACATCCTTGATCGCAACGGACAGAAGAATAACGATCAGCACGTCGGGCAGGGAATAGATGATATCGACAATGCGCATCATGATGATATCAACCCGCCCGCCGAAGTAGCCGGATATCGAACCGTAGAGAATGCCGATGCAAACGACAATCAGCGCGGAGATAAAGCCAACCATCAGGGAGATGCGGGTGCCGTAGATGACGCGGATGGCGTAATCGCGGCCCAGGTTATCGGTACCCATGATATGCGGGAACACGTCGATGCCCTGCTTGATCTTCGCCTGCTCCTTGCGGGAGTACTCAAACGGCTGCAGGTACTTCGCCGTAACGTCCTGCTGGGTATAATTGTAGGGATAGAACATCGGGACAAAGATCGCAATCAGCGTGATGGCAATCAGGATGAACAGACAGATCATCGCCATCTTGTTCTTCACAAGGCGGCGCATGGCGTCCTTCATGAAAGAGACGGACTCGCGCTGCGTGACAATCTGCGCCTTTTCCTCATCGCTCGCCTTTTCAAACAGATTCGGGTCAATCTGGAAGCTGAGCGGATTCTTCTTGGTTTTCTTTTCGTTTTCCATACCAGTTCACCTCAGGACAGATCAATACGCGGGTCAAGCAGCTTGTAGACAACGTCGGCCAGGAAGTTCATCAGCACGATCATCGTGGCCAGCACGATGGTGACGCCCATGATCATCATATAGTCCGTACGCAGCATGCTGTTGACGAACAGACGGCCCAGACCCGGAACAGAGAAGATGTTTTCAACGACCATGGAGCCGGTGAGAATGTAGGCAAGCATCGGACCGGCATAGGTGACAACCGGGCCCAGCGCGTTTTTGAGCGCATGCTTGAAGATCACCTTGCCATTCTTGAGGCCCTTGGCGCGCGCAGTGCGGATATAATCCTGGCCCAGCACATCGAGCATGCTCGAGCGCTCAAGGCGCGTGATGTACGCCATCGGATAGAGGGAAAGGGAGATCGTCGGCAGAATCATACCGCCCGGCTGGTTTGCCATGGTCGGCAGCACCTTGAGCTTGAGGGCGAAGATGATCAAAAGCAGCGTCGCGATGACGAAGTTCGGCATGGAGACCAGCGCTGTCGTCGCCACCTGTATCAGCTTGTCAAGCATCCTGCCGCGGTTGAGCGCAGCGATGGCGCCGAGGAACACGCCGCATATGATGGCAATTGATGCGGCGCACAAACCAAGCCGCATCGAATACGGCAGCGCGCCGCCGATGAGCTCGGAAACCGTGGAGCCGATCCACTTGGTGGACAGGCCGAAGTCTCCGTGAAGAATGTTCTTCAGGTAATTGACAAACTGAACCGGAACCGGCTTGTCAAAGCCATACTTAGCCTCCAGCGCAGCGATCGTCGCATCAGACTTCGCCTTTTCAGAGCTGAACGGGCTGGCCGGAATGGCATGCATGACAAAGAAAGTGATCGCAACGACCAGGAAGATCGTCATCACCGCCAGCAGCAGCCGCTTGACAACATACATAAAGAACTTGGAATCCATACAAACCTCCGCGTGACCCCGCGCAAGAAGAAGCCGTATCCGCAGTCCATTCCGCGCACACAAATCACTTCATACAGCATCACGAAATTGATAGGTTCTATTTTAATGCAAGCGCATCAAAAAATCAAGCCGTTTCACACGCAAATTTGCAACTTTCTAAAAAATAAAGTCAAAAACGCATCCATCCACGCCGGAATACTCCCATAATCAGAATATCCCCTGTTGAAAATCGCATTTTTTTCATTTTCGACTTTCAAATTACTGCCGCGGCAAACGCCTGTTTTTCTCCGTTTTTCAGCGCTTTCGCTTTTCCCGAACCCGCATTTTATAGAATATAAAAACATAATTTTATTAAAAAGCACCTGCAAATCAGATGCTTTTTCGTCCTTTTGTACTTATTTTTTCGCTTCATTCCGCCCTCTGCCGTCCGCCGCCGGCACGGATAGCCGGCAGCGGAAACGGGCACCCTGTCCCTATGCCGGCGTCATCCAGCCGCCGTATTGACTCCCCGATCGAAAGGACATGCATATGCAGTCAGGTATTTCCATGCTCAAGGAGGATGAGCGCCGTCTGATCGTGCGCATCGCGCTTCCCAGCATGCTTGCCAACGTCTCCGCCTCCGTCTGCGTTCTGCTGGACGCGCTTTTGCTCAGCCGCAGCGGCACGCAGGCCTCCGCAGCCGTATCCGTCGGTTTTCCGGCCCTGACGCTGATTCAGACCGTCGGTTTCACGCTGGGCACAGGCGCAGGCAGCTTTGTCAGCCGAAGCCTCGGCGGCGGCAGAACCCGGGAAGCGCTTCTCATCTCTTCCACTGCTTTTTTTCTCGCGCTTTTTTTCTCCCTCGCGCTGGGCGCCGCGGGTTTTGCTTTTTCTCCGGCGCTTGCCCGCATGCTCGGCGCGGCGGATGATCTGGCCGCGCCCTCGGCGCTGTACATGCGCTTTGTCTTTTGCGCCGCTCCTCTGCTGTGCATGAATCTGACGCTGAGCAGCATTCTGCGCGCGCTTGGCAGAACAAAGGCCAACATGATCGCCTTCGGCGTCGGCGCCGCTGTCGGCGCCGCGCTGCAGGCGCTGCTCATCGCACGCCTGGACTTCGGCATTTCCGGCAGCGGGGCCGCCATGCTGGCTCGCGAAGGCGTCACGCTGGTCCTTCTCTTCTATTTATTATATCGGCATGACAGGCGGTTCCGCCCCCGTCCCGGCCTCTTTGCACCGACGCGCAGCGTTCTTGCCGACATCATGCGCTCCGGTCTGCCCACGCTGCTGCGTCAGGGGCTGATGAGCGTATCCGCAGCGCTGCTCAGCCGCGTCAGCGCCGCCTTCGGCGAGGCGGCGCTCGCAGGCATGGGGCTGACCGTCCGCGCCGTCTCGCTCGTTTCCTCTGCCGTCATCGGCTTTGGCCAGGGGTTCCAGCCCGTCTGCGGCTTTGCATACGGGGCAGGCGATTACGCGCGTATCCGGCGCGCCTATCGCTTCAGCATGGCCTGCGTATGCTTTTCCCTGCTTGCGCTCGGCGCCGCCGTGTTCTGCTTCGCCGCCCCGCTTCTGAGCCTGTTCTCCTCCGCGCCAGACGTCGCCGCCTTCACGCAAAAAGCCCTGCGCGTTCAGAGCATTGTCTTCTTCGCGCAGGGCGCCGTCATCATGATGAATATGCTCACGCAGTCCGCAGGGTTCACCCTGCGCGCAAGCGTCATTGCTACCAGCCGCCAGGGCTTCGTTTTCATCCCTCTGCTGCTGCTTCTCCCCCGGTTCCTCGGCGAAACCGGCCTCCTGATCGCCCAGAGCCTGAGCGACCTGCTTTCGCTGTTCCTCTGTTATCTGCTTTCGCGCCGCTGCCTCGGGGATGCGTCCCGCGTTACACGTTTCTCGTGCGGACGGTGCGGATGTTCGGATGCTCGGACAGCGTCGCAATGATTTCCACATAGTTCGTATGCGTGGGGATCGTCAGCGTGTACAGATTGGTATAGATGTTGACGTCCTTTCTCGTCTCCGCGTGGAAGTCGACGTCAAGGACCTTGACGCCCATACCGGAAAAATATTCTCCAAGGAATGTCAGCGTCTCCTGGCGGTGGATGAACTGCACCTCCAGCTTTTTGAGCGTATGCACGTGCACGATGCGCTGCATCAGCTTGAGAATAATCAAGACGATCGCGCCCGAAAGCACCGCCATGAGGATATAGCCCGCGCCCACCGCAAGGCCGATACACGCCGTGCACCAGAGAGAAGCCGCCGTCGTCAGGCCTGAAATCTTGTGCTCTGCCACAAAGATCGTGCCCGCGCCCAGAAAGCCCACGCCGGATACAACCGTCGAGGTGATGCGGCCCATGGAGGCGTTGACCGTGCTGCCAAGCCCCAGCGCCACAACGTCCGCCACATAGCCCTGCTCAATCAGCGAAACAAGCGCCGCACCCACGCACACCAGCACGTGCGTGCGCATACCTGCCGGCCTGTTCTTGATCTCGCGGTCAATGCCGATCACCGCGCCGATCAGCACGGCCACCACGATGCGCAGCACCAGCGTAGTCAGGTCAAGCGGCTGTCCGAATTCATGCAGCAGCTGCATCATACACTCGCCTCCAACACAGTCCGGGTGCCGTCGAGGCCGCCCTTTTTTATGTAAAAACATCATATCACAAAGTGCTTTTTTGCGCAAGTTAAATATAACAAAACACAATTTCGGGCGCGTTGACAACAAGCGTCAGCGGCTGTACAATAGGACTGACTGATCAGAAGGGAGACGGCCATGAAGAATCCTTCCCAATCCGAACTGAAAGCCCTGCGCAGACGGGCAAAAAACGTTTCACGCTCCCTGCCTGCGCTTCACCGCGGCGCGGACGGCCGGCTTACACAGGACAGCCTTGACGCCGTGCGCCTGTGCGCACAGCGCATTCTCGCCCGCCATCGGGCCGTCGGCGCTTCCCTGATTCTCTGTCCCCCTTCCGGCCCTGCGGATGTGCTGTGCTTTGGCATGGCCCGCCTGAAGCCGCAGACGCCCGTCACGCCGCAGACCTGCTTTCGCATCGCCTCCGTCTCCAAGCTCGTGATGAGCTTCGCCGCGCTTTCCCTCGCGGAAGACGGCTTGCTTGATCTGGACGCCGATATCGGCGCATATCTGGGCTACGGCGTGCGCAGTCCGCATGCGCCTCATACGCCCATCACGGCGCGCATGCTGCTCACCCATACCGCCGCCATCACAGACGGCGGGCCTTACGGCACGCGCGGTATGCAGAGCGGCTGCACCCTGCGCGAGCTGCTTCATGATCCCGACAGTTTCACATCCTATGCGCCGGGTACAGCGTTTCATTACGCCAATCTGGGCGCAGGCGCGATGGGCGTCGTGCTCGAGCGCGCCGCCGGCATGCCCTTTGACGATATTCTTCAAAGCCGCGTGTTTCATCCTCTGGGGATCCGTGCCAGCTACGATCCGCGGCGCATCGCCCCGGCAGGCGATCTGGCGGACGGGTACAGCGTACGCGGCATTCTTCCGCCCCGCCTGCGCTATGACGCAGCCGGCCTTTCCGCCAGACCGCCGGAGCCCTTCGACCCCGAGCGCGATTATCTGATCGCCGCCGGGCGCATGATCACAGACAGCGCCGGCATGGCGCAGCTCATCCGCCTGCTCGCCTCCCGCGACGGCATGGGCGTCATCAGCAGTTCCTCTCTTCATCAGATGCGCGCGCCGCAGGACGGCATGCCCGGCATTCTCTCAGCCGGGCGCGGGCTGAATACGGCGTTCCTGCCGGGCGTGTTCGACGGCTTTTCTCCCGTCGGCCATCAGGGCGTCGCCTACGGCATGTGCGCGGAGCTCTTTGCCGATCCCGCGTCGGGCGCAGGCGTCGGCGTGATGACCAGCGGCGTGCGCCTTGTGCGCCAGCCGCCGCTCATGCGCGCAGGCTTTGATCTGCTCGCCCTCGGCTTTTCTGCGCTGCGCTGAACAGACAGCCTCTTATCTTCACAATCCGGACACATTTCTTTTCCGTTTTTTCCTTAATTTTATCATGATCTTACCACACATTCTGCATATAATACAGTCATCACCCGATGGTGAGGCTTCATTATAGAATATACACCCCCGAAAGGAGAATGAATTACATGCGTAAAACCCGTTCTTTCCGCCGCCTGGCTGCAATGGCGGCAGCCCTTCTGCTGGCTGTCACCGCTTCTGTCAGCGCCCTCGCCGCAGAAAACAGCGGCAAGCACTTCTCCGTGATTGAGGCTGCTTCCGACGCCAATGCGCTGTCCATCCCGGAGATCGCCAAAAAGTGCCGCACCTCCGTCGTCGCCATCGAAACGGAAACCACCGTCGTCTACAACAACTACGACAGCAACTACTATAATCCCTTCGGCTCCATGTTCGGCTTCCCGGGCTTCGGTTATGGCTACGGCTATGACAATCCCGGCCGCGGCACCCAGCGCGAATACACCCAGACCGGCGCCGGTTCCGGCATCATCCTCTCCGAGGACGGCTACATCCTCACCAACAACCACGTCATCTCCGGCGTCGATAAGATCACTGTCTTCGTCATGCCCGAAGAGGCAGGCGCGGAAGAGGTGACCTACGAGGCGACGCTGGTGGGCACTTCTGAAAGCCACGACGTCGCCGTGCTCAAGATTGAGGCGGAAGGCCTCAACGCCGCCTCCTTCGGCGACAGCGACCAGCTGGAGCTGGGCGAGCTGGCCGTGGCCATCGGCAACCCGATGGGCACCGTGCACGGCTCCGTGACCGCCGGCATCATCTCCGCCACCGAGCAGGAGCTGACCATCGACGACGTCACCATCAGCGCCATCCAGACCGACGCCGCCATCAACCCGGGCAATTCCGGCGGCGCGCTGTTTGACTCCTTCGGCAATGTCATCGGCCTCATCTACGCAAAGTCCGCCTCCGTCTCCATCGAAGGCATCGGCTATGCCATCCCGGTCAACGACATCAAGGAGCTCGTCACAAACATGATCAACAATCCGGAGTCTGTCCAGGCGCAGACCATGGGCAGCCAGATCATGCTGGGCATCACCATCATCGACGTCACCAAAGAGATGAGCAAGCAGTATTCCATGCCGGTTGGCGTGTACATCCGCGAGGTCAGCGAATTCAGCGCCGCTGAGCGTGCCGGCCTGATGAAGGGCGACATCATCACCGCCTTTGACAATGAGCCGGTGACCTGCGCAGACGACCTCAACGCGCTCAAGGCCAAGCACCAGTCCGGCGACGTCGTGCCGGTGACCATCGACCGCAACGGCAGGGCACTGACGCTGGATATCGTCCTTCCGCAGCCGACTCAGGTGGATACCCTGAATAAGTAAGCTTCTCTCTTGCCGGCCTGATCATCAGGCCGGTTTTTTGTGCGCTTTCCTTCTTTTTCCGCTTTCTTGCGCAGGGCTGCGCTCTGTGTTATGATGAATGCAGTATTCTTCATTTCCATGTATGCATGTGCTGTTCATTTCCGGAGGTTCACCGATGAAACGTCTCTTGTTCTTTCTTCTGGCCGTCATGTTTGCTCTGCCGCATCTTTCCTGCGCAGAGATCATCCTCTTTGAGGATGAAAACGGCAAGGTTATCCTGGAGGACGACGGCGGCGTGGCCTTCCTTCCGCCGGATCAGACAGCGAAGCCCGCGCAGGAAGATGTATTGGGCAAAGAGACCTGCACGCCCGTCCCATCTCCATCCGCCGCGCCCACCCCGACGCCGGCCCCGCCCGCGCCGCCGGAAAGCACGCTGCAGTACGGCGACAGCGGCGAGCATGTGCTCGCCGCGCAGAACCGGCTGACCGCGCTTGGCTATTACCACGGGAAATGCTCCGGCGATTATCTGGAGGGTACGCAGAGCGCCGTGCGCCGCTTCCAGCAATACAACGGCGTGCGCGAGAGCGGCAAGCTCGACCTGCCGACGTGGGTCATCCTCTTTTCGGAAGCCGCAGCCGCCCGCGACGGCAGCTATCCCTTTGCGACTCCCTCGCCCGTGCCCAGCCCGACGCCCGTGCCGACCGCCGCGCCCTTCGTCTACAAAAGGACGCTTCAATACGGCGACTCCGGCGATCTCGTCTCCGCGCTGCAGAGCCGTCTGCTGGAGCTGGGCTTTTATGAGGCGCGCGTCTCCGGCGGATATTATGAAATCACCCGGAATGCCGTTCGCGCATTTCAGGCGCACAACGGCCTGCACACGGACGGCGTCGCCGGGAAGCAGACGCAGGAACTGCTCTTCTCCGGCAGCGCGCTGCCGATTAGCGCCGCTCCTCTGCCCTCGCCCACGCCCGTGCCCACCCGATATAAGCTGATGGTCGACGTCGCCAACCAGATCACCCGTGCATACACCTATGACGAAAACGGAGCATACACCGTGCTTGTGCGAGAGATGATCTGCTCCACCGGCACCAGCCGCAACCCCACGCCGCTGGGCACGACCATCATGCCGAAAAAGCGCGCCCGCTGGGGCTATTTCCCGACATGGGATTCCCACGCACAGTACCTCACGCGGATCGATTCCGCCAATGCGTTCCACTCCGTGCTTTACTCCGCCGCAGACGAAAGCACGCTGTCCGTGGAATCCTTTGAGAATCTCGGCAGCCCTGCCTCTCATGGCTGCGTCCGGCTGTACGTCTGCGACGCCAAGTGGATCTATGACAACTGCGGCGAGGGTACGATCATCACCGTCTACGAGGGCGAATATGACCCGGAATACACGATGACGCTGCGGCGCAGCCTCAATACCGACACACTGCGCGAGCGCAGCCTGCCCGCGCCGACGCCCGCGCCCGTATACAGCCGTGAAAACTGGCCCACGCAATACCGTACGCTCTATCGCGGTCGCAGCGGCGAGGACGTGTACATGCTGCAGATGCGCCTTCATGAGCTTGGCTACTACAACGGCACGATCACCGGCGGCTACTACGGCGGCACGATCAAAGCCGTCGAAGCCTTCCAGCGGGATTACGGCCTGAGCGTGGATGGCGCCGCAGGCGAAAAGACGCAGGCCGTGCTCTTTTCCTCTCAGTGTGATCCATCGCCCATTCCGCAGATTACGCCTTCCC
>JAFQOY010000172.1 GCA_017412025.1 Clostridia bacterium | reverse complement strand
GTACGGCCAGAAAATGATATAGGAAGCGGCTTGCAGCCGCTCCTCGCACCGCGCATGTCGCTGCTGCGGATTTCATATGAAGGGGCTGCAGCCCCTTCATGCATCCCCAAAGTTTAAAACAGACTTTATTGATAATCTGACGGCCGGGCAGAGATGCCCGGCCGTGTTTGCACCATATGAAATTGGTGAAAAGCAGAGAAATTATTTGCTCCCGATGCGATCCTCGATAAAGCGGAAGATGATCTCCAGCAGCTCGCTGCTCCAGAAGGAATCCTCATGCGGCGCGCCGGTCACACGGACGAAATCGGCCTCGTATCCGTGCGCGGTCAGGCTGTCATGGAGCGCCTCGCTGTCCTCGCAGAGAACCACGTCGTCCGCGTCGCCGTGCAGGATCAGGAACGGCGGTAGATTCAGGCCGCTGCGGACATAGGCGCAGGGGCTGATGCGCTTCAGGGTTTCGGCACAGGTATCCGGATTTCTGCCGCCGAGCGCATAGAGGATGTTTTCTTCATCTCTGGGCTGAGCGGCGTACTGCACGTCGATCATCCGGTTCAGATCCGTCGGGCCGAAGCAGTCGACCACAGCCTGCACGGCGGTGGACGGTCCCTTGTTTTCATCCGTCTCAAATGCAGGGTCGTCGCCCGTCATGCCCAACAGCAGCGCGGTGTTGCCGCCGGAGGAGGTGCCCCATGCGCATACGCGGCCGGGATCAATGTCATATTCCGCCGCATGCAGACGCAGAAAGCGCAGCGCGCTTTTGACGTCCTGCAGGAATGCGGGCGCGCACGCCTCAAAGCAGGAGCGATGGGTGACGCTGGCGATGACGAATCCCCTTAAGGCCAGATGAGTGAGCTGGGGAAGCTGCCAGAACTGGTTCGGCTTTGTCCATGCGCTGCCCTGGATGAACAGTACGAGCGGGAAACCCTGCCCGCCGGATGACCACATGGGCTTGAGCAGCTGAAGCGCAAGCTCCTGCCCGCCGACACGGGAAAAGACGACGCCGGTCTTCAGATCGACCATGCCGTGCATGCCCGGATTGTTTGCGATCGTGATTTTTGCCATATTCTGCCTCCTGCATGGATTGAAATGGATAATCATATCATAGCAGATATGGAAGAAGAAGTAAAGCGCAGCGCATCAAATGCGGGAATGGCGAACAGCACAGCTGGATATGTGAAAAAAACGATGGATATTTTGCTCAGATTCCGTGAAGAAACTGCAGTCAGATCGCTGAAGAATCTGCCGGAAGCTGACCGCATGAGCGCCTGTTCTTGACAGAAGAAGGAAAAAGGGGCATAATATAGCCCGTGGTATGCGGCACGGCCGCAAACACTGACGCGTCCGGCGCGACGTCGGACGCACAGACAGAAAGGAAGATCGTATGGGCAAGTACTTTGGTACGGACGGGTTCCGCGGCGAGGCGAATGTGAACCTCACCAGCGAGCATGCTTATAAAATCGGCAAATTCATCGGCTGGTACTACGGCGCGCGCAGGGGCAGGAAGGCCCGCGTGGTCATCGGCAAGGATACCAGACGCTCGAGCTACATGTTCGAGTATTCCATTGTGGCAGGCCTGACGGCTGCGGGCGCGGATGCGTACATGCTCCACGTGACGACCACGCCCAGCGTGGCCTATGTCGCGCGAGTGGACAATTTTGACTGCGGCGTGATGATCTCGGCGTCCCACAATCCTTATCACGACAACGGCATCAAGCTCATCAACAGCCGGGGAGAGAAGATGGACGATGAGACGACCGGCGCAATTGAGTCGTATCTGGACGGCGATTTCGCCGCCGTGGGCCTTGAAGGCGACGTGCCGCTGGCCACGCGCGAGGCGCTGGGTGAGATCGTCGATTACGTCTCCGGCCGAAATCGTTATGTCGGTTATCTGATTTCTCTGGCGGCGCATTCCTATAAGAACGTGCGTGTGGGTCTTGACTGCGCCAACGGCAGCGCGTGGAACATTGCGCGCACGGTGTTTGAGGCACTGGGCGCGAAGACCTATGTCATCAACGCAGAGCCGGACGGTCTGAACATCAACCGCAACGCTGGCTCCACGCACATTGACAATCTGCGCCGGTTCGTGCTTGAAAACCATCTGGACGTCGGCTTTGCCTACGACGGCGACGCCGACCGCTGCCTGGCTGTGGATGAAAAAGGCGAGATTGTCGACGGCGACAAGATTCTCTACATCTTCGGCAGGCAGCTCAAGAAGGAGGGCAGGCTGGCGAAGAACACGGTGGTGACCACGGTGATGTCCAACTTCGGATTGTACAAGGCGTTTGACGAGGAGGGCATCCAGTACGAAAAGACCGCCGTGGGCGATCGCTTTGTGTACGAAAACATGCAGCAGAACGGCTACTGCGTGGGCGGCGAACAGTCCGGCCACATCATCCTGAGCAAGTATGCGACGACGGGCGACGGCATCCTCACGTCCATCGAGCTGATGGAGGCGATGCTTGACAGCAAGCAGACGCTCTCCCGCCTGTGCGCGCCGATGAAGGTGTATCCGCAGGTGCTCAAAAATGTCCGCGTGAGCGACAAGCAGGCCGTGCGCGAGAATGCGCGCGTGCAGCAGGCCGTTGAAGCGGCTGCCGCGATGCTGGGAGACAACGGCCGCGTGCTCCTGCGCGAGAGCGGCACGGAGCCGGTGATCCGCGTGATGGCGGAGGCGCTGGAGATGCGAGACGCTGAGACGGCAGTCAATGATATGATCGACGCGATCAAGGCGGAAGGCCTTGCGTAAGGGAGGAATGCACGATGGACGCCATCAGGACTGAACAGCTGCTTGACCTGACCCATACCCGCGCGGCGGAAATGCTTGGCGGATGCGCATATCCCTGGGAGGCGCTGGCAAAAATCCGTGAGACGGTGCTGGCGATTGGCGCGGGGCTTGATCTGCAGCGCTATGATCATCCTCAGGAGGACGTATGGATTGCCAGAAGCGCGTCCGTCGCGCCGACCGCGTCCATTGCCGGTCCCTGCATCATCGGGGAGAATACTGAGGTGCGCCCGGGCGCGTTCCTGCGCGGCAGCATTCTGGTGGGCGACGGGTGCGTCGTCGGCAATTCCACGGAGCTGAAAAACTGCATCCTCTTTGACGGCGTGCAGGTGCCGCATTACAACTATGTGGGCGACTCGATCCTGGGATACATGGCGCACATGGGCGCGGGCGCGATCACCAGCAATGTCAAGGGCGACAAGCGTCCCGTCGTCGTGCACGGCGGGGAGGAATATGCAACCGGGCTCAAGAAGTTCGGCGCGATTCTGGGCGATTACGCCGAGATCGGCTGCAACAGCGTGCTCAATCCCGGCACGGTGATCGGGCGCGACAGCCAGGTGTATCCGCTGTCCTGCGTGCGCGGCGTGGTGCCTGCGCGCGCGATTGTCAAGGGCGAGCGCGGCGTATTCCTCAAGGACTGAGAAAACCGGATATGAAAAAGGAACCGTTCCCGGGAAAGAAGGGAACGGTTCCTTTTGCACAGATGAACTCAGGCGAGATGCTGCTCCAGCGCGGTGGCCAGCTGATCCGGGCAGGAGGTGCCGCGGAAGCCGCACTGAATGCCCTTGAGGCGCTTGACGGCTTCTTCGACGGTCATGCCCTTGACGAGCGCAGCGAGGCCCTGCGTGTTGCCCATGCAGCCGCCGACAAAGCGGCACTCGGTCACCACGCCGTTTTCGATTTCATATTCAATAGAGCGGCTGCACACGCCGCGGGTCTTGTAGGTGTTCATCGGTTATTCCTCCTGTGATGTGGTTCTGTCTGTTTGGTGATGGCAGATCATAAATATATTCGACAGGATTGCACGTTTTCCTGCCAAAGCGGGCATTTCCTTTTGCCGTAGCGCACGCTGCCGCAGATTCATACGATGAAGGGGAGCGGATGCGCAGGGAAAGGGCGTGATCAGGGGTGAAAAGCGATCTGATTGTCTCCGGCGGCGGCATGCTGCGGCTGTTTGAGGGCGGAAGCCTGAAGCAGGTGAATCAGACGCAGCTCGGCGGCGCGGGCGCGCTGTGCACGGGCGGGGGAAGGATCTACTGCGCGAGCGAACGGGATCATGTCATCTGGCAGATGGATAGCAGGACGCTGATGCCCGGCGCGCTGCTTGCCGGAGGCCCCGGCATGCGCGATCTGATGCTCTCGCCGGATGGAAACCTGCTGTATGTGCTCTGCTCCGATGGAGACAGCGTGCTGATGCTTGACGCCTGCGCGGGCACGCCGCTGCTGCTGTGCCGCGCAGGGGCGCGGCCTGCGCGCATGGCGCTTGACGGCGGCGCGCGCGTGTTGGCTGTGGCGGGCGGCCGGTCATCTTCGGTGCTGCTGTTTGACGCGCAGACGCTTGAGCGCATCGCTGAGATGCCGATGCCGGGCGAGGTGTGCGACGTGGAGCTGCATCGCGGCGCGGTGTATGCGCTGTGCATGAGCGAGCCGATGGGCAGCGTGCTGGTCGGCGTTTTCCCGTACGGCATGCGCAGGACGCGCGGTCTGCCGGGGCTGCCGGGCGCGCTGCTGGCGATGGGGAATACTGTCGCCGCGGCGACAGAAGACGCCGTGCATCTTCTTGATGCGTCGGAGCTGCGCTGCCGCGCCTGTCTGCGTATCAACGGCCGCCCCTCGCGCCTGATGGCGGCACAGGCGCGGCTTGTCTGTATCGATCAGTATACGCAGCGCCTGCTGGAGGCTAAGCGGGACGGGTGCTTTTCCGTCTGCGCGCAGGCGGAGGACATAGCACCGTATTGAGGAATAGCCGCGCGCCGTCCGGGCCATCCTGCTGGCACAGGCAGGAAGGCGGTGAGGGGATTGAAAGAACATGTGCGCAGGGCGCTGGGCGTGTCGCTGATGGTTTCCATGGGTGTGACGGAGGCTGTGCTCCTGCTGGAGGGGCGGTGGCAGGAGGCCATTCCGCTGCATCTGTGCAGCCTTTCCGCGCTGGCGTCTGCGGCGCTTGCGTTTTGTCCGTGTCAGATGGCGCTTGGTTTTCTCTGGTATCTGGGCATGCCGGGCGCGCTGCTTGCGCTTGTGTTTCCCGCGCCTGCGGCCAGCCGCTTTCAGCTTCTGCTCAATGCTTCGTATGTGACCACGCATCTGCTGATCATCGTCATTCCGCTGCTTCGGCTCCTTGAGGGCATGCGCCCGCGCAGGGGAAGGGCGCTTCATACGATGCTGGCGCTGCAGGGCGCCGCGCTGTGCGCGTGCTGCGTCAATGCCGCGCTGGGAACGGATTTCCTGTTTCTGTCATCGCCGCCTGCAGGCACGCCGCTTGAGACGGTCTACCGGGCTGGATATGCGCCGTATCTGATCTCGCTTGAAGCGCTGTGCATGCTCGTTTGCATGGGAATGGAGCGCCTGCTCGGGCTGCTGGGGCGGCGGGAAGCGGAGGGAAAATGACCCGGCGTGACAAAACGCCAAAAAATATGTACAAATCGCCGCGATTGGGGTATAATATCATCAAATTGATTTTGTGACATATGATCACAGGGCAGCATGCCCGCATGTGCCGCTGCAGTGGCAGACGGCGTTTCATTAAAGGAGTCAACGTGGAAAAACAGACGGTTTCATTACTGAAAGGAAAGAATCATTGGGGAATGACGGCGCTGTGCATTGTTGTGTGCACGGTGCTTTCTCCCGTGCTGGGCATCACGATGTTCATGCCGCAGGCGCTGGCGGTGACGCCGCTGCTGCTGATGGCGATGCTCGCTTATGTCGGCCCGGTCAGCGCGGCCGTATGCAGCGTGGTGCTTGCCGCGCTGGGGTCGATGCTCTTCGGCGTGTGGGGCGGCGTCGCCGTGCTGCTGCTGATTGCGCCGGTCGTGCTGGTTTCCTCGCTTGCAATCGAGCGGGGCCAGCCGTTCTGGCAGGCCGTCGCAGCCGGAGGCGTGACGATGTTTGCGTCCGCTTTCGCGCTTGTGGCGATGCTCTCGATGATCATGGGCAGCGACGTGGTGACGGCGCTCACCCAGACGCTCCGGCAGGCGCTGGCGGCTTCCGGCTCGCTGGGCGACGCGATGCTGTCGATGATGATACAGATGGGCGTGATCCGGCCGTCGGAAGAGGCGCAGATTGCCGCCAACGGCATACTGACGATTGATCCTGAATTGCGCAGGGAGATCGTCTCCTCGCTTGTCCGCCTGACGGATACGGCGCTGCGCCTTGAGATTCCGATGCAGATGGCGACGGCGTCGGTGGCCTGCGGTCTGCTTGGCCAGGCCGTGCTGCGCAAGGGGCTGCTGCGCTCGGGCCGGAAGGTGGAATATCCGCCGCTTCGCACCTGGCGCGTGCCCAGCGGCTGGGGGCGTATTCTGGGCGGCACGCTGTTGCTGCTGTACGTCTGTGCGCAGCTGCTGCCGGCGAGCATGAACACCATGCTCTACGTGTTCAGCGGCGTATTTGATCAGGTGTTTGCGCTGCAGGGCGTCGCTGTGCTCTGCTATGTGCTGCACAAGCGCGGCAAGTCCCATAGATGGCAGGCCGTCGTCTTTGTGCTGGGCTATTTTGTCTTCGGGCAGATTGCCGTGATGCTGGGCATTGCCGACCAGGCGATGGACTTTTCCCACAGGCGCAGCGAGCTGGAGGAGCAGGAGAATCCGTTTGACCCGCGCAGGGGAAGCGGAGATTCTGTGTAAAAGGCCGGTTACCGGCGCAGAGAACGAACCCGGCAGCAAGAATACAGCAGCGGGAATCAGCAATAAAACATAGAGAATGCAATACAGAAAACAGGAGGATATAACCATGAAAGTCATTCTGCTCAAGGATATCAAGGGAACCGGCAAAAAGGATCAGATCATCGAGGCTTCCGACGGATACGCCCGCAATTTCCTGTTCCCCAAGGGCCTTGCCCGCGAGGCGACGGCGACGAATCTGAACGCCATCGCCAATGCGAAGTCTGCGGAAAAGCACCGCGAGGACGTGGCGCGCGCAGCCGCGCAGGAGACCTGCAAAAAGATCGCCGGCAAGGTGATCAACGTCAAGGCGCGCGGTGCGGAGGGCGGCAGGCTCTACGGCTCGGTGACCTCTGCCGAGATCGCAGCCGAGCTTGAAAAGCAGTACGGCGTGAAGGTGGAGAAGCGCCGCATCGACGTCAAGAACATCCGCAATGCGGGCGAATATACCGTGGGCGTGTGGCTCTATGCCGGCATCACGGCGGAGATGACCGCGAAGGTCGAGGTTGCGCTGGGATAAAACACGGAAGCTGCGAACCGATATACGGAAGGGGGAACAGGCCATGGAGGAGAATGTCATGCGCGTGCCGCCCAATAACGCGGACGCGGAGAGAAGCGTGCTCGGCTGCATGATGCAGGACCGCGGGGCGCTGAGCATGGCCTTTGAACTCCTGACTGCCGATGATTTTTATCAGCCGGCGAACAGAGAGATCTTCGATGCGATGCACCAGCTGAATTCACAGGGCATGCCTGTGGATCTGGTGACGGTCGACGATGAGCTTTCAAGGCGCGGCACGCTGGAGGGCGCCGGCGGCACCGGATATCTGGTTGAGATCGCCCAGTGCATGCCTTCCACGGTGAACGCGCGGGCGTATATGCAGATCGTGGATGAAAAGGCGACGCTCCGGCGCATGATCCGGGCGACCGGGGATATCTCCGCGTCCTGCTATGCGCAGGCGGACAGCCTCAACGACATTCTGGGCACGGCTGAAAAGGCGATCTTTGATATCGTCATGCGCAGGCATGAGGGCGCGACGCTGACCCATATCGCGGACGTGCTGCCGGATACGTACATCCGCATCGAGAAGCTCTATCAGCTCAAGGGCAGCCTTGACGGCGTGCCCACTGGCTTTATCGACCTTGACAACCTGCTCACCGGCCTGCACGGCGGCGAACTGATCATCGTGGGCGCGCGTCCCTCTATGGGAAAGACGAGCTTTGGCATGAACGTGATCGGCCATGCGGCCACTATGGCGGGGAAGACCGCGGCGGTCTTTTCGCTGGAAATGCCCAAGGATCAGCTGGCGATGCGCCTTTTGTGCGCGGATGCAAAGGTGGACATGCAGGCCGTGCGCCATGGCTCGCTGCACGATCAGGACTGGCTGGAGCTTTCAAAGACGCTCGGTCCGCTTGCCGCGTCGAACATCTACATCGACGATACCTCCGGCATCACGCCCTCCCAGCTGCGCTCGCGCTGCAGGAGGCTGAAGATGGAGCGCGGGCTTGACCTGATTATGGTGGACTATCTGCAGCTGATGAGCGCGGACGGACGCGTGGAAAACAGGCAGAACGAGGTCAGCGAGATTTCCCGAAACCTCAAGTCCATCGCCAAGGAGCTGAACGTGCCGCTGGTTGCGCTGGCGCAGCTCTCGCGCGCCGGTGCGCAGCGAAGCGACAAGCGCCCGATCCTCTCGGATCTGCGCGACTCGGGCGCTATCGAACAGGACGCGGACGTGATCATGTTCCTGCATCGGGAAGAGTATTACGATCCCAATACGGACGATAAGAACATTGCAGAAGTCATCGTTGCCAAGCAGAGAAACGGCCCGCTGGGCACAGTGAAGCTGGCGTGGCTGGGCAAGTATACCCGCTTTGCCAATCTGCACGGCAAGAATGAATCCTGAAATGATTCCTGCTGACGGCCTGTTTCCTGCGCGGGAGACAGGCCGTCTGTTATGATGGTCTGAAGAGGTGAAGCATGCACACGCTGGTTGTGGCGGAGAAGCCCTCTGTCGCGCGGGACATCGCCCGCGTGCTGGGGGCAGGCAGCCGGGGAGAAAACTGCCTGACGGGGCCGGGCTATGTCGTCACCTGGGCCATTGGCCATCTGGTGACGCTCAAGGAGCCGCAGGAGCTGGACGAGCGGTATACCAAATGGCGCGCGCAGGATCTGCCGATCCTGCCGCAGAGGATGGAGACGAAAGTCATCCGCAAAACGGCGGCGCAGTTTAAAACCATCAAAGCGCTGATGAACGATCCGCAGACGCAGGACGTCGTCTGTGCGACGGACTCCGGGCGGGAGGGCGAGCTGATCTTCCGCTATATCTATGAAAAAGCGGGATGCAAAAAGCCCGTCCGCCGGCTGTGGATCTCGTCGATGACCGACGAGGCGATCCGCGCGGGGTTTGATGCGCTGCGCCCGCTGAGCGACTATGACGCGCTGTACGCATCGGCGCGGTGCAGGGCGGATGCAGACTGGCTGATCGGCATGAACGCCACGCGCGCGTACACGCTGCGCTACGGCGTGCTGCTGTCTGTCGGCCGCGTGCAGACGCCGACGCTGAGCATGCTCGTCAGGCGCAGAAAGGAAATCGACAGCTTTGTTCCGCAGACGTATTATACCGTCCGGGCGGACTTTGGCGATTATCACGGCACATACATCGATGCAAAGGGCGAAAAGCGCATCGACAGCCTGGAAACCGCGCAGGCCGTCGCACAGCGCGCGTCCGGACAGGCGGGCGTGGTTGCCGAGGCGGCGCGGCAGAGGAAAACGGAACTGCCGCCGCAGCTTTACGACCTGACAACGCTGCAGCGCGAGGCGAACGCGCAGCTGGGCTTCACGGCCAAAAAGACGCTGGCGACCGCGCAGAAGCTCTATGAGCAGCACAAGCTGATCACCTACCCCAGAACGGACAGCCGGTACCTGTCCCAAGATATGCTGGGCAAGGTGCAGGAAACGCTTGAGCATTACGACGGCGCTTTGGAGGAGATCGGCCGCGCCGCGCTGTTCTTCGGCGTGAAGATGACGCCGAGGGTATTTGACGATGCGAAGCTGACCGATCATCATGCGATCGTGCCCACGGGCAGGCGCGCGTCGGGCGCGCGGCTGTCGCCGGACGAGCGGGCGCTGTACGACATGGTGGCGATGCGGCTTGCCGCGGCGTTTTATCCGTGCCATGAGTATGACGCGCTGCGCGTGGTCACATGCGTCGGGCAGGACAGGTTCCTCTCGACCGGCAGAAGCGTCGTTGAGGAGGGCTGGAAGGCCGTATACCGCGAAAAGGCGCAGAAGCGCCGGTCTGCAAAGGACGAAGAGGAGCAGAGCCTGCCGCCGCTTTCGCCGGGAGATGCGCGCATGTGTCACAGCGCGAAGGCGAAGGAGGAAAAGACCAAGCCGCCCAGGGAGCACAACGACGCATCCATCCTGCGGGAGATGGAGCGCGCCGGCAGGCAGATCGAGGATGAGGCGCTGCGCGAGCAGATGAAGGACTGCGCGCTGGGCACGCCTGCCACGCGCGCGGCGATTATCGAGCGGCTGATCGAGGTCGGCTACGTCCGCCGCAGCGGCAGAAACCTGCTGGCGACGGAGAAGGGCGTGCGCCTGATCGAGGCCGCGCCGCCGGAGATCGCCTCGCCCGAGACGACGGGGCGCTGGGAAAGGGCGCTTTCCGAGATTGCCAGGGGCAGCGGCGGCGAGGCGCGCTTCCGCGAGGGCATTGCAAGGCTTGCTGCCTTCCTCGTGCAGCATGCAGCCTCCGCGCCGGACGTATCCTTTGAAAAAGAGGAATACAAAAAGCGCGGCAGGGGAAAGCGCGGGCCGCAGGATATGGGCGTCGCCTGCCCCCTGTGTGCAAAGGGCAGGATGGCGGAAAACACAAAGAGCTTTTACTGCACGAGATACCGTGAGGGCTGCCGCTTCACGATCTGGAAAAATGCGCTGGAGCGCAGCGGCGGGCCGACGCTCAGCGCGAAGCTGATGAAGCTGTGCGTGGAGAAAAAGGATGTGCGCGGCTCCACAGGCGTGATTCACTACGAGGGCGGACAGATCCGCTTTACGCCCTTTGGGACCTAAACCATGATGAAATGCGAGGCTGAAACGACATGAAATACTATACTCAGGCAGATTTTGATCAGAACAGGGCGGAAAAGAGGCGCGCCTTTGGCGTCGCGGCGCTGTTTGCGCTGCCGCCGTTTGCGCTTGCCGTCGCCGCATTTGCGCTGCGCATCCAGCCGCTGTGCATGTTTGGCTGCGCGGCCTGCGGCAGCATGGCGATCCTGTTGTGGGACCTGAAGGTGAAGCCCGCCCTGCGCTACGGCAGATTCCTCAATGAAGTTACCAGCGGCATGTCCCATCAGACGCTGGGCACGCTGGTGCGCGTGAGCGAGGATCTGACGTACGAGGAGGGCGTGGATTTCAACGAGGTGATTCTCAACATCTACGAGGATCTGGCCGAGGAGGGCGAGCGCCGGTTCCTGCTGGACAGTAAGAAGGAAATGGCGCGCGCGTGGATCGGTAAAGACGTCGTTGTGACCTCGCACGGCAATATGGTGCTTGAGGCGCAGCTGTATGTGCCGGGGCAGAAGGAGGCGCAGGCATGAACGCCGCGCTGCGCAGCAAGGCTGCATTCCTTGTTTTGCTGGCGCTGATCGCCGTATCGATGTACGCGCTCAACGCGCATACGCCGCTGATGATGGACGACTACGATTACAGCGTCAGCTGGGCGACGGGGCTTCCGCTTGCGGGCGTTGCCGACGTCATCGCATCGCAGGCAGCGCATTACAGAATCTGGGGCGGGCGCAGCGTGACGCACACGCTGGCGCAGCTGTTCCTGTACTGGGGCAAGGGCGCGTTCAATTTTGCGAACACGGCGGCGTATATCGGTCTGCTGCTGCAGATCTGCTTTCTGGCAGGGGCGAAGGGCGGACGGCTGAACGGACTGACGCTGCTGGCGGCGCACTGCGCGCTGATGTGCCTGGTGCCGTTTTTCGGCGTTTCATTCCTGTGGCTGGATGGCGCGTGCAATTATCTCTTTGGCACGCTGCTGGCGCTCACGCCGCTGATGATCGCCCTCAGCGAGCGCGTGGGGGGCTTTTTTGACGCGGGATGGAGCAGGGGATGGCCTGCGCTGCCCGTTTGCCTGATCGCCGGATGGACGAATGAAAACACGGCCTGCGGCGTGCTGGCCGTCATGCTCCTGCTGCTTCTGTGGGATCGCTTCAGGGGCAGGCGGATCAGGCGATGGCGCGTGGCCGCTGCGGCCTTTGAGACCGCGGGTGTGCTGCTTCTGCTGCTGGCGCCGGGCAATTTTGCGCGCGCGTCGCAGGAGGCCTCGCGCCCGATAATCATGGAGCTTGCGTACCGATTTGCTGTGACGACGTACTGCGCTTTGCGCTATGCTGGCGTGCTGCTGGCGCTGTGCGCGCTGCTGCTGGTCATCGCGCGGCGCAGGGGAGCCGCCCTGCCGGCGCAGCGGCTGATGATTCTTGGCGGTGCGGCGTTTCTGAGCGCGTATGCGCTTGTGGGCTCGCCGCAGATTTCGGACAGGTCGTTTACAGCGGTGATTGTGCTTGTGCTCAGCGCGGCGCTTGCGCTGCTGTGCGCGCTGCCGCAGGGGAGACGGCGCGCGGCGGCGACGGCCGCCCTGCTGCTCACGGCTTCTGCCGTGACCGTGCAGGCTTGCGGCGCTGTGAAGGCGCACGGGGCGGCATGGCGGACGCAGCTTGAAAAGGCACAGGCCGCGCTTGAGCGGGGAGAGACGCGCGTCGTCCTTGACAGCGTGCCGTCTGAGTCGCGCTTCACGATGGCGATTGCGCTTGAGGAGGATGCAGCCGCGTGGCCCAACAGCACGCTGTCAAAGGCGCTGGGCGTCGCGGTCTATGGCCGGTAACGGCTGTGCGGCAGCGCGGAAATTGAGGCGCAATTGTGAAACATGACGCGTTTGATCAAAAAACGTCGGTCTGCTCGGTCGATACTTGGCTGGGCGGCTTGACAACCGGGTATCAAGTTATTATAATAAACCGTATATTGCCCAGTGAGCGGCTGAAAGGAAGAGAACGAACTATGAAAAAGGGATTTGCATTGATTGCCATGCTTCTTGCAGCGGCTATGATGCTCTCCGGCTGCAACCTGATCGGTTACGACGCGGAGCTTGACGGCGCACAGGTCGTGGCGAAGGTCAACGATACGGAGATTACGAAGGCTGACTGGCTCAGCTACAGGGATTATCTGGTCGCCTATGAGCAGCAGTATTTCCAGCAGTATTACGGCATGACCGTGCCGATGGATGATACGGTGATCGCTTCCTACGGCGAGACCGCGCTTGAGCAGCTGATCGAGTCCCAGGTTGTCGAGGCGAAGATCGACGAGCTGGGCTTCAGGCCGCTGAGCGAAGAGGAGCAGGCTGAGGTCGAGGAGTATGCCGACAGCATGGTCGACATGTACAAGATGATCCTGCGCTTCCAGAACCATCCGGACATTGAGACCGTGGAGGAAGAGGCGGAGCGCCTGGCTTCCGAGGCCGCCGAGGATGCCGAGGGCGAGGAGGCCGCTGCGCCGGCCGAGCCGGTGGCGACCGTGACCGACGCGGAGCTTGACGCGATGCTGACCGCGGAGCTCAATGAGATCGGCTATACCCGTGAGTATTTCGTGGAGAACCAGACGGTTTCCGTCCTGCAGGAGAAGCTGCGCGCGCACACCAGCGAGGGCGTCGAGGTGACGGACGAGCAGGTGAAGGCGGAGTTTGACAAGAACGTGGCGAGCCAGAAGGAGAGCTTTGACGCGGCGCCGACGATGTACGCTTCCAGCGAGCAGAGCGGCTCCGACGTGTATTACATCCCGGAAGGCTATCGCGGCGTGAAGAACCTGCTGGTCAAGGTGACCGACGAGAAGCAGGCAGAGATCGACGAGCTGAACAGCGCGCTGACCGCTGCGAGCAACGCGCTTGATGACGGCAGCAAGCAGCTCGAGGAGATGCGCGCCGAGGATACCTCCGCGCTTGACAGCGAAGGCCTTGCCGCGTACAACGAGCAGATTGCTGCGCTCGAGGAGCAGGTGGCTCAGGCTCAGGCGACTGTCGAGGAGACCCAGCCGAAGCTGGAGGCTGCGACCGAGGCTGCCTTTGCCGAGATTCTGCCCAAGGCTGAGGAAGTTCTGGCCAAGGTTCAGGCCGGCGAGGATTTCGACGCGCTGGTTGAGACCTACGGCGAGGACGGCGGCATGACCAGCGAGCCGGCCAAGACCCGCGGCTATCTGGTCTGCGACGGCCTGACCCTGTTTGTGCAGGAGTTCCAGGACGCGGCGATGGCGCTTGAGAACGTCGGCGACGTTTCCGGCCTGGTAAAGACCAGCTTTGGCTATCACATCCTGCAGTATGCCTGCGATATCGAGGCGGGCGAGGTCGAGTACACCGACGAGATCAAGGAGAGCATCCGCAGCACGATGACCACCGAGGCGCAGAACGCCGCCTACGACGCTGCCGTTGCGCAGTGGGTCTCCGAGGCGAAGGTCACGACTTTCCCGAAGATCATGAAGTAATTTTCAGACAATCAAAAAGCGCTTTCGCATGGCGAAGGCGCTTTTTTGTCATTGCTGCAATTATGCGGCATGCGATGCATAGGATGTATTCAGGGGTGATGTGCTGTGCGCAGGTGCTTTTGCAGAGGGCGGCGTATGGCTGGCATGCTGCTGGTGCTTTCCGGCGTGCTGCTCGTGTTTCTGTGCCTGCCGATGCAGTTCTTTTTGATCGTGCTGGGGCTGCTGCTTGCTTCGGCAGGGCTTGCGCTGCTGGGCGTGCAGCGCCGATGGTAGGGAAGGGGGGATCGCATGGCCGTGAGAATCATCTGTGTGCGCGCACCGGGCTTTGTGCGCGCTCTGGTGCGGCTGTTTGCCGGAAAGAATGCGGGAGGATAAGAAAAAACGCCTGGCTCCATTTCGGAGTCAGGCGTTTTTCATGCAAAAATCAGCAATTACAGAGCACGCTCGACCTTGCCGCTGCGCAGGCAGCGGGTGCAGACGTTCATATGACGAACGGAACCGCCGACGGTCACGCGAACACGCTGAGTGTTCGGCAGCCAAACGCGATTGCTCTTGCGGTTGGAGTGGCTGACGTTGTGGCCGCTCATAGCGCCCTTCTGGCAAACCTCACAAATCTTACCCATGGATCACACCTCCTTCTGGTGCGTAAACAGTCATAACACGGTTATTTTAGCACTTCATGCGTGATTTGACAAGTGTTTTTTTCATTTTGTTTTGAATAAAATCAAAAAAGGCTGCCTTCAGGCGAATACGGCGGACGAAACTGGGTTTGCACAGGAGTTTTTTTGAAGGAATCCTTGTAAAACAGGGCGTTTTCCTGTATACTGTACAATGATCCACTGAGATTTAGGGTCGATAAGGCCCTGCGCAAGGAGGGTTTTTGTTTATGGAATGCAAAATCAACAATGATCTTGGTCAGATCACGATCAGTGAAGACGTCCTGCTCAAGGTGGCGGGTTATGCGGCGCTGGAGTGCTACGGCATCGTGGCGATGTCCTCCAAGCGTGCCAAGGATGGTTTTGTCGAGTGGCTTGGCAGGGAGAACCTGACCAAGGGTGTTCATATCAACGTGACGAACGACGGCATCGACATCGATCTGTACATCATCGTTGAGTATGGTATCTCCATTGTGGAAGTCTGCAAGATCATCAAGTCCCAGGTCTGCTATAAGATCGAAAACATGACGGGCGCGAAAGTGCGCAGAGTAAATATTTCTGTAGAGGGTATCCGCGTCTGATCCCCACGGAAACTGGAGGCGAAATTTTTGTCACAGCAAGTGATTGACGGGTTGCTCCTCAAGGAAATGGTGATTGCGGGAGCCAATCTGCTTGAAAAGAACCGCGAGGCGATTGACGCGCTGAACGTGTTCCCCGTGCCGGACGGCGACACGGGCACCAATATGTCCCTGACGATGAAATCCACGGTGAAGGAAATCGCGGCGCAGGAAATGACCAGCGCGGCGAAGATGGCCAATCAGGCTGCCCGCGGCGCGCTCAAGGGCGCGCGCGGCAACTCCGGCGTCATCCTCTCCCAGATTCTGCGCGGCTTCGCCCGCGGCATCGAGGGCTGCGATACCATCGACGCCGAGGCGTTTGCCAGGGGTCTGCGCTCCGGCGCGGATACGGCGTACAAGGCCGTGATGAAGCCGAAGGAAGGCACCATCCTCACCGTGATCCGCGTGATTGCGGAGGATTCCCAGCGCTATGTCGCCAAGAAGCCGCGCACGGTCGGCGAGCTTCTTGACAAGGTGATCCGCAGCGGCGAGGCGATTCTTGAGAAGACGCCGGACATGCTCCCTGCGCTCAAGCAGGCGGGCGTGGTCGACTCCGGCGGACAGGGCCTGCTCACCGTGCTCAAGGGCTGGCGCGCGGCGTACTTCGGAGAGAAGATCGAGGAGACCACGGCCGGCGTCGGCGACGCCGCGACGTTTGAATTCGAGGATGATCACGAATCCCTCGAGGAGCTGACGTTCAAGTACTGCACCGAGTTTGTCATTCAGGACATGAACGAGGGCGTGACGGAGGATGACATCAACAAGTTCCGCACGCGTCTTGGCCGAATCGGCGACTGCGTGGTCTGCGTGGGCGACTTTGAGTTTGTCAAGGTGCACGTGCACACCAACGACCCGGGCAAGGCCATTCAGTGGGCCTGCGCGATGGGCGATCTGGTGAACCTGAAGATCGATAACATGGCGGAGGAGCGCCGCGAGCGCATGGCCAAGGCCGAGGCCGCCCAGAAGGAAGCGGAGAAGAAGCGCCTTGAAGAGGAAGCCGCGAAGGCGGAAGAGCCGAAGAAGGAATACGGCATGGTCGCCGTGTCCCTGGGCGAGGGCTTCTCCAGCATCTTTAACGATCTGGGCGTCGATCACATTGTGGAAGGCGGACAGACGATGAATCCGAGCATCGAGGATATTCTCGATGCGATTACCGGCGTGGGCGCAAAGACGGTCTTCGTCCTGCCCAACAACTCCAACGTCATCCTCGCCGCCTCTCAGGCCGCCGAGCTGGCCGACGATGTGAACGTCGTCGTCCTGCCGACGAAGAACGTGGCGATGGGCATTGGCGCTGTGATTGCGTTCAACCCGGAGGCCGACGCGGAGGAGAACCGCGCGGAGATGACGGCTGCCGCCGAGCAGGTCAAGACCGGCCAGGTGACCTTCGCCGTGCGCGATACCGTGTTTGAGGACAAGGAGATCAGGGAGGGCGACATCATCGGCATCCACAACGGCCGCATCGAGACCGTGGGCAAGAGCATCCACGACATTTCTCTGGATCTTGTCGGTCATGTCGTTGAGGAAGGCGATTCGCTGATCACCGTCTATTACGGCCAGGATACGAGCGAGGAGGATGCGCAGGCGCTGGGCGCCGAGGTCGCCGAGCAGTTCCCGGATCTGGACGTCGAGGTCCAGTATGGCGGCCAGCCGCTGTATTATTACCTCATTTCCGCTGAATAAATGCGGCTTTCGGCCGCGTCCTTTACGGGGCGCGGCTTTTTTGTGACCGGCAAAAGTACGGATGGAAGGAGATGAAAACGGATGCGGGAGCTGTCGCAGATAAAGGGCTTTGGCCCCAAACGGCTGGAAGCGCTTGAAAAGCGCGGCGTCAAAACGGCGCGTGATCTGCTTGAGAGGCTGCCTGTGGGCTATCGGGATACGACGCATCCGCTCTCGCCTGCGCAGATGACGGAGGGAACGTCGGCGTGCTTTGAAGGCTTTGTATGCGGGAAGCCTACGCTTCACCGGGCGCGGGGCATGCAGTGGGTATCGGCGGTGATCGCTGACGAATGCGGAAAGATCCGCTGCATGTGGTTCAACCAGCCGTGGATGAAGGATCAGCTCTTTGATACGCAGCATGTCGTGCTCTGCGGTCAGGCGGTGAGGAAGAAAAACGGTCTGTTTGTCATCAACCCCAGCCTTGAGGAGCCGGGCAGGATCATCCCGGTGTACAGCGCAATCCCGGGCGTTGGTCAGAAGCCCCTGCGCGACGCGGTCGCGCTGCTGCTTGAGGAGTACGACCTTGAGGATGATCTGCCGGAATCATTTGTCAGCCGCCATGCGCTGATGGACAGGCGCGAGGCGCTGGCGGCGGCGCACTTTCCCTCGGACTTCGATACGCTTTCAAGGGCGAAAGAAAGGCTCGCTTTTGAGGAACTGGTGCTTTTTCAGGCAGGCGTGTCCGTGGGCGCGGGCGAGCGAAGGCAGGCGCGTGCGCTTGGCGTCAGGCGGGAATGGATTGACGCGTTTCTCTCGCCCCTGCCCTATGCGCCGACGGGCGCTCAGCGCCGCGTGATTGACGAAATCGCGCAGGATCTGAACGCTGAGCGGGCGATGGCGCGCATGGTGCAGGGCGACGTGGGCTGCGGCAAGACGCTGATTGCCCTGTGCGCGCTGTATCTGTGTGCGCGCGCAGGTTTTCAGGGCGCGCTGATGGCGCCGACGGAGATCCTCTCCGGCCAGCATTTTAAAAGCGCGGTGGAGCTGCTTGCGCCGCTGGGCGTATCCTGCGGGCTGATCACGGGCAAGATGACGGCGGCGGAGCGCAGGCGGGCGAGGGAAGCGATCGCATCGGGAGGCTGGCAGGTCGTCATCGGCACGCATGCGCTGATCTCGGAGGGCGTTGAATTTAACCGGCTTTCGCTCGTCGTCACCGATGAGCAGCACCGCTTCGGCGTGCGCCAGCGCACCCAGCTGGAAAACAAGGGCTTTTCTCCTCATGTGCTGGTGATGAGCGCGACGCCGATTCCGCGCTCGCTGTCGCTGGTGCTCTACGGCGATCTGGATATTTCGATCGTGGATGAGCTGCCGCCGGGCAGGACGCCCGTGCTGACGCGGATTGTGCCGGAGGAGAAGCGCGAAGGGCTCTATGCATTCATCCGTCAGGAAGCGGCGAAGGGATATCAGACCTATGTCGTCTGCCCGCTTGTGGGCGAGGACGCGCCGGAGGGCGCGGATGTCCGCAGCGCGTCGCAGGTGCAGAAAGAGCTTGAGGAAGCGCTTGCGCCGCTTCGCGTCGGGCTTGTGCACGGGCGGATGAAAAAGGCTGAAAAGGAAGAGGTGCTTGAGCGGTTTTATGCGGGCGCCATGCATGTGCTGGTCGCTACGACGGTTATCGAGGTCGGCGTCAACGTGCCGCGCGCGACAGTGATGGTGATCGAGGGCGCGGAGCGCTTTGGCCTGGCGCAGCTGCACCAGCTGCGCGGGCGCGTTGGCCGCGGCGCTGTGCAGAGCTGGTGCTTCCTGATGGCGGAGCCCAATGAGCGGCTCAGGACGCTGGTATCGACAAACGACGGTTTTGCCGTCGCCAGAAAGGACCTTGAGATCCGCGGCGCGGGAGAATTCTTCGGCACGCGCCAGTCCGGCCAGCCGCAGATGCCGGCGCTGATGCTCACCGGCGATTCACGCCTGCTTGCACGCGCGAGGGAAGCGTACCTCGAGGTGGCGCGGGATGAGCGCTATGCGCATGAGCGCGGATGGATTCAGGATGCAGCGAAAAGAAAAATGGCGCGGGACGGCGCGTATTTTGCGCGGAATTGATGGATAACACCAAAAGATTGGTAATAAAAAGACAATCAATCCGATTTGAAGTCGAAAATACTGCAAGGACTTGCAGGTTGGAAGAAAAGTGCTAAAAATGAGCACAAAAAGACAGAAAAAGATTGCCAAACGGAAAAAAAGGCATTATAATTGGTGATGTGCGACCCTTTTTAAGGGACGTTCCTATTGATATTATCCTGCAGATTTTGTGTAAAAGATGCAGGAATTTTAAACGTTTGAAGGAGGACTGGCAGCATGAAGTACGTTTACCTCTTTAAAGATGGCGACGCGAGCATGCGCAATACGCTCGGCGGCAAGGGTGCAAACCTTGCGGAAATGACCAAGATTGGTCTCCCGGTTCCGCAGGGCTTTACCATCTCTACCGAGGCTTGCACCAAATACTATGAGGACGGCCGCCGCATCAATGATGACATTCAGGCCGAAATCATGGAAAATATCGCAAAGATGGAAGAGATCACCGGCAAGAAGTTCGGCGATCTGGAGAATCCGCTCCTGGTTTCCGTCCGCTCCGGCGCGCGTGCGTCCATGCCGGGCATGATGGATACTATTCTGAATCTGGGCCTCAATGAGGACGTCGTCAACGTCATGGCCGCCAAGTCCGGCAACCCGCGCTGGGCGTGGGACTGCTATCGCCGCTTCATCCAGATGTACTCCGACGTCGTCATGGAAGTCGGCAAGAAGTACTTCGAGAAGCTGATTGATGAGATGAAGGAAGCCAAGGGCGTCACGCAGGACGTCGAGCTCACCGCCGAGGACCTCAAGGAGCTGTGCGCGCAGTTCAAGGCCGAGTACAAGAGCAAGCTGGGCACCGACTTCCCGACCGATCCGAAGGAGCAGCTCTTCGGCGCGATCAAGGCCGTTTTCCGTTCCTGGGATAACCCGCGCGCCAACATCTACCGCATGGATCACGACATCCCGTACTCCTGGGGCACGGCCGTCAACGTCCAGATGATGGCGTTTGGCAACCTGGGCGATACCTCCGGCACCGGCGTTGCCTTTACCCGCAACCCGGCCACCGGCGAGAAGGGCCTGATGGGCGAGTTCCTGATGAACGCGCAGGGCGAGGACGTCGTCGCCGGCGTGCGCACGCCGATGCCGATCCAGCAGATGAAGGAGATTCTGCCGGAAGTGTACGAGCAGTTCCTGGGCGTGTGCAAGACGCTGGAAAACCACTACCGCGACATGCAGGATATGGAGTTCACCAT
>JAFQOY010000171.1 GCA_017412025.1 Clostridia bacterium | reverse complement strand
TGCGCGCCGCCGATCGTATCCGGCACGACAACAGCCGTCTTGCTGCCGATATAGCCGGTGATCGTCGCCTTGCCGCCTGCGATGGTGTAGGTGAATTCAAGCTGCTCCACCTTCACCGGCGTGCTGTATGCGCTGTGGGAACGGGTACCCTGATCGTCGCGCACCGTGCGGATCTTGAAGTACTTGTCCTTCAGATTAGCGTTCAGGGACGCACTCTGCGTCGACGTCGTCTTTGCCAGCACCGTTACGACGTCTGTATACGTTCCGTTCTCCGTGTCGCTTGCAAAAATCTTATACTTGTGCGCGTTCGCCGTCGTGTTCCACTTGAGCACCACATTGCCGCTGCTGCTGCTGATCGTCGCGCTCACGCCGTCCACGATGCCAACCGGGAATACCAGTCTCGGCTCGGAATACTCGCCGTACTGGCGAACGCCATTTACCGTCTTATACGCGCGCACCTTCACGTAATTGACGCCGGAAGAAGTCAGGAACGTGATGGTCTTCGTCGTTCCGCCTTCCTTTTCTGCGCTCTTGGTGTACGCGCCGGTCTTCGTGAGGCTCTGGTAAATCTCATAACCCGTCGCGCCCGACACCGCGCCCCAGTGCACCACGCCCTGCGTGGAAGACGTACAGCTGACGTCGATGCCCGTCGGCGCCGCCAGCGCAATCGCCTGCTCCGCCTTCACCGGCGTGCTGTACGCACTGTGGGAACGGGTTCCCTCGTCGTCGCGCACCGTGCGGATCTTCAGGTACTTACCCTGCAGCGTCGGAGACAGGGACGCGCTCTGCGTCGCCGTCGTCTTTGCCAGCACCGTTACAACATCTGTATACGTTCCGTTCTCCGTGTCGCTTGCAAAAATCTTATACTTGTGCGCGTTCGCCGTCGTGTTCCACTTGAGCACCACGTTGCCGCTGGTGCTGCTTACCGTCGCGCTCACGCCGCCCACGATGCCGACTGGGAATACCAGTCTCGGCGCAGATTCATCGCCATACTCGCGGACGCCGTTTACCGTCTTGTACGCTCGCACCTTCACGTAGTTGATGCCGGAGGAAGTCAGGAACGTGATGGTCTTCGTCGTTCCGCCCGTCTTTTCTGCGGTCACGGTATACGTTCCGGTCTTCGTGCGGCTCTGAAGAATCTCATAGCCCGTCGCGCCCGACACCGCGCCCCAGTGCACCACGCCCTGCGTGGAAGACGTACAGCTGACGTCAATGCCCGTCGGCGCTGCCAGCGCGCGCGCAGCGCTGTTCTCCGTAGCCACATATTTCACCACGGCAACGAGTTCAGTCTCGCGGCCCATGATGACGATTTTCTCCGATACCCGGATCTCGTCGCCGAAGCCGATGTTCTCCGCGCGCGCCGTGCTGATCGCGCCCAGGGGCAGCATACCACCCGCAACCGCCAGACACAGCACGACGGCCATCATCTGCCTGCGCGTCTTCGCGTTCATGCGCGCCAGCGCAAACACGGACACGCCGCCCAGCAGCAGCCAGAAGAACATATGCGTATCGTCGCCGGTTGCCGGCATCGCCGCATTCTGCCTGACCACGAGGAAGGAAGCGTCCAGCTTCACTTCCTGCCCGGCAGAAAGCCCGGCGACGCTGCGGACAGTCTTGGCTGCATTCTCCTCAACGCAGAAATCCGGCTTGACATAATCGATGGATATGCCGCTGATCACAGCCGCGCTGTTGTTGCTGATGGTCAGCTCCGCTTCAATCCTATCGCCTGCCTCGTAAGCCTGCTTGTCCGTCGTCAGCGTCAGCGTCACGCCGTCTGCGGACGTCGTGGCCGCGCCCGCCGTCGCAGCGCACATGCACAGCGCCAGCAGCATCACAATGGACAGAAGTCTCTTCATCCTGCTCATTTTCTTTCTCGCCTTTCTTCGTGATCAATCCGGAAACCGGTACAGCATGATCACTTTATGTACAGCATTGCAAAAAAGGTACATAACCCCTCATTATCATCAATAGCATACTCCATTCTTCCCCGTCAGTCAAGCAAATCGCTGACGATCAATTCTTACATTCATGTCACAATTGCTTATGCTTTCAATATATGCTTTCAATATATGCTTTCATATAAAAAGCCCGTCCCCTGCGCGGAAACGGATTCCGAAACGGAGACGGGCATATTATATTTCATTACCAGAGATTTTCAAACCGGGCTGCGCCGCGGGCAAACGGGCCGGGAATCGTGCTGACTCCTCTGTGATCGCCGCTGTAATCGCGGTCAAACATGATGGCCGAACCGTCCGGGCTTTCAAAGCGCTGCTCCGGTTCAAAGGCGCAGCCGAGCGTATCGCTGTCAATCACGCCGTTTTTGAATTCTCCAAGGAATCCGTACAGATTGGTTTCAAGCGCATATTTCCCGTCCTCTTCCTTCAGACGGACGTAGACGGGCGCGCTTTCATCGACCAGATTCTTCTTCTCATGCTTCCAGGGCTTTGCGCCGAGGAAATACGCATTGCCGTCGATCCAGACCGGCAAATGGCTTTCATGGTACTTTTCCAGCTTATGCATATCCGGGCGCTCCGCATCCATATCAAACCAGCTGATCCACTCCTCATACGTCGGATACGTGTCAAAGCACCAGGTTCCGCTCAGCCGTTCATGTTCGCGCGGCGCGCCCCGTCTGACAGGCTCGTCCGCCGGATGACCCTGGACAAAGATGTTGTTGTAGAATCTGTCATCACCGTGCAGGATGGTCATAAATCCCGCGACTTCCGTGCGATGGCGGATGTGATAGGGCGTATAGCGCAGCCCCGTACCCTCGCCCACAAACGTCAGCGGTCCCATCATCAGGTTATGCACCAGCGCGACGCCCTGCGTAGCGATGCGCACGGAGGCTCTGGACAGCATGATGTTGTTGTCAATCAGCGTGGGGCCATGGCCCACCTCGATGAAGATATCCTGGCTTTCCATGCCGCCCTCCGCCCACTGGCAGAATTCCGGGCGCTCGTTGTGATGCAGCAGGTTCTGCGAAATCCGCGTGCCCTGCGGCTCCCAGTCGCACCAGACGCCCATCGTGCAGTGGTGGATATGGTTCCTGCGGATCGTCACATCGATGGCGGCATGGAGCTTGATGCCCGAAATCTCGGCGCCGCCCAGCTCCTGCATGTTGTTGATGTGATGGATATGGTTATGCTCAATCAAAGAAAACACCGCGCCCATGCGGCCGACGATGCCCGTCTGCTCGCAGTGATGGATGTGGCATCTGCGCACGATATGCGAGCCCACCTTTTCCTTGAGCCAGCCGTGATACTGGCCCCGGCATACGGCGTCGCGCTCCATCTGCGTCGGGCTCTTGACGTGCTTTCGCGTGAAGTAATGGTCGTTCTCCGGATCATAATACTTGCCAAGCGAAATGCCGCAGCACTTGCTGTTGCTGATTTCGCAGTCCTCGATGATCCACCCTTTGCTCCAGTGCGGACCGACCATGCCATCCTGGAAAGCGGCGGGCGGCGCCCATGTCGTCGCTGCCTTTTCAATCCGGAATCCGCTCAGCGTGATATAGCCGCGCCCGGTTTCCTCCGGGAAGAAGCAGCGCCTGCGGACGTTGATTTCCACCTTTTCCCTGTTCGGATCCTTATCCTGAAAATTCGCATAGATGACGGTTTCATCCCCGTCCTGCTCGCTGAACCACTTGTATACGGAATACTCCGGTTCCCATGACGGGGGATAAACCTCGCCCGCGATGCACTCCTCAAGCGACTGCGCCTCATAGAGCATCCTGTCGCCAAGATACACCGCGCCCGCATGGCGCACGGACGGCGCAAAATACCAGTCGCCGAATACCTCCGTCGTATAGGGATTGAAGCTGCCGAACACGCTGTTTGAAACGCGCGTCACCCAAACGCCGTCCTGCCGCCTCTGCCAGTTTACGGCTTCCTCCGCGCCGGTGATCACCGCGCCGAGCGGCTTTTCAGAGCGGTACACAATCCGCTTTTCCTCCGTGCCGCCGTTTGCCGGGCTGACACATTCCCTGTATATGCCGGGCGCAACGACCACCTCATCGCCGGGAATAGCAATCCTTGCCGCATCGCTGATGCGCCTGAACGGGCGTTCCCTTGTGCCGTCGCCTTCCCTCGGCGCGCCTTGATTGACGTAATAGATCATCGCCGTTTCCTCCTGATCCAGTCACATGAACACTCAGATTTCCAATCCTGCGGACAGGGTCTTTTATACATTATACAAGGATTGTTATTATTTGTCCATGTATCCCGTCGGCGTCATTGCGTTTTTTATTCATCTGATCCGTCTCATTGCCGCAAGTTCTCGCTCTATCCGGCAAATAATCCTCCATTGTCTGTACGCAAACGTCCGGGTATACCTGGAATCGCTCCCTTCCCCACAGATATCCGGAGCAGGAGCATGCCTTCCGGCTTTCCGTCTCCATGTGCTCCGGCAAACATAAAAAACCTCATACTGCAGATGATTCCCTGTATCTGCAGCACGAGGTTTTTTCATTTTCCGATTCAGCAGGCGGCGCGTCTGCCAGCCTGCATTTTCTTATTCTTCTTCAAGGCCGGAGAGCACCTTTTTCAGCAGCGCCTGCAGCTGCATGGCCTCCTGCAGCTCAAGACGCACGCATGCGCCCATCTTTTCCGGGATATGCGCCGCCTTCTCTTTCAGCGCTTCGCCCTCGCCGGTCAGAGAGATCATGACGTTGCGCTCGTCCTCTCTGGAACGGCGGCGGACGATGAATCCCTTACCCTCCAGCTTTTTGAGCACGGGCGTCATCGTGCCGGAATCCAGATACAGCGTCTGCCCCAGCGCCTTGACGCTCATCTCCTTCTTCTCCCAGAGCACCATCATCGTGATATACTGCGTATAGGTCAGGCCGATCGGCTCCAGATACGGCGTATACCGGCGGATGATTTCCTTCGAGCAGGCGTACAGCGGAAAACAAAGCTGATTTTCCAACCTGAGCATATCCCATTCCATGCCGTCCATCGCAATCTCTCCAATCTGCTTCCGCTGTCGTTTTGATCATGTCGTGTTATTTAATTTACCACAATTCACAGATGCACTCAAGTGCATTTTAAAAAAACCTTCCGTTTTTCAATTCTTTCACTTTTTCACTTTTTTCGGATTCTTTTCCGTACAGATTGTTTTATCTCCTGCTTTCAAAGCTGCAAAAAAGTGACGCCGCATTTCTGCGGCGTCGCATATTGATGAAACTTTTCAGATCAGGCAGCCAGCTCAGACTTCCTTGTTGGTGGTCTTGAGCACGACGTCGTGCGCGCCGCCCTCCACGATGGAGACGGCGGAGACGAGCGTCAGGCGCGCCTTCTGCTGCAGCTCCGGAATGGAGAGCGCGCCGCAGTTGCACATGGTGGAGCGAACCTTGGCCAGCGTGATGTGCACGTTGTCGGAGAGCTTGCCGGCATAGGTCACGTAGGAGTCGACGCCCTCTTCAAACTTGAGCTTCTTGTCGCCGCCCAGGTCATAGCGCTGCCAGTTGCGCGCGCGGTTGGAGCCCTCGCCCCAGTATTCCTTCATCAGCGTGCCGTTGACGTTGACCTTCGCGGACGGGCTCTCGTCGAAGCGGGCGAAGTAGCGGCCCAGCATCACAAAGTCCGCGCCCATGGCCAGCGCCAGGGTCAGGTGATGATCGTGCACGATGCCGCCGTCGGAGCAGACCGGAACGTAGATGCCGGTTTCCTCGAAGTACTCGTCGCGCGCCTTGCAGACCTCAATCAGCGCGGTCGCCTGGCCGCGGCCGATGCCC
>JAFQOY010000170.1 GCA_017412025.1 Clostridia bacterium | reverse complement strand
TTCAGATGACTGGTTTCTGCTTTCGCAGAACAGCTTTGCTGCCTCCCTCTTGAGGGAGGTGGCATGCCGCAGGCATGACGGAGGGAGTGCTTCTGCGCAAGCTGTACGGAGGAAGCGCCCTTCCTTCACTCCCGCAGTCAGCTTCGCTGACAGCTCCCTCAAGAGGGAGCCTTCAAAGAAGCCTTCCGGCTTTTCATGCCTGTTTCTCTGTTATGCTGCTTTTCAGATGATTGGTTTCTGCCATTCGCAGCCCTGCTTTGCTGCCTCCCTCCTGAGGGAGGTGGCACGGCGCATGCCGTGACGGAGGGAGTGCTTCGCTGATCATTCCAATACCTCTGCGTACAGACCGACCAGATCAGCCAGATTGTGATATACAGGATTGCCGCTGTCACGGATGCAGCGGTAAAACTCGCCGTCCTGCGCATAGATCAACCCGGATACCAGCGCCATGTTGCCGCTATAGGGGATAGGATCATCCTCCGTGCCCTCGTGCGTCTCGTTGATCATTTCAAACAGGCTCGCTGCCTGATCCGGCTCCCAGCCCGTCTGACTGGTATGCGCCTGCATTACGCGCCAGAGCCTGCCGTCATAGCGCAGCTTGTGGCCTGCCGGATAGGCTGTTCCTGCCGTCCACGCCGGATAGAATTCCTTCATCCGCAGCGCGGTATTGTCGTCAACATCAAGACTGTTGATCTGCTGCGCGATCAGCAGGCGGCTGACCTCGTCCTGAGACATGCTGCGCCGCCTTTCCTCAAGCGCTGCACGGCGCATCTCTTTGTTGTGCGCCTTGATCTCTTCTTCCGTCATGTTGCGGACACTACCGTTTTGCCAGATTTTCACGCTTCATCGCTCCCTTCATAAGGCCAGCCATATACTACCACCCGCGTTCCGCTTGGCACAGCAAAGCAAATGCTGAATCCGGTGATGTATTTCATCGCATATACCGCGTCGATATGATCGTTGCGAGTGAGCTTATTCACCAGCATATAAGATGTTGCATAGCCGTTATCGGTAGACGCTCCAGTGCCAGCCCTGCCGTCGAGGATTACTCCGGTTGTCTCAATGTCAAACGCTACGATCTTGTGCGTTCCGGAAATATAGCAAACGCTCTTGGCAGCGTGAGCGCTTTTTATTGGCTCCACATCCTCGTTCCAGATGTTGATGTACTTCGCGCCACCCACAGCGTCCGGCATATACATCATCGCGGCAACGCGCCGGTATCTCTTTTCAAGCTCTTTGACATACGCGGCGATTGCAGAGCCGTCCTCTGTCTCAATCGTCTCATCAGCAATCAACACCGCAGATGTATGCGTCCCGTCCGCGCCGTCGTACACCTTTGCGCTCTTTTCGCCCTCCGCATCCCTCACGCCGATGCGCACGCCGTCTTCTTCCCGCGCCAGCGTCACAACGGGCGATACGCCGTCCACTCCTTTTTCACCTTGCGCGCCGTCCTGTCCGTCTTTACCGGGCGCTCCGTCAAAATAATCGACGCCCTTTTGCGGCGTGTATCCGTTCTTACCCGGCGCTCCGTCTGCGCCGTCGCGTCCGTCCCTGCCCGGCAGTCCGCGGAATCCGTCAATCTGTGTCCTGACCGTCTGCGCATCCGTAAAGATCTTCATACGCTGCCCACCACCTTCATCACCATCAGCGCGCCGGGCGGAAACGGCGTGATCACCTCACGCCCGTCCGTGACGTCTCCGCCCGCGCCGTACACCGGATCCAGCACAATCCGCAGATCCCATTCGTATGTATCCGGCTTCCAGCTCTGCGTGTCCGCGTTCACAAACGGGATGCGGAACACGTTTCCCTCCGGCGCGGCGATCTTGCGCATGATCACGCCGCCCGTGCGCTTTTTCACCGTGAATACCGCCCTGTCCCTTTTGCCGAGCGGCATGTCCTCCACGTCAAAATGGAGCACGCCCGTATCTCCCTGGCTCACCTGAATTGTCCGTCCGCTCACCTTAAACATCCATGATCGCCTCCCAACCGGCTGCAAGCACGCCCGGATCGTGCACCGTGCCGTCCGCCGTGCAGCGATATACCTGCCCGCCATACGTCATAAACTCGTTTTCCATGTACGCATCGTGCGCGCCCGTCGGCTGCCTCCACGCCAGCGCGTGCTTTGCGTCCGTCCCGTGGTACGGCGCAAACAGGCTCCTGGCCTCCTCCGGGTTCCAGCCGGGGCTGCCCGTCGAGTCGTGCATCTGCACGACCCTGTACGGGTATCCCTTGTATAATACGATCTCCCCGGCGTTGTGCGCGCCCTCCTTCCAGGGGGCAAGCAGCGGGGCCAGGTCGATCACGCCGTTGGCCGTCTCCTGCGGCGCTGTCTCCCGCGCCTTCCTCGCCGCCATCATGCCGACGGCGCGCAGCCTGCTCAGATCAGGCATATGCAATCCCCTCCTCAAGCGCAGCAATCGCATCCCGCGCGCTCTTCGCCGCCGCGGAAGCAGCCTCCAGCGCCCGGTTCATCTGCGTCATGGCGTCATTCTGCCTGTCAATCATCCGCCTCTGCATATCCACCGTCTGCTTCAGCTCTTCAATCTTCTTTTCAAGCGCAGCAGCCGTGTCCTCATGGATCCTCTCCACCTGCAGGCACGCCGTCATCGTCAGCGCGCCGCCCCGCGCCTGCGTCACCAGCGACGTCAGCTTCATCCCGCGGTACATCGACGTCACGCCCGCGCCGTTCATCACTTCGATCCCCGGCTCGCCTTCAAGCAGCGCCGCCATCCGCTCAAGCGGCATGCCCAGCTTTTCCGTTTTCAGCGTCAGGCTTTTCCTGTCGCTGCTCAGGCGCACGTCCATGTTTTCCACAATCGTTCCGTTGATTCTGACATTCATCGTCTTTCCTCCTTAAAACAGCTTCCGCCCGTTATACACCATGTTCTCCACCGGGATCTCGTCCAGATACATTTCCGACAGCTGTACGCCGTCAAACCATACCGGCAGCAGATCCGGCTCATCTCCGCGGATGATCACCACGCCGCTGCCGCCTTCGCCGCCGATGCTTTCCTTCCACGTCGCTCCGCCGCCTCCGCCGCCCGTGTTGGGCTCTCCGGGCTCAGGATCGATATTCACGCTGCCGTAGCGGCTGCCGCCCCTGCCGCCGCCGCCATCGCCGCCCGCTGCGCCCGTCGGCGATTCGCGGCTCGATCCGCCTCCGCCGCCCGCATACAGTTCGCCCGTGCCGAACGCCCGGGTTGTCGATCCCTGTCCAGCGCCGCCGAAGGACATCTGGGTCTGCGGCACGTTCTGAGCCGGATTTCCGTCTCCGCCGTCGCTGCCGCCTGCGCCGCCGATTGCCGCCGCAGAGTCCACATAGGTGCCCGCGCCGCCGCCGCTTCCGCCTGCGCCGCCGCGTGCGCCCTGGTCGTCCGCCAGCACGGTTCCGCCCTTGCCGCCCGCCGCGCTCGCGATGACCGTATCCCCCAGCGAAAAGCGCGTCTCCCCGCCTTCTCCGCCCTGTCCCGCGCCGTTTTCCGTGTCCGTCCAGTAGCTCGCTTTTCCCCCCGCGCCGATGACGACGCGGTAATTCGTGTTCCGGTCGATCCTCACGCCGCGCACGGTCTGCGTGTATCCGCCGCCTCCGCCGGATGCGCCGTTGCCGCTGCCGCCTGCGCCGCCGCCGCCCACCACAAACACATCCACGGTCTTGGGATAGCTGAAGCGGACGTCCCCGCTCTCCTTCACCTTCACATACCAGTACTGACTGTCGGAATAAACCTCGAGACCCGTCTCCATGCTGTCATGCCACACGCCCGGCGTAACCAGATTTGCCATCGTCGCTCCCCTCCTTACGCCAGCTTCGTCGTGATATACAGCTTCGTTCCGTCCCTCAGTTCAAACGTCACGCCGCTCTCGCCTGTGTCGCCCTTTTCTCCCTTGTCGCCCTTTGCCGCCGGATGGATCGTGAAGCCAAAGTGTTTTGCCCCCGCTTCGTTCGTTTCAATCCGTACGCCCTCTTCCTTCGCGGCGCTGACTTCAAGCGCAGCGCTCACATCGCCGTCCCACAGCGCAGAAGCCGCCTGCGCCCTCTGCGCCGCTTCCACGGCTTCCGCCGCAGCCTCCCTGGCTTCCTCTCCGGCTTCGCGCGCGCTGTCCGCCGCCATGCCTGCCGCTTCCGCTGCGCCGTTTGCCAGGCCCACGCCCTGCGACAGCTCGCTGATGGTGTTGGATACCTCCAGCATCAGCGCATTCCATGATCTGCTCATCGCCTTCCTCCTTGTTTCCGTTCTTCCTTTTCCGGCTCATTTCGTCACAATCGTCAGCCGGATCGTCGGCGCATCCGCCGTGCCCATCACCTCGGATGTGATCGTGATGTCCGCCGGTCCCGTGTCGCCCTTTTCGCCCTTGTCGCCCGTCTCGCCCTGCGGCAGGCCAAAGGTCAGCTTCTTTTTGCGTCCTTCCATGCTCACAGCGGCCGTCGGCGCCGCGCCCGGCGCAAGCTTCTCTGTCTCCACCAGCAGCGCGTCCCAGCCGTCCGTCACCTCCGCCAGCGTCTCCCGCGCCCTGTCCGCGTCCTGCGCCGCCTGCAGCGCTTCAGTGATCGGCTTTTCCGCCACATCTTCGTTCTCCCTGTCAAGCGCGGCGGCCGCAGCCAGCGCGCGCTCCTTCGCCGCCGCTGCTCTTTCCGCCGCCGCCTTCGCGTCCGCCAGCACAAGCGTCACGTCGCCGTTCGCGCCCGTCCGGCTTTCCCACTGTGCAATCTGTTCCGGCGTGGCGATGTTGTTGGGCGCAGGCCGCGCAATCGGCGTGAACACGCCCTCATACAGCGTCCGCCCCCGCATGATCAGCATCTCCTCGCCGCCCGCGTCCGCCGTCCGCTCGCCGTGGAATACATGCACATACAGATGCACCGGATCCGTCCTCGTCAGATACTCGTCCGGGATCTCCGCAATCCATGTGCCGTCCGCCTCGGGCAGCGCTGTGCGGTCCTCCGTCTTTTCGTCCCATTCGTAGCCGTACTGCACCAGCACCGAGGCAACCGCAGGCCGGCTTTCCTGCCCGAGCGCCGGATCGTAAACCAGTTCGTCCATCTCCGTCAGCTCCCCCTGCGAGGGCAGTCCGTGCAGCCGCAGCCTCTGGCCTGTGTCGTACTGATAGATGCGGCTGATGGACGCGCGCCTGCCCAGCGCCGCGTCAAAGCTTGCGTTGATCATCTTCTTCCCCCTTCTTTCTCTCTTTCTCCTTCTGCCGCTTTACGCCGTCCGCCTCCACATGTGTACGGCCAGATACGGCGGCATGTTCTCGTGCGCCTCGCTTCCGCCCGCGTAGCGCGTGCTCATCAGCGCGCCCGTATTGGCCCGCACGTCAAGCGTGCTTTCCTCAAAGGAATACACATTCTCTCCCGCCGCCTCCGAGACCGTGTCGCCCGTCATGAATCCATACCCTTTTCCTTTCACGTGAAGCGTCTCGATGTGTCCGTGCCGCGGCATCTGCGCCGCCTCAAGCGTCACGCGCTCGGTGCCGCCCGTCGTGCCGGCCCCGTGCGTCTCGTCTGCGCCCAACAGAAACCGCCCCGCAATCCGCTCCCATGTTCCGCCGAAGCGCTCCTGCGGGTCCGTTCCGTCCAAAGAGGCATAGACGCTGCCCACCGGGTACACATACCGCAGCACAAACGCGCCCGCCGCCGCCTCGTCCATGCCCGACGCTCGCTCAAGGTTCATCGTCGCTTTCCAGCAGTCCATGCAGAAGTCCTTCAAAAAGAGCGTGAGGTTGCGCATATACGCCCCCACGCCCTCCGCCTCCCGGTATTCCGGTACCCTCGGCTGCTTGAATCCCATCCGTTCCTCCCTTCATCCCTCTGCGCTTCTCTTCGTCCGCCCGTTTCTCCGTTCAGTCCTCTTCCGCCGTATAGCCCACCTCAATCCCGCCGAAGATCCTGAATCCCGCCGCTTTCTTTCCGCTGCTCACGCGCAGCTTCACCCGTTTTCCGCTGTTCTGTATCTTCACGCGGTAGTCCCTGCGCCGCTGCCCCAGCAGCACGGTCCTCTTCTTTTCCTTCCGCTCCGTGATGATCTCCATATCCAGCGGCACGCTGTCCGCGTCCGCCTGCGCTGTAAATCTCAGCTCAAAATCCCGCTTCACATAGCTCTTCCCCAGATCCAGCCACGGCGTTTCCCATACGCTTTTGATCGGCTGCAGGTTGTACGTGCTGCTTCTCCTGTCGTTGTAGATCATCACGTCGTGCGGGCTGTCCGCCCGCGTATAGTAGATCGTCCCGCCAAGCACATAGAAATCCCGCACGTAGATCCCCTTTCGGATCATGAACGTCCCGCGTTCCGTGTCAAACTCGATCACCGTGTTGTTGCCGATCACCGTGTTGTCCCCGTCGTCGATGCACAGCGCAAGGTAATACACGTGATCGCATACGCACGCCGTCGCCAGATGCGCGCTGTCCGCCGCGCGCAGGCTCATCGTCTCGTGCAGCGCGTCGCGCGCAAGCAGCTGGATGCTCGTCCCGTCGTACGCGCCCAGCCCGCTCTGGGAAAGGAAGTACGTCCTCAGCCTGTCCGTGCACACCGTCCTCCCCGCCACCGGGCCGCTCGTGCCGTATGCCGCCGTGACCGCAAAGCTCGAGGGATCCGTGCCGCGCACCTCGAAAACCGTGCGCTGCTTCACCGCCAGCATGTATCCGCCAAAGGGCTCCAGCGCGATGAACGCATCCCCGTCCCATGTCGGCAGCTGGATCATGCCGCCGCCCTGCTCGGGCATGTCGTCCCGGCCCGTCCAGTCAAAGGGATCGTACGGCCTCGAATAGTAGATGCTGTCCGGGTGCTTTCTGTCGCCCGCGCCCCATATGCGCTCCGCATGCCGCCCCAGCACGGCAAACTTCACCTCCTCATTCCCCTCGCCCAGCTTCAGCATTTTTCGTTCCAGCCGCAGGTCGTCCGTGCCGTAGATCGCCACCATCCCGTCCTTTTCGTTGCTCAGCAGCAGGATGTCGACCGTCTCTCCCTCGACCACAGCCTCATACGTTGCGCTGCTCCATTTGCTCGAGTAAAACGTCTCCCCGTATTCCATCCAGCCGTCCGAGCCAGCCGTATAGGCGTACAGCCTGCCGCCCGCACCCGCCACGAAAACGTCCGCATAGTCCTCCTCCTCCGCCCTGTTGCGCCGGTAAAAGCGCACCAGCGTCTGCGCCGGCTCGGGCAGCGGCGGCATGTCCGACACCGACGTTCCGTGGCTTGAGGCCAGCATGCCGTATTCCGTGCGGATGTTCTGCGCCCTTGCAGCATAGTTCACGTTGATGTTCGTGTCGCCATCCGCCTGGTAGACGCCCTTGGGCGCGGGGATCATAAAGCTCCCCGCGCTTCCTCTGCCTCCCGCCACAGCCTCACCCCCTTCTCCTCACGTCCGTCGCCTCGTAAAGGTTCCTGTATCCCGTCACGCTGCCCATACCCTGCGGCCGGATGCGCCGCATCGTCTGGCTGTACATCGAGTAAAAAAACTGCGCCTGCTTCTGCTTGGTCAGCCCGCCGCCGCTCAGATGCCTGTAGCAGATGTAGTCCGCCAGCGCGCCGTGCGCCCATTCCGGCAGCTCCGGCACGTCCATATCCTCAAGCAGCATGCCGGGCTCCATCTCCGCGATCACCGTCAGCGTCTTTTTCGCCGCGTCCGTCCGGATGCCGCGCCCGTCCGGCGAAGGGCATACAAATACCTCGTTTCCCTCCGCGTCATAGGCCGCCGCTATGCGCGCCGCGCCCATGCCCTGCGTGTCGGCATATCCGTCTTTGTCCGTTTTAAGCGTCAGCGTCTGCCTCGGCTTTGCCGCGTCCCGCATCGCCAGCTGATACCCCTCGTTTGCATACCGCCTGAATACGTCGTCATATTCGCTGATATCCGCCTCGCCCTCGTCCATCTGCCGAAGCGCCATCTGCATGATCTGTGCCAACGTCATCTCTTTATCACGCCCCTCTCTCAGGAACGGACGCTCACGCTGCTGGAGTGGCTTCCGCTGTTGGTGGTGCTCACGTTCGTTCCGGCCGTATGCTGCGTGCTGCTCGTCGCCTGCCCAAGGCTTCCGCTCACAGCCGTCATGTAGTTCTGGTTGTACGCCTGCCTCTGCCGGTCAAGCAGCTCCTGCGTCTTCGCCGCCAGGTTGGCCGCGTAGTCCGTCCGCAGCCTGCCCTGCGTCCGCGTGTTCTGCTGCGACGCCTGCGCAATCTGCCGCTGAATCTGGCTCCTCTGCCGCGCGTTTTCGTCCGTCAGGCTGCGGATGCTCTCTGCCAGCGCCTTTCCCTGATTGGCCAGACTCTGCACCGTGTAGCTGCTCCTGCCCATGCCGCGCGAGAGCGCCGCATTCTCCACATTTGCCATCGACTGTCCGTATGCGCTCCTCTGCTGCGCAATCGCGCCCGCCAGCGACACAGCCAGATTCTCGATCTCCTGCTCCTTTTCAAGCCTCGTCGTCTCGTAATTGCTTTGCGCCTCTTCAAGCGCAGCGTTGAGCTGCGGGGCCAGCAGGTTCTGCGCATACGCCTCAATCTCCTGCTGCGTCATCTGCCCCGTCAGCCCCGCCAGGATCCGGCTGAGCAGCCTTTCGTTAAGGATCTTCGTGCTTGTGCTCTGGCTGTGTCCCGTACTCTGGCTGTTTGCTACGCTGTGGCTCTGGCTGCTGTTCGAGGAGCTCGACGTCGTCACGCCCATCCGGTTTCACTTCCCTTCCTTTTCCGCCTCAGACGATCATCCGCGCCCTGCGCAGGATCGCCGCCACCGGCTGCGGCATCGTCGCCGGCTCGCCGCGCTTGAAATAAAAATCCGCGCCGTTCAGGCTCACAAAAGCCACGTCGTCCTTGTCGCCCGGGTGCATCGGGATCGTGATCTTCTCCATCTTCACATCCTCCGCGCAGCCCGCCTGCCTGGCAAGCCTCTTCATGTTCTTCTGGGTCGCCTCGCATTTGCCCGCCAGCACGGTGCTCGTGCGCCTTACGCTCCTGGTCGTGTTCGTGTTCACTGCCATGTTCTTTTCCTCTCTTTCTTAAATGCATCGGTCCCCGCCGTTTCCGGCGGGGCTCTTCATTCATTCTCCGTCCCTTACGCGCTGAAGCCGCACTCGATGCGCACCGCGTATTCCGGCTGCAGCAGCTTCACGCCGAAGCCGTCCATCTTCCAGCCGATGCTGCTCACCTGATCCAGCGGATCCGCCACGCCGGCGCTGCCCGCAGGCTTGACGATCACGCGCGGCTTCGCGCCCTTCCAGCTGGTGTAGCCGTAGGCGTACTGGCCCAGCACGATGATGCTCGCCACGTCGCAGCCGCCCGCGCCCTCGCCTTCAAAGATCTTCGCCTCCGTGCTCTCCACGATCCTGCAGCCGAACAGCCTGCCCACCTCGCCGCTGTAGATGTTCTCCTTGTCCTGATAGGACGACACCTTCACAAACGCGTCGTCCGCCTGCAGGTCAAAGATGGCGTCCGGGCCGCAGATGGCGATGTAGTAGCCGCCAAAGCGCTGCGCGTGCTTCTTCTTCAGCGCGCGCACGGCCTTGCGCAGCTCCAGGCTCGTCAGCCTGTCCTCCGGCGTCAGCGCGTCGCGGCTGGTCTTGCCGCCGGCAAAGATCACGTTCGTGCACGTCGCCAGCTCGTCGCGCACAACCGCGTCGATGCTGCGCGCGCCCGCGTCGCCGAAGAGCTTCGTCTTGCGCATGATGTTCATATCCAGATGCGCCAGATCCAGCTTGTCCGTGCATCGCGCGTACTCGCCGTACTGCTCCAGCTTCACCGTCACCTCCGTCTCCGCCAGCATCACGCCCTCGCCCGGGTTGCCCTCCTCCAGCGCGGCCGTGTTCGTCTCCAGCGGGATCAGCTTGCGCATGCTCATCACCATGCCGTTGTTCACCGGCATCATGTGCTCGTCACCGAACTGCAGGTGCACCAGTTCCGGCTCAAACGTGCGCAGCAGCTCGCGGTTGTAGTAGGTCTGCATGCCCGGCGTCAGGCCGGCGCTCGTGGTCATGTTCGTGTTGGTATTCGTATAGCTCATCTGTTTCCTCCTCGTTGTCCCTGTTTTGTTTTTTTGTTTCCGCGTTGTCTCTTCTGTCGTTTTCCGTCAGGCGGCCGCCGCGCCCGGGCGCGCCCGTTTCCGCCGTTTCCGCGCTCACAGCGCAATCTTTTCCCCGGCCATCAGCCGCGCGTATACCTCGTCGGAAAACCTGGCAAACTCGCTGCCGCTCATCCGCTCGATGGCGTTCCCCAGCGGCATGCCGCCCGTCGTCGCCGCGCGCAGCGCAGGCACGCCGCGCTTTCTCCTCCTCCTTTCCGGCGCTGCGTCTTCCGCTTCATTTGCGCCGTCTTCGCCCGTCTGCCCGCCGTCTGCCTGCCCGGTTTCCCGCTCTGCCTGCTGCATCACCTCCTTTCCTGCAGATCCGCTTTCAATTGCGCGCATCAGGTAGGCCGTCGCCGCCTGTCTTGCCGTCGCGCCTGCGGCGATCTGCGCCCTTGCGCCCTCATCTTCGGCAAACGCCTGCAGCTGCTCAATCGGCCAGCCGTCCTGATAAAGGCCCGTCAGCTCCTCGCTCAGCCTGCTCCATACCGCCTCCGCTGCACGCTCAGGCGCGCTTTCCTCCGGCGTCTCCTGCGGCGCTGCCTCCTCCGGCATGCCTTCCGTCCTTTCGTATTCCTGTTCCATGGGTTTCTCCTTTCTCTATGTTCATTTGCATTGCTGCCCTGTCGATTGCCCGCGTCTTTTCGGGCGCAAAAAAAGCGCCTCCCCGCTCCGTCGCGGTTCGCCGCTCGCTTATGCTCGTTCTCATGTTAAAGCAGCAGCGGCGGCCAGCCTTCGCCGGTCGCCGCATATCACACTCACCTTAGCTGCATGCTCATTCTTCTGTTTTTTCTGATCCCTTTTCATTCACCACTTCAAGATATTTAGGCGAATACGCGTATTCTTCACCGGTTTCATCGACGATTCCATACCATCCCAGTTTTAGGACCCTTGCTTCATATACTTTTCCATGCCTTAAAGACAGTGGATCATCATCGCCAATATACCTTACTTTTACTCTAGAATTAATCTTCATCATAGAACCA
>JAFQOY010000169.1 GCA_017412025.1 Clostridia bacterium | reverse complement strand
TCCGACGCGCGCACGCTCCTGCTGAGCACGCTGGGCGTCGCAGAGGACGAAACCAAAACGCATCCGCCGATGGCGGGCGACATTGCACAAGGCATCTTTCTTTGCATCTTCTGCTGCGCAGTGCTGCTGCTTCTTCTTACGCTCGTCGGATTCGCATTCTGCTGAATATGCGCATACAAAAACAGGGCCGCAAAGCCCTCAGATTATCAATAAAGTCTGTTTTAAACTTTGGGGATGCATGAAGGGGCTGCAGCCCCTTCATATGAAATCCGCAGCAGCGACATGCGCGGTGCGAGGAGCGGCTACAAGCCGCTTCCTATATCATTTTCTGGCCGTACGCGCAGCGTACAAGAAAATGATGTTTTATCCGCTGCAAGTATGCGTTAGCAGACTTGCAGCGACAGACCGTCAACAATACTTTGTTGACGGTCTGAGGGCCGCAAAGCCCTGTTTTTTATATGTCCGTTTTTTACCTGCCCATCAGCGAGGCAACGGTCTTTTCCGCCCATGCGTCAAAGCCGTCCGGGTTCATGTCATAGAGAATGCCGCTGCAGTCTTTGGCGTCGGCCGTCATCTGCGCAATGCTCCGACCAAGCTCTCCGCCCACCGGCGCGCACAGCGCCCTGAATCCATCGCCGGAGAGCATCCTGCCCAGCAGCGACAGCGCCGCCTCAAACCGTGCGTCATCCTGCCAGCAGCTGCGCGTAATCGCCGCGCCGAACGTCGGCACGCCCACGATCACATCGCCCGTCGTGCCATGCATCACCGGCACAGCCGTCACAACCGTCTGATCCAGCCGCGATTCATCCACCATATACGCGAGACTGTCCGCGTCAAAACGCATCGCCGCCTCGCCGGAAAGAAACGCCTGTTCCATGTCCGCGTCCGATACATTCCACGGATCTCCGCCAAAGGCGCCGACCTGAACAAGCATCTCAAGCACGTTCTTTGCGCCCTCAAGCGACGCCTCCTGTCCGTACTGCGCCGCATCCGCGCCGGCAAGCGCCGCGCAGTTGAGCACAATCTCGCTCCAGTCGCACAGCGCATTGGCGATGGGCGTCACGCCATTCTGGGAAAGCAGCGCGCAGGCCGCAAGCAGCTGTTCAAACGTCCTGGGCACGGCAATGCCGTACTTTTCCAGCACATCCGTATTCACATACAGCGCTTCCCAGTACATGCGCACAGGCGTCAGCAGAATGCTGCCGTCCTCCTCTTTCATGGAAGAAAAGCGCCGCACGCCGCCTTCCATCGCCTGCTCCAGCTCTCCTGCGCTCACCAATTCGCCGACCGTCAGCCCGGAGCCCACCGGCAGCACGACGACGTCCGCCGCGCCCGATTCAATCAGCTCCCCAAGCTGCGCCATCAGCGCCTCGTCCGGCAGGCCGGAATAATCCTCCACCACGTTGCCCGTTTCGCTTTCCCAGGCCGTGATCATATCCATATAGCCCTGCGCGGCAAAATCCATATCAGCAAACGGCGTCAGCACATGCAGCGTCACGCCCGCCGCCAGCGATGCGCCTGCCCACAGCGCCAGCATGCATAATCCTGCCAGTCCGGTCATCCATTTTCTCATAACAGGCCTCCTTTGTCTTTGATTCATCGTCCCCGTGTCAAAGGCCCAGATTGACGGCCTTCTGCAGCGTCTTTCTGGCCAGCGGCGCAGCCACGCCGCCGCCCGAACCTCCGTTTTCCACCAGCACGCATACCGCGTACGGGGCGTTGTCATTGGTGATATAGCCGACAAACCACGCATGCGACTCGACGCTCTTATCGTTGCTGACCTCCGCCGAGCCGGTTTTTCCGGCGACGATGTAGCCGTTTCCAAGCGCAGCCCGCGAACCCGTTCCGGATTTGACGACGCGGATCATCTCCCGTTCAATTCTCTCCGCCGCGCTTTCCTCCAGCACGCGCACGCCCTCAAAGCTGCCCGGCAGCTTTTGCCGCGCGCCCTGCGCCGTGGTGATCTCCCGCAGCAGGTGCGGCTCGTGCATCACGCCCCCATTGGCGATCGCCGAAGCGATCAGCGCCATATGCATCGGCGTCGTCAGCACGCGCCCCTGGCCGATCGACGACCACGCCAGATCCTCCGGACTCAGGTAATCGATGGGATAGCTCGAATTGTACACGATCAGATCGCCAAAGAGAAAGTTCTCATTGAATCCGAGCTTCTCCGCCGTCTGTCCCAGCATGCCGTATCCCAGCTCCTGCGACAGCGCGGCAAACGCCGTATTGCACGAGCTGGCAAAGGCGTCGGACAGCGACTGAAAGCCGTGCCCTTCCTTTTCCGTCACCGAATAATTGCCCACCGGGTAATAGCCCGTGCAGTCAAAGGCGAAGTCCTGAAGATCCGGCAGATTCTCAAGCGCAGACGCCAGCGTAACAATCTTGAACGTCGATCCCGGCGGATACAGACCCTGCGTCGCGCGGTTGATCAGCGCGCCCGCCTCCTCGTCAGAAAGCGCCGCTTCCAGATTCATGGGATCAAACTGCGGCATGGATACCATCGAGAGAATCTCGTTTGTTTTATAATTGAGCACGACGACTGCGCCGCGCTTCCCCTCAGGAAACTGTTCGCTGATATAGCGTGAAAGCCGCTCGGAGATCGTCAGGCAGATGTCGTCACCGCGCTGAGGCGTTCCCGTCAGCGCGTCGGCCACGCGCTCAAAGACGCTGGATCTGAAGCCCAGCATGTACTGTGCGTGGAACGTATCCACGCCCGCCGACGCCTTGCCGCCGCTGTCGCCGATGACCTGAGAAACAGCCATGCGCGTGTCGCGGCTCCCATGGTATTTCCGCCTGCCCGTCTGTTCGTCGGTATAGGCCAGCACCGTTCCGTCCCTGTCCGTGACCGTGCCCATGATCACCTCCTGCTTCTGGCTGGAGATGCGCGGATTATGCGGATTGCCCATCCATCTGCCGCCGTAAAAATAGACCGAATAGCAGAAGTATGCCGCCATCAGGCCAAACAGCGCGAGCATCAGCATCGTCAGCATATGAATCCGCCGCTTGATTACCTTGATAGTATCACCCCCTTGCGCGTGAAGCTTCCGCCGCTTCCTCCGTGCGGGGAAGCGTTATTCTTTGATTCCCAGAATATCGTCCTCCATGTCCTGCTGCGCCCGGGCGCTGATGCCGTTGAGAATCCCGATCATCATCATGCAGGAGAGAAGCGAGGAGCCGCCGTAGCTGATAAACGGCATCGTCACGCCCGTCAGCGGCAGCATCTTGATGACGCCGCCCACAATCATGAGCGTCTGAATGGCCAGCATCGCCAGCACGCCGCACCCCAGCAGCATGTCAAACGAGCGCCGCGCGCGGGAGATGACCGACACGCCCCGCAGCACCAGCAGCACATACACCGCCATCACCAGCAGGCCGAAGATCAGCCCCAGCTGCTCGCAGATGACGGCAAAGATAAAGTCGTTATAATACGCAGGAATCATATCCGGCGTCCCCTGCCCAAGCCCCACGCCGAACAGACCGCCCGAGCCGATGGCCAGCAGCGCCTGAATGATCTGATAGCCCTTGTCAAGCGGATCGCTCCATGGGTTGCGCCACATGGCCACGCGCACCTTCACATGCGCGAACATTCTGTATCCAAGCACGGCCGCTGCCGCGCCGCCGCCAAGGCCGATCACCGTCAGCGGCACGTTGCCGCACGCCGCATAAAAGAGCACAAGCGTCGTCGCATAGTAGATCAGCGCTGTACCCAGATCCCGCTGCAGCATCAGCAGAAGCAGGCACGCGCCGGCAAAGAGAATCGCCGGCATCATCTGAAAGACCGTTCTGTGCGCGCTGAAGTAATACGCCATCGACAGCACCAGAGAAAGCTTGACCAGCTCGCTCGGCTGGAACGATCCGATAAACGGCAGCTGCACCCAGTTTTTGGCGCCGCCGGACCACTCGCCAAACGCCAGCGGCAGAATCAGCGCGCCGATCCCCAGCACCATTGACAGCATCGCAAGCCCCTTGAAGCGCCGCTTATGAAACACGATCAGGCTGACGACGATCATCGCCGCAATACCCAGCACATAATATGCCGCCTGCTTTGCGCCGCGTTCAGGCGATACGGTGTAGAGGATCACCACGCCCACGCCGCAGAGAAAATTGGTCAGCGCCATCAGCAGCGGGTCAATCGGCAGCAGGCGCGGAAGAACCAGCGCCGTCGCCATGCACAGCGGCGCCATGACCGCCAGCAGCGTCAGCGCCTGCGTGTCAAAGACGCCCGGCGTGCGCACGGCGCACAGCAATAGCCCGAATCCTTCAAAAAGCGCCGTCAGCAGCGCGATCAGGATTGTTTTCATGTCCGCGCCCCGGCTGACCGCACGCCTGCGGTCGCGGTAAACGGCGTCCATCTTCTCCCGTCTGCGTCTTTCCCGGCCGGATTCCCGGCGCGGGATCGGCTTCTTTTCCGCCTCTTTGACCACTGCCCGCTTTCGCACGGTTTTCTTTTCTGCCGCGCTCGTCCCGCGCCCTTTGGGCGGAGCAGCTTTCTTTTCCGCGCTCTTCTTTTCTTCCGGCTTTTTTTCCGCCGTCTTTCCGATCCCAGGTTGCCTGTCTGCCGTTTTCCGGTTCTCCGTCTTCCTGGTCGTCGGCTTTTTTTCTTCCGGCTTGTCCGCAGCCCGTCTCTTTCCCGCCGCCTTCTTCTCTGCGGCTTTTCTTTCTGCAGCCTTCTTGTCTGTGTCCTTCTTTTCTGGAGCCTTCTTTTCTGCAGCCCTCTTCTCTGCCGCTTTCACGGCCGCCTGTCTGTCCGGATTCTCAGCCGTCCTTGCAGCTGCGCGTTTGGGCCTTGCTTTAAAAACTTCTTTCTTCAAAGCCATTGCCTCACCCCCGTGCCTGCCTGCCGCGCCTCTTTTTCATCTCCTGCATCTGTTCCTTGTCCTGCTTCATGCGCAGCTTCTTTTCCAGCTTCTTTTCCCGCCGCTCCTCAGCTCTGCCCGGTGCGCCGATGCCGTCGCCGCGTCCCTTCTGCGCGCTGCTTCGGCGCTTGGATGTGACATACGGCCCGTCCAGCGTCATCCTGCCGCCGCGGCTTTCATACATGCGCAGCACCATCTTCGCATCGCCCACGCGCAGTACGGCTCCGTCGTGCAGCACAGCCTCATCGCCCGGCTCCACAACCACGTCGTCCACCAGAAAGCCGTCTCTGTGCAGCGCGACCATGTGCAGCCCGTCCTTCTCCACCCAGAAAAAGGCGGACCGCATGTGCACCTTGCGCACGGGGATGCAGACGTCGCAGCTGTGCGAGGACCCCATCGTCCCCTCATACGGCACGGGAATTTCCTCCCCTGCGCTCAGGCGGCGGCCGCCGCTGAGCACGCACAGCGCGCCCACAGCGCCAGCGCTGGGCAGATTCCGGCGCACGCGCTGCCAGAGCGCGCGGTCTGCAATATATTTGCGTATCGAAAACAGCACAATCAGCGCGATGACGCCCGCGCTCACATAGCCAAAGCACATCGATGCTACCCGATACCACGCCTGTGTCATCCGCTTCCGCCTCCCCGAATTCCCCGGGCAGGTGCGCCCGACAGGAAAGTATATTCCCATCGATTATATCATAGAAACGTGCCCGTCCGCTATTTTCATCCCTCAATTTCCGATTTTTATTGCTTCGGTTCATTGATTGTCTTTTCCATCATAATCAGCACCAGCAAATACGGATCATTGTTTCTCTCCGCCTGTTCAAGCAGCATCTTCCTCTGTTCCTGCGTCATTGGCTCGCTCCTGCACATTCTCTCAATTTCATGATAGTGCTCAATTGCCCAGATCACCGCGCGGCGATGCTCCTCAGACAGCTCCTCAATTTTCCGTCTGAGCAATTCTCTCTTTTCATCAATCCTTTTTCTCATATTTATCCCTCTCCTTCCATCATTATTTAAGGACTCACTAAATAGTGAGTTATTGGATATGCAGTCATTATATATAATAATCCAAACAAAGTAAAGAGGGATCATGATGGATTATGGAAAACTGACTCTTCATATTGAAGACATCCTCAAAAAGCAGCATATTTCAAAAAATCAGCTCTGCAAAGATCTGGATATCCCGCGCTCCAATCTGAACCGCTATTGCCGCAATGAGTTTCAGCGCATTGATGCCGCACTCATCTGCAAACTATGCTGGTACCTGAAAACCGACATTCACGAACTCATCGAATACGCCAGCCCCGCAGAATAAGCAAAATGCAGAGGTCTTGCCAAAGCGCGTTCATCCGTGTATAATGTATGAGTTAAAATACCGACATTTGACCCGAAAGGGCAGAGGAGGCACACGCATGGCAGAAGAGAAAATGCTCATCACCGGTGGGCAGCGGCTGGAGGGTTCCGTCCGCGTCAGCGGCGGCAAGAATACCGCAGTCGCCATCATTCCTGCCGCCATTCTGAGCCAGACGCCCTGCATCATCGAAAACCTGCCCAACATCGAGGACGTCAACGTCTCTGCGGAAACGCTGCGCTATCTGGGCGCAAAGGTACTCTGGGATCCGAAGGAAGGCGTCATGGAGGTTGATTCCAGCACAATCAACCGCACCGACGTGCCGCTTGACCTGTGCTCCCGGATGCGCGCATCTTCTTACTATATTGGCGCGCTGCTTGCACGCTTCGGCGCGGCGAGGGTGCCGCTGCCCGGCGGCTGCAACATCGGCCGCCGTCCGATCGATCAGCACATCAAGGGCATGCGCATGCTCGGCGCAGAGGTGGAGACCGAGCGCGGTGAGGTCGTCGCTCAGGCGAAGAGCGGCCTTGCAGGCGGCGACGTGTTCATGGACATGGTCACCGTCGGCGGCACGATCAACGTCATGCTCGCCGCATCCATGGCGCAGGGCACAACCACCATCTATAACGCCGCCAAGGAACCGCATATCGTCGATACCGCCAACTTCCTCAACTCCATGGGCTGCAAGGTCAAGGGCGCGGGCACCGACGTCATCCGTATCCGCGGCATGCAGAACCTGCAGAGCCGCCGCCCCTATGCCGTCATTCCCGATCAGATTGAGACCGGCACGCTGATGATCGCCGCCGCTGCGACGCACGGCGACGTCACCATCAACGGCTGCATCCCCACGCATATGGAGGCGCTGACCGCCAAGCTGCTGGAAATGGGCGCGCGCGTCTACGAGCGCGACGACTCCATCCGCGTCTGCTCCGTGGGCAGCCACCGCGCCGTCACCTTTAAGACGCAGGTCTATCCCGGCTTCCCGACCGACCTGCAGCAGCCCATGAGCGCGCTGCTGTGTACGGCCACCGGCACGTCGACCATCGTGGAAAACATCTTCGAGTCCCGCTTCCGCCATCTGATGGAGATGGAGCGCATGGGCGCGCGCGTGCGGATCTTCGACCGCACAGCCGTCATCGAGGGCGTGCCGCAGCTGCACGGCGCCGCCGTGGAGGCAAGCGACCTGCGCGCAGGCGCTGCGCTCGTCGTCGCCGGCCTGATGGCGCAGGGCACGACGGAGATCAGCAATACGCACTTCATCGACAGGGGTTACGAGCATCTGGAGGACAAGCTCCAGGGGCTGGGCGCCAGCATCTCCCGCGTATACGAATAAGCTTTCAGCGTCTCCTTCCTTCCGGAAAGAGACGTTTTTTGCTGCCCTCTGTTCCTGTCTGCGGCAGGCGGCGCATTCACATTCTGCGCCGCTTCCGCATAGATTGCTCAGCAGCGCATCCTTCCCGGGAAGACGACGGGAATGCACGTTCATGCGCATCAAACATCCAAAATTGGGGATAATATTGGGGCGAACGTTCGGTTTTTCTTTATAAAATGACGTTTTTAAACATAAAAAGATCAAAAATACCTAATAATCGCAAGCTTTTTCCTTGTCACCCAAATTCTTCTATGTTATAATGAACGCCAGTCGTCCTTTCCTCAAGGACGTTTGCATAGATCAAATCAACCATCGAGCGTCGGCACACGCCGCGCTGAAAACCTTTAGGAGGGTTTAAACCTATGCCTCTGATGAGCGAATACAACAAGGACACCATCAAAGAGTCCATCCTCAACAAGCTGCTGCGCTATTACGGCACCACCATTGAGGAAGCCACGCCCAAGCAGATCTACGCGGCTGTCGCCTCGACCGTCCGCGATCAGATCATGACGAAGTGGCGCTTTGAGAAGGAAGCCCGCCGTGAAGAGAAGGCCAAGCGCCTGTACTATCTTTCCATCGAGTTCCTCACCGGCCGCTGGCTGCATAACAACCTGCTCAACCTCTGCTCCACCAAGGAATACGAAGAAGCCTTCAACGAGCTGGGCCTGACCCTGCGCGGCGTGCTTCACGAGGAGCCGGAACCGGCGCTGGGCAACGGCGGTCTGGGCCGTCTGGCTGCCTGCTTCCTTGACTCCCTGGCCACGCTGGATCTGCCGGCCATGGGCTGCACCATCCGTTACGAGTACGGCCTGTTCCGTCAGCGCATCGTCGACGGCCAGCAGGTTGAGGTGCCGGACGAGTGGCTGACCTACGGCAATTCCTGGGAGATTCCCACCCAGCGCGACGCTGTAACCGTCCGTTTCGGCGGCCATATCGAAAACAACTGGATGGGCGGCAAGCATTACGTCTCCCTGCATGGCACCGAGGACGTCATCGCCGTCCCGTATGATCTGCCGATCCTGGGCTACAACAACGAGGTTGTCGACCGTCTGCGCATGTGGAGCGCCGTGCTGCCCAAGAACTTCAACCTTCAGAAGTTCTCCGCCGGCGATTATAACGGCTCCACCGAGGACAGCGACTCCATCGCCGCCCAGATTTCCAAGGTCCTCTATCCGGAAGACAACACCTACAACGGCAAGAAGCTGCGCCTGATGCAGGAGTACTTCCTCGTCAGCTCCACGCTGCAGTATGCGCTCAAGGATTTCAAGCGCATCTACGGCGCGAACATGGATCTGCTGCCGGAGAAGGTCGCCTTCCACATCAACGATACGCACCCGGCCATGGTCATTCCGGAGCTGATGCGCATCCTGGTGGACGAGGAGCATCTGCCGTGGGAGGCCGCCGAGCGCATCACCACGAAGACCGTCGCCTATACCAACCACACCATCATGGCCGAGGCGCTTGAAAAGTGGCCGGAGAGCATGATGCGCGAGACCCTGCCGCGTATCTACGAGATCATGCAGGAGCTCAACCGCCGCCTGTGCCAGAAGCTGTTTGACCGCTTCCCGGGCGAGTGGGACCGCATCGGCCACATGGCGATCCTCGCTTACGATCAGGCGCACATGGCCAACATGTGCATCGCCTACAGCCACGCTGTCAACGGCGTTTCCCAGCTGCACGGCGACATCCTCAAGCGCTCCACCTTCGCCGACTACTACAAGATCATGCCGGAGAAGTTCTGCGCCATCACCAACGGCATCACCCCGCGCCGCTGGCTGATGCTTGCCAATCCGGCGCTCTCCGCGCTGCTGGACGAATCCATCGGCCCGGGCTGGCGCAAGGACACCATGGAGCTTGAAAAGCTGCTCCCGCTGGCCGACGACGCTGCTTTCCAGGAGAAGTTCGCCAAGATCAAGTACGAGAACAAGGCCCGCTTCTCCCGCTGGATCAACCGTCATCAGGGCCTCACGCTCAATCCGGACACCATGTTCGACGTGCAGGTCAAGCGTCTGCATGAGTACAAGCGTCAGCTGCTCAACGCGCTGCACATCCTTGTCCTCTACAACCGCATCTGCGACGATCCCAACTACACCATGGCGCCGCGCACCTTCATCTTCGGCGCGAAGGCTGCTCCGGGCTATCGCCGTGCGAAGGAGATCATCCACTTCATCAACGTGCTCGCCGACAAGATCGCCAAGCATCCGCGCGCGAGCCAGCTGATCAAGATCGCGTTCCTGCAGAACTACAACGTCTCCACCGCCGAGATGCTCATGCCGGCCTCCGAGGTCAGCGAGCAGCTGTCCACCGCCTCCAAGGAGGCCTCCGGCACCGGCAACATGAAGTTCATGATGAACGGCGCTGTGACCATCGGCACCCTCGACGGCGCGAACGTTGAGATCGCTGAGCTGGTGGGCGAGGAGAACTGCTACATCTTCGGCATGCGTTCCCATGAGGTCGAGGCGCTCTACGCCGCCGGCACCTACCGCAGCCTGGATATCTACGAGACCAACGCCGAGCTGCGCCGCGCGCTGAACATGCTCTTTGACGGCAGCCTCACGCCGGAGAACCCGAAGATGTTCGAGGGTCTCTTCCGCGCGCTGGTCTTCTCCGACAACGGCGGTCTGGCCGATCCGTATCTGGTGCTCAAGGACTTCGGCTCCTATCAGGGCGCTCAGCGCCGTCTGGATCATGACTATCATGATCAGAAGGCCTGGACGAAGAAGGAGATCATCAACGTCGCTAAGTCCGGCGTGTTCTCCTCCGACCGCACGATCAAGGAGTACAACGACATGATCTGGCACCTGCCGACCCTGACCAAGAAGAACTGATTTGCACTTCTTGCGGGATAAACAAAGCTTCAGCCCCATCCGGCATGCCGGATGGGGCTGTTTTATGCGCCGGATGATCCCGATTCCTTCGGCAGCGCCCCCTTGCCCGCGCTTTCTTTTTTTGCTATAATCCGTTCAGGAGCATAAAGTCCGTTTTTTCGCATAACCAGGATGTCCAGCGCCTGTATCTGCCGGCGCCGATCACCGGCGCGGTACGAGCGTTTCATCAAAATCATTCGGCTATCAAGGAGTTCATCACATGAATTACGACGTCATCATCATCGGCGCAGGCCCCGGCGGCATTTTCTCCGCATACGAACTGATTCAGCTGCGGCCCGACCTGAACATCGCCGTATTTGAAGCTGGCCATGCGCTTGACAGGCGCCGCTGCCCCATCGACGGGGAGAAAATCAAATCCTGCATCAGCTGCAAAAGCTGCTCCATCATGAGCGGTTTTGGCGGTGCGGGCGCTTTTTCCGACGGAAAGTACAACATCACCAACGATTTCGGCGGCACGCTGTATGAGTATATCGGCAAAAAGCATGCGCTTGATCTGATGCACTATGTGGACGCAATCAACATGCGCTATGGCGGTGAGGGCACGAAACTCTATTCCACAGCAGGCACACGTTTCAAGACGCTCTGTATCCAGAATGATCTGCATCTGCTGGACGCTTCCGTGCGCCATCTGGGCACCGATATCAACTATGTGGTGCTTGAAAACCTGTATGCCGATCTGAAGGACAGAGTGCATTTCTTCTTCGATACGCCGGTTCAGTCCGTGTCGGCCATTGAGGGCGGATATGAAATCGTCTGCGCCGACCAGACCTACAGCTGCAGAAACTGCATCGTCTCCGTCGGCCGCATCGGCAGCAAGTGGATGGAGCAGGTCTGCCGTGATCTGGCCATCCCTACCAAGTCCAACCGTGTGGATATCGGCGTGCGCGTGGAGCTGCCCGCCGCCGTCTTTGCGCATCTGACCGACGAGCTCTACGAAAGCAAGATCGTGTACCGCACCAAGAAATACGGCGATAGGGTGCGCACCTTCTGCATGAATCCCCGGGGAGCGGTGGTCAACGAAAACACCAACGGCATCATCACCGTAAACGGACACAGCTATGAAGACCCGGCACGCCAGACGGAGAACACCAACTTCGCCCTGCTGGTTGCCAAGCACTTCTCCGAACCCTTCAAGGACTCCAACGGCTACGGCGAATCCATCGCCCGTCTGAGCAACATGCTTGGCGGCGGCGTCATCGTTCAGCGCTTCGGCGATCTGATCCGCGGCCGCCGCTCCACGCCCAACCGCATGGAAGAGGCCTTCATCACCCCGACGCTGAGCGCCACGCCCGGCGATCTCAGCCTCGTCCTGCCCAAGCGCATTCTGGATGGCATCATCGAAATGATCTACGCGCTTGATAAGGTGGCGCCCGGCACAGCCAACGATGACACGCTGCTCTACGGCGTGGAGGTCAAGTTCTACAACATGGAGGTGGAGGTCAGCGAGCAGCTGGAATCCCGCCACAAAGGTCTGTACATCATCGGCGACGGCAGCGGCATCACGCATTCCCTCTCCCATGCGTCCGCCAGCGGCGTGCACGTTTCAAGGGATATCGCAGGCAAACTGTAAAATATACCGCGCCCCGTCCGCAGCTGCGGACGGGGCTTTTTCACATGCTCAAGCTTTTTTCTTCAGTGGGATTGGCTCACAGCCTCACGACGCCCTTGCGGATGATGATGTTTCCGTACAGCGCCGTCTCGCCCGTCTGCACGACGGCATAGGCGTTTCTCGCACGCTCGATGAACGCATCATGTTCCATCATGTCAAACTCGGCGCTGGGCATGTCGGTATCCGCCGCCTCGCGGAATTTTTCCCAGATCGGCGCTTTGTTTTCCTTAAACATACCCTCCGGCACTTCCATGACCGCCATCGGCTTTTTCACAAAGTCATCCAGCGGAAAAAGCTGCACCACCGCGCGCATCACTTCCGCCGCGCCATGTCCGTCGCAGCGCACGCAGCGCTTTCCGATGGACGTGCCGGGGAAGTTGCCGTCGGAGATAACGAGCTCGTCGCCATGGCCCATTTCAGCGATGATCTTGAGCAGTTCGGGGCTGATGATCGGAGAGATTCCCTTCAGCATAATGTTTCCTCGCTTTCTGTCGTCATTTACGCGCAGTTTTTATCGTTCGCTGCGCCTGTTTCTGCCTGTATTATAGCACGCCGGAAAACACACAAACAATGCGGATACAAAAAATCCCTCCCGGAAAATCCGGAAGGGATCGTGTAATCAAAGATTACTTCGCGATGTAATCAGCAGCGCTCTTGGCAGCGATGCGGCCGTAAACGATGATGTCGCAAACGGCGTTGCCGCCCAGACGGTTCGCGCCGTGCACGCCGCCGGTCACTTCGCCAGCAGCATACAGGCCCGGGATCGCCTCGCCGGCCTCGGTCAGAACCTCAGCCGCGGTGTTGATCTTCACGCCGCCCATGGTGTGGTGGATGCCCGGGGCAACCTTCACAGCATAGTACGGAGCGGTATCGAGCGGATTGGCGAAGGACATGCGGCCGAACTCCTCGTCCTTCTGGGCGGCCACGGCGGCGTTCCAGGCGTTGAGGGTTTCCTCAAGCACGGCGGCGTCGGTGCCCATCGCAGCGGCCAGCTCGGCAACGGTCTCGCCCTTAACGGCGTAGCCCTTGGTGTAGTAGCCGTTGTAGGTGGAGGAAGCGTCCATCATCTTCTGGTCGACGATGGTCCAGGCATAGCCGCCCTCCTGAGCAAGCTCAGCAGCGGACACGACGTCGCGGGTCTCCAGCTCGTTGACGAAGCGCTTGCCGCCCTGGTTGACCAGGATCGCGCCGTCGCCGCGGATGCCTTCGGTGATCAGGGCAGAGGTCTCGGTGTAGACGGACGGATGGATCTGGATCTGCTCCATATCCACGGTCGCAGCGCCGATGGCCACAGCCATGTCGATGCCGTCGCCGGTGATGCCGGTGGAGTTGGTGGTCACGAAGCCATCGAGGCTCGGCTGATAAGCAGCCACGCGCTCAAGGTCCGCGCCGAAGCCGCCGGAGGCCAGGATGACGGCCTTCGCGGTGATGGTGTAATCGCCGGTCGGAGAAGTGACCTTCACGCCGGTCACCTTGCCGTCAGTGACGACGAGCTCGGTCGCAGCGTTGTTGATGCGCAGATCGACCTTGCTCTCGGCGTCAACAGCCGCAGTCAGGGTCTTGACCAGGTAAGCGCCGACCGGAGTGGTCTTGCCCTCGGCGGTCAGAGCGCGGTGGATACGCATGACGGAAGCGCCGCCGAAGGAACCGACGGACACCAGGTTGGAGTCCTTGGTCGCCAGCCAGTCAATGGCCTCGGCGGAGTTGTTGACCATGGTCATGACCAGGTCGAGGTTGTTGATGCCCTTGCCGCCAACCATGGTATCCAGCGCAAAGAGCTCCGGAGAGTCGAAGTAGCCGGTCGGGTTGGCCTTGTAAGCCTCGAACTGCTCCTCAACCTTGGCAGTCAGATCGGCCAGAGCCGGATAGTTCGCCTTCGCGCCCGCGATGGTCTTTTCCACAGCGGCGGTGGTGGCGTCCTTCCACTCGTTCTTGTCCTGAGCGACGGTCTTGGCAGCGTTCATGCCGCCGGTCGCGCGGGAGGTGTTGCCGCCGGTAGAGCCGGTCTTCTCCAGCACGATGATGTTCTCAACGCCCAGATCCGCCGCCTGCAGCGCAGCAGCCATGCCCGCGCCGCCCGCGCCGATGACCACGATATCGCAGGCCGTGTCGGCAGCGGCCACGGAGTCATCCTCCATCAGGCCGGCAGCGATCATGGCCTTCTTCGCCGCAGCCTCGACCGCATTGGTGGTCACGGTCGCGCCGGAGACGTCGTCCACATCCGCAGTCTGCTCAGCGACGATCTCCTGAGCGAACGCCTCGCCCAGATGCGCGCCGATGCCGACGGTTTCGTTAGAAGTATCCACGGTCGCAGCGGTGATCTGGCCGCCTTCGACAGTGAGGGTAACGACGACCGGGCCAATGCCGGCGTCCTCGCCGGTGAACGTCTCAGCGGACGCGCCGGCGACCATGCTGATCACCATCAGCAGGGAAAGAAGAATAGATGCAAGCTTTTTCATGATGAAAAAATACCTCCTTCTTGCAGTACATCTTATTGTATATATCTGTGAATGGATTGTCAATGTCATTCTGTTCTTTTTTGTATTTTCAGCATTTTTAACGTTTGTTCTTCCTAACTTTTTACATGTGTACAAGATGCAAAGAAACCGCTGCTTTTACGCAGCGGCCCGGCTCTTTGCATTCTGTTTTTCACGGGAGGGAGGAAAACCATATCTATTCACAAAGAGGCTTGTCCTGCAGCAACGCCGCTTCAGGACGCCTTCTCGGCAAAGCCTGCCAGCTTTTTCACCATATGCCGTGCGTCTTTCATGCTCAGACTGCCGCGTCGCGCCATCATCAGGATGCCGTAAAGCCCGACGCCCACAATACGCTGAGCGTCCAGCGTCTCCTCGCCGCGCTCTGTGAGCGCCTGCGCAAGGATCTTTTCAAGCGCAGGTCTCATATGGTCATACACCCGGTCGCACATATCGCAGTACAGCGCCGCGTGCTGCGGCAGGCAGAGATCTGCAATCAGCGGTTCGGTAAAGCACCTGTCCCATGCCTCAAGGGACATCAGGCGCTCAATCTTTTCAAGCGCGCTTCCTCCGCCCTGGGCAATTCCGTCTGCCATGGTTCCCAGATAGCTGCAGTAGCCCTCGACGACCGCCTTCACCATATCGTCCTTGGTCGTGAAGTAATAGTAAAACAGTCCCTTGGCCACGTCAACCGCGGTCACAATCTCCGCCACCGACGTCCTGACAAAACCCTGCTGTGCAAACAGCTTTGCAGCCGCTTCAATCATCTCTGCCCTGCGCTCTTCCGGTTTCTTGACGACACGCACCGTATATTCCTCCTTGATATGCCTGTGCGCCGCGCGCTGCTTTTCCGCGCCGCGTGTTCTTCCTTGTTGGTAACGCCATTGTACCAGCGCAATGCTTGTTCCACAACAGAAAACCGCTCAACGATACGCGCCTTTGCCCCAAATGTCACTTTCTCCGCTCTATCCCGTATCGGAATATAACTAACTGCTCAGGCTTTCCAGATATCCTTCAAGCGCCTGCACATCGTCGAATACTCTTCCCGACGTCAGCGCGGCGCGCTCCTCCTCCCGGATTTCCCGGAGCGGGATATCCGTCCTGCGCACAACGTCAAGCGTCTCGCCCATCCTGTTCTGCATGACGGCAAGCATGCCGTCCTCTCCGGCGGCAAGCACCCAGTGCAGCGGACAGGGGATATCCATATTCTGCGTCACATCCACCTCGACGGAGGAAAATCCTGTCACCGCTGCACGCGGAATCACCTCCTCCAGCTGCGCTTCAAGCGCCATGCGCGACAGACCCACAAGCGCCTGCGGAAGCGGCTCCCTGCGCTGTACGCTGTGCCCGCAAAGCGCGTAGTACATCGTCCTGTGCAGCAGGCATCCATCCGTCGTCCGGGCGGAAAGATCCGCATGTACAGGTTCCTCCTGCGCTGCAGCATGTGCGGGCTGCTTCGTGCTCCGGGCCATCGCTTCTGCGCCGGAGAGCGCTCCGGCGCGCATCGCCGGGCCGCTTTCCGGCGCGTCCACCTTCACGGGAAACAGACAGAGCAGCGCGGCAATCAGCCCTGCCGCCAGCAGAAAACGGTATGGCGATTGCATCACATAGGAAAACAAAATTCCCTCATCTCCTTTTTGCAAACAGTCTGCGCTGCTTTTCAAAAAGACATGAGGGAATTCCTCTGGTAAGTTTTTCTTTATTATGCCAGCGGCTTTCTGCCCGGCGTGCCCGCCTTGCGCGGATAGACCTTCGGCGTTTTTCCGGTCTTTTCGGTCAGCAGCAGGCAGTGCGCCCAGTCGTCCCTGCCGGGCACAGGCGCGTCGACCACGCCGCGCACCGTGCCGCCCAGCACAAACGCCGCGCGCCTGGCTGCGTCCATCTCCTCATGGACGCCGGGGCCCTTCCAGGCAATGGCCAGGCCGCCGGTTTTGACGAACGGCAGCGTCAGCTCCTGCAGCGTCGCGCTTGAGGCCACCGCGCGCGATACCGCCGCGTCGTACATCTCCCTGTGCTGCGCCATCCTTGCGGCGTCCTCTGCGCGCGCATGCAGGCAGCAGGCCCGAAGCCCCAGCCTCTTTAAAGCGTCCTCAAGGAACGCAATGCGCTTGTTGAGCGCGTCAAGGAACGTCATCTCCATCTCCGGCTGCAGAATCAGCAGCGGCATGCCCGGAAAGCCTGCGCCCGTGCCCACGTCGATCACCTTCGCATCCGGCGCAAGCAGGCCTTTGGCCAGCGGCGCCGCGCTGTCCAGATCATGCCGGTCGACGCGTTCGTTCTCGTCAAGCACCGCCGTCAGATCCATCTTCCGGTTGTATTCGTCCAGAATCGCGTGAAACGCCTCAAAGCGCTCAACGGCCCGCTGATCAAAGGCGACGCCCATCGCTTCCAGCCCGTTTGTCAGTCTTTCCCTGTTCATAGCATGCTCTCCAGCCAGAGTTTGATCCAGCTGAGCCCCTCTCTGAAGTGATTTTTGAGGAAGTATTCCGGCTTGGACGGGCTGCCCTTGCCCGTGGCCGGTATGCCTGTCTGACGGCACAATTCAAGCGCGCGCGCAACATGATAGTCGCTGGTTACAATCAGCGCCTCGCTGAGCCCCCGGCTTTCCATGATCGCCCGGGCATATGTCAGGTTTTCCCTCGTGTTGAACGACGCCGTCTCCGCAACCACGTCCTCTTCCGGCACGCCGCGCTCAAGCAGCCAGTCGCGCATCACATCGCCCTCCGCGCGCGGCTCGTTTGCGCCCTGCGCGCCGCAGACGATGATCAGCTGCCTGTCCTGCCGGTAGCTTTCAAGCGCCGCCGTCAGCCTGCGCTCAAGCGCCACGGACGGCGTGCCGTCCGCCTTCACCTGCGCGCCAAGCACGATGATGACGTCCGAATCGCCCAGCGGCGGCAGATGCGTCTCCTTGTAATAGACGAATCCCATCAGCCCGGCAGCGCAGACAATGCAAAGAAACGCCAGCACAAGCATTCCCATCAGAAGTCTCCTTACTGTGATCCTCAATTGCGCAATCTCCTTTTATTCCTGTCCCCGAAGATCCTCCGCCGTCAGGTAAATCCATTCGTCCGCCTCCTCGCGCAGCGTACCGCGCCTGCCCGGCACATTCTGGCTTCTGACGACATAGCTGAAGTTTTCATCCGCCGCAAGATCGACAAACTGGCTGGCGCGGATCATCGAATACGCTTGATCGTCCGCGAAGATGAGGTGATCCATCAGCCTGATCTGAATGCCGGCAAGCGTTCTGACCAGCGAAACCGTCGTATCATAGTCCGCCTGAGAGGGTTCCGCGATGCCGCCCGGATGATTGTGCGCCAGCAGAACGGCATACGCACGATGGCGCAGCGCCGTCTCCACCACCAGCCTCGGATAGAGCGTCACCTCGTCGATGGTGCCGGTGTGCAGCAGCGCCAGATGCAGCACGCGGCCGCTCTGATCCAGGCACACCAGATAGGCATGCTCCTCCTTCGCGCCCAGAAACAGCGGCATGCAGTATGCCCGCGCCTCGTGAAAATTGGTAATCTCCGGCTTTGCGCCCCTCAGGCTCATCTGATAGCGGCGCATCAGCTGCGGCATCATCGTCAGCAGCACCGCCGCGTTGCCGCCCACGCCCGGCACGCGCATCAGCTCGCTCTCGTCTGCGTCCAGCACGTTGCTCAGCGTGCCAAATCGCGCAATCAATTCATGCGCCAGGGGATTGACGTCCCGCTGCGGAATGGCGTACATCAGCAGCAGTTCCAGCACCTCATGCTCGGAAAATGATTCCAGACCGCTGACGCGGAACCGCTCGCGGATGCGTTCCCGGTGTCCGGCATGGATCGACTTTTTCGCCGCTTTCCCGTCTTTGCGTTCATCCTGTCCGTCTGCCATGGCGTATGCCTCCGTTTACTTCTGCATCGAAAGCAGCATGCTTTCCAGTTCATCCATCGTGTGCGCTACGGGCGCCCCTGTCTTTTCAAGGCGCTGCGTATCGTTGTGTCCCCACGGGACGAGCACGCAGCGCGCGCCGAGCGCTTCGGCCAGCTCCGCATCGGCGACCATGTCTCCAACCAGCACGACGTCCTCCCCCGAAAGGCCCAGACGCTCCATCTGCACGCGGCCGATATCCGTCTTTTTCTGCGCGCTCTCGTCGCCAAGCCCGTCGATGCGCGCCATATACGGCTCAAGCCCCAGCGCGGCGCACTGCTCGCGCAGGGACGCCACATAGGACGCCGACAGGATCGACTGGGGAATGCCGGCGTCATAAAGCCGCTTCACCAGCTCAAGCGCGCCCGGCACAAGCCCGACGCCCACGGCATGCCGGTTGAAATAATCCAGCCAGATGCGGCTGATCGTCTCATACCTGTATACGTTCAGGTCGACGCCCAGCGCCGTATAGAAATGGCGCACCGGCATGGTCATGTGCCTGCGGTAATCCTCCATCGTGATCGGCGGAAGCCCCAGTTCCCTGAAAACATGATTGTCCGCATCCACGCCCAGCTGCGCGTCAAAGAGCAGCGTGCCGTTAAAGTCCCATATAATGTGCATGAGCGCTCCTTTTGTCTTTTGCTTTATTATACGACAGGCATGCAAAACCCGTCAACAGCCATCGCCGCAGGCGCATCCGCCTAGTCAAACAGCGCCCGGATGTCCTCCTGCGTCAGCTGGGTGGGCATGGCCTCGCCCGCCGTGATCATCTGGTCAAACAGCTCCCGCTTGCGCTCGCCAAGGCGCACAACCTGCTCCTCAATGCTCCCGCGCGTAATCAGGCGGATGACGTTGACCGTGTGCTTCTGCCCGATGCGGTGCGCGCGGTCCGTCGCCTGGTCCTCGGCCGCCGGGTTCCACCACGGATCAAAGTGAATCACCGTATCCGCGCCCACCAGATTGAGGCCCGAGCCGCCCGCCTTGAGCGAGATCAGGAACACCTGACCCTCTCCCCCGTTAAACTGCTCCACCAGCTCCATGCGGCGCCTGGGCGGCGTCTCGCCGTCCAGATACAGGCACTGGATGCCCACGGCCTCCAGCCTGCGCTTGAGGATCTTCAGCATGCGCGTAAACTGCGAGAAAATCAGCGCGCGATGTCCGGCCTCCAATGCGCCGGGCAGGATATCCAGCAGCAGGTCGAGCTTGCCGCTTGAGGCCGCATAGTCGCTGAGCACCAGCGACGGATGGCCGCAGATCTGGCGCAGCTCCGTAATCGCGGCGAGCACCTCGATGCGGTTTCTGCCGCCGATCATGTTTTCCACCTGCGGCTTCAGGCGCAGCAGGCTGGCCTGATAGACCCTGCGCTGCTCCTCCGTCATGTCCGCCATCATCTCAATCTCGTTTTTCTCCGGCAGCTCCCTGAGCACGTCGCCCTTGAGCCTTCGCAGCAGGAACGGACGGATGCGCCGCCTGAGCACGTCCGTCTCCTCGCCCGTGCCAAACCTGTGCATGAACTGCGCAAAGGACAGCAGATAGCCCGGCAGCACAAAATCAAAGATCGACCAGAGCTCGCCCGGATGGTTTTCCATCGGCGTGCCGGTCAGCGCAAAGCGCGTCTGCGCCCTGAGCTGCTTGACCGCGCCCGCGCCCACGCTCATCGCGTTTTTGATATACTGCGCCTCGTCAAGGATCGCAAACCGGAATGCAATCCGGGAAAGCTGCGCAATGTCGCGCCGGATCAGCGGATAGGACGTCACGTATACGTCGATATCCGGCTCATCCGCCGTCAGCCTCGCAATCGTCTGCGCGCGCACCTGCTGCGCGCCCTCGCCGACGGCGACGCGGATCTGCGGGGCAAAGCGCCTGATCTCCGCCGTCCAGTTGTACACCAGCGACGTCGGCGCCACGATGATCGACGGACGCGCATCGCCGCCCTTCTCTTTGGCCCACAGCAGCAGCGTGATCATCTGCAGCGTCTTGCCAAGGCCCATGTCGTCGGCAAGGATACCGCCCATGTGCAGCCTGTCAAGCGCCTGCATCCACATAAAGCCGCGCTTCTGGTACGGGCGAAGCGTATCGCTGAGCGCCTGCGGACAGGGATCGCCCTCCTCGTCCATGCTCGCCACAAATTCCTTCACGGAGCCTTCCGCCGTCACCGGCACACGCCCGCCTTCCAGCAGGCTCATCATATAGGCCGCGCGGAAGGACGCCAGCTGCACGACGCCGCGCGCCTCGTCCTCCTGCTTTTCCTGTTCCTTTTCCGTGCCTGCGGCGGCCTCAGCCAGCTCGCGCCACTCGTCCATGTCCGTCAGGTCGAGGAAGGACCCGTCCTTTAAGCGGAAATACTTCTTCTTGTCGCGCAGCGCCTGCAGGATCGCCATGATCTCCGGCGTCGGCTCTCCGCCCTCCAGCATCTGCAGCTGCAGCACGCCGTCCTGCATGCGCAGCGTACCGGTGAAATGCGGTCTGCGCGGCGTCAGCCTTCTGAATTCATCCGAGCAGTATACCTCCGCCGTCTTCTGCAGCTCGTATATCCCCTCCGTCAGGAAGCGATAGACCATCTCCTGCCCGGCGAGGATGACCTTGCCCCGCTGCATGCGAAAGCCCGCAGCCGCCATCAGGTCAAGCGCAGCGCGCTCGCCTGCGGCGTCGCGCAGCATCAGGATGCGTTCTTCCTCCTCCGTTTTGGGCGCGGTCGGCGCAAACGGATCGATCTCCTCATCCCCGTAGACAAACGCCATTTTGGCCGTTACCATGCGCTCTTCCCGGTCAAAGTATGCCCTGACCTTCAATTCCCTTCGCACAATCCGCTCCGCCAGCGCGCCGTCAAGCGTGACGGTTCCCGCACGCTCCAGCGCCGGCAGCAGCTCGGAAATCACGCGTGTTCCCTGCTGCGCGTCAAAGCGGAAGGACGCCTGTCCGTCTCTGCCCGCCGCCAGCATCACGCGCACGATCTCTCTCTGCGCCCTGGGCAGGCGCAGCACGTCCCCCTCGCAGAAGACAAACCTGCCGTCCGGGTCAAGCATCCGGAGCGATCCGGGCATCTGCGCGCGCACCTCCAGCTCGCGCCCGCTTCTCGTCACGCCGAAGAGCAGCTCCGCCTGCCCCTCAAACACGCTGGGCACGGGGATCACCTCATCCCCGAAGCAGATCCTGAACGGACGGGCCATCAGCAGCTGCAGAAGGCGCGTCGCCAGCCTGTCTGCCACGGGCAGATACTTGGCCTCCACGCCCGTGTGCACCAGCTTTCCCTCAAGCCCCGCGATATACGCCGCATCCTGCAGCAGGCGGATGATCTTGGCGTCCACGCCCTCAAAGCCCATCCACTGCGGCTCCAGTATAAAGCCCTTGCCAAAGGCCATGCTTTCCTTTTTCGTCAGCGCGTCAAGAAACTGCGCCATCGACTTGACGACGTACATCCTCTCCTGCCCCACGCGCAGGGAGACGCGCATGCCGGTTTCGCCGATCAGGTGAAGCGTGATCTCCAGCTCAAGCGGCGTCTCCATCGGCAGCGCTGCGCGCAGCGTGCCCATGAGCAGCGACGCATTCTCCCTCGCCTTCCGGCGGCGCATCTCCTCAATCGTACCGCTTGACATGGCCAGCATCATCGCCGCCGCCAGATGGCGGCAGGGCTTATGCACGTTGCCGAAGAAATCGCACGAGCACCGGCCGCTCAGCCGGCTGCCGGCTGCCACGCGCACCACGCGCCTCGGATCGCCGTCGACCACATAGCGCAGAAAGCCGTTTTCCTCCTCCAGCGGATGCACGCCGCCCTGTCTGTAGATCTGCAGTCCCGCGGTATATTCCTCCTGCGGCGTGATGCGCCGCAGCATTTCCAGTCCTTCCGTCACGAAGCATCCCATCTCCCGAAATGAAATAAGGGTAACTTAAATGTAATTCTTCAGCGCCTGTTTGATTCCTGCCGGTTTTTCATCCCGCCGATGATAAAACTCCCGTCTTTCTTCCCGTCTATAACCGAAAACCTGCAGCGTTTCTTCTGCAGGCCTTCGCATTATGCGCTTTTTGTGCGTACCATTGCCGCCGCCATCAGCAGCACCGGCTGATACTGGAAGAAATACCGGCCCCGCGTCTCCCATGCGCACAGCACCAGGAACACGCCCACCAGCGCGATAAACACCGGCGCAGCCGATACGTCCCTGCGCCTGAGCGCCTGCGCGCAGGCCGCGCAGGCAAGCAGCATGTGCGCGGCAAACATCGCCGTGCACAGGTGATAATACAGAGGGTACAGCGCGCCCGTTTCAAAGATCACCTGCTTGACGGCGTTATCCGCCTGCGGCGCATCCGCCTCGATGATCTCATTGAGCAGGAACGTGCCGTTGCCAAACGTGGAAATGAGCTTGCGCGACATCATGTGCACAAGCCTTGAAGGATAGCGCAGATAGTACACCCGGTCGATGACCTCCTCAAGCAGCGCCTCCCTGCGCGCCTGCGGATCCTCAAACGAGGTGGAAAAGATCAGCCAGCCGCCCTCGCCGTACTGCCCATAGCCCTCGTCCACCTGAACAGGGAGCCCCATGGCGATGTGATGCAGCCGCGGCAGCTCGTTTTGCCTGACGTCCTCCCTTGCAAGGTGGCGGGCATAGGTATACTCATCCACCAGCGCGCCGCCGCCCATGAGCACGGCCGCCGTCAGCGCGCCGCACAGCAGCGCAGCGCGCCATCGCTTTTCAAACGCAAGCGCAATCACGCAGGCAATCGCCGCAATGACCGCCGTAAAGCGGATCTGAGACCCGGCAAAGGCGGCAAGCGCAAACGCAATCGCCCACAGCAGACGTGCGCGCGCCGTCTTCGCCTCCCGCACGCGGCAGAAGAGATAGAGCGTCATCAGCGGAAACGCCAGGGAAAACGCATCGGTATACAGTTCCGCCGTGCAGTACAGAAACGGCAGACAGGAGGCAAAGAGCATCAGCAGCTTCGTCTGCGCCCTCACGCCGCCCATGCGCCTTGCCGCGCGCGCCGCGCACACAAGCCCTGCGGTAAAGAGCAGGCTGTTGACCAGCACCGCCTGCATATACCTGTCCGCCCAGCCCAGCGCGCCGAAGAGGCGGAATATCCCGGCGAGCAGATAGACAAAGCCGAGGTTGAACGGATAGCGTGTAAAATACACCCACGGGCGCTCGACGTTGCCGAACGTGCCCGTATCCACGATCAGCTGCGCGGCGGTGAAGCACTGCTCCGCGTCCGTCTTGGGCGCATAGCGCAGCGCATGCGCCATGATCATCTGCACAGCGAAATAAAACGCGGCGGCAGCGACCAGCATGCGCCTCTCGTGCCGGGCGCAGAACGCTTCGTGCCGGTCCGCCGCGCGCAGCGCCAGAAGAAGCCCCGCCGCGCACATCGCCGTCAGCACGGCAAGCAAAGCGCGATTGCGGTCATACAGCGTCCACGGCGCAAGGAGCGTATTGCCCGCCGTAAACAGATAGCACGGGATCATCAGCCCCATGCCCGTCAGCAAAAGCAGCTTTGCGATCCCTGTTTTATTCTTCATTCTCTTTCCTCCCCGGCATGCGCGACAGAAGCGCACAGGAGAGCAGCAGCAGCACCGGCACAAAGCTGAGCAGATACCGGCTGCGCGCCTCCCAGATCATCAGAAACAGCATCATGCCGAACATCGCGATATACGCGAGAGACAGCGACGCATCGCGCGCCCTGATATCGCGCAGGCACCCCAGCAGCGCAAAGAGCATGTGCGCCATGTATATGCCCGTGCACAGCGCCCCGTAATACGGATAGAGCCTTCGCCCTTCCAGCACGAGGGCGGACAGCGCATTTTCGCGCACAGGCTTGTCATCAAGCATCTCCGACAGGCCGAACGTGCCGTCGCACAGCGCGGAGGCGTTCTTGGAAAACGCCGCCGCCGCCAGCCTGTCCGGATAGCGCAGCGTGTAGATGCGGTCCTTCATCCGGGTCAGGATGGAATCCATGACCTCCTCACGCGTCGCGCCCTCGTCCATCATGCCCCATGTAATGCCATAATCGCCCGTGTTGAGGCCATACGGATTGTCTCCCGTGGGAATCGCCATCATGATCCAGTGGATCGTCGGCGTGTGCTGCTGCGCATGCACCTGCGGATCGATGACATGGGCAAGCATCGTCCGCCGGACAATCTGCCCGCCGGAGAGCATCAGCGCCGCGCACAGCAGCGCGCACAGCGCCGCGCGCAGCGGCCGCATGGAAAGCGCCCAGACGATCACCGCCGCCATCAGCACGATGGCGACCGTCATCTTGATCTGCCCGCCGACGAGCGCCGATATGCCGCAGGCGAGCGCAAAGCCGATCTGGCGCTTCCCATCCTCCGCCTGCGCGGCGCGCAGCGCAAAGTCAAGCGCCAGGATCACAAAGGGCATCGAGAACGTATCCGTATAGAGCACAGACGCGCACAGCCACAGCGGCAGGCACAGCGCCATCACCGCCATCATCATCACCTGTCCGCGCGCGCCGCGGATGCGCCGGGCGATGGACAGCAGCGACGCAAAGCCGACGCTGTGCAGCGCGGCAAGAATCACGACAAACGCCATGAAAAACCGCGTGACGCCCAGCGCGGCAAGCAGCCTGAACGCGCCCGTCATCATCAGCAGAAAGCCCCACTGATTGGAAAACCGCGCCAGATACAATCCGAAGTCCGGATAGTTTGAAAAATCCCCTTCCAGCGCCAGCATCCTGGAGCCGTTGAAGAGCATGAAGTTGTCGCCCGCAGGCGTATACTCCAGCAGGTAGCCAATCAGCACCTGCGCCGCAAAGAGCACGCCCAGGAACGCCGGAACTGCCCTGCGCACAAAGCGCTCAAGCCGCTCTTCCTCCGTGCGCGCAAGCGCTCTGCCCAGCGCGGCAAAGCCGGCGGCAGCGAGCACAAAGCAGGCAAGCACCACCAGCCTCGGATAACCAAAGCGCCGGTATGCATAGGGCAGAAGGAGCGCGTTGATCAGCGTGGCCGCTGCGGCAAACAGGAAAAAGCCCATGCCCGTCAGCAGCAGCTTCGTCTTGACGTTGTGTCCGTTCACGGCTTTTTCCTCCCTGTCGCTTTGTTTACGTGTTCCTTGATTTCCCGCGCTGCGGCACGGAAAATCATCCGTCTTTGCTTTCGGCAAATCCAGCTTCCCCAAAGGGGAAAGTTTTTTTGTCATTCCGCCTTCAGCCGCAGCAGCTGGTATTCGCCTACGGCGTCCACAAACGCATAGTTCTTCTCGAAGATCTCCGCCATACGCGCGTCATACGGCGGGCCGAATTCGCGGTTGTAAAACAGCACGATCCACTTCGGCGGCTCCGTCTCAAAGGTGTGCACAATCTCGTCCATCACCATCGGGTCGGCCTGCGCCAGGATCTCCTGCAGGAAATAAAACCGCATGCAGGGCAGCGCCTCCGCGCCGACATACCACTTCGGCTCCACGCGGTAGGCGAGGAAGCTATCCCTCTCCGTCTCGGGCACCTGATCATACAATGCAAGCGCGTCATGCGCCACGTTCTGCATGACGGCATGATCGTTCCGCCTCACGGCGTTCACGTCCGCTCCGTACACGCCAAGCCACAGCGCGCAGACAGCGCACGCGGCGCAGGCAGCCGCCCTGCGGCCCCTCGCGCCAAAGCCGCCAAAGAGCGCCAGCAGCTGCATGCCGCCAAGCGCCGCCATCGGCACGGCGAGCATCTGATAGTGATAATAGAACTTGTGGGAAATGAACGCCGCAAAGCCGCCCGCCGCCGCGCCGGCCATCATCGCCAGCGCCAGCGGAATGCGGCGCGTGCGGATGTAATACGCCAGCGCGCCCAGGCAGGTCAGCACGGCGATAAAGATCGCATAATGCCCGTAGTGCATGTGAAAGAGCATGTAGCTTCTGGGCACGTCGCCCGTGTCGGCATACATCATGTTGTGGATGATCGCGCCGTAGAACGCATCGCCCAGCACGCCATAGCGCATCAGCCATGCGACAATCGGCGCAGCAGCCAGCGCGCAGCCCGCCAGCACGCCCAGCGCGCATACGCCAAGCTGGGCAAACCGGCGCGCCGGCAGCATGCACAGCGCCACAGCGCCCACGGCGCAGACCGTCACCAGCACATTGTTGGCGCGCAGCATGAAGCTGAGCATCGCCGTTACGCCCAGCGCCAGCGCGGGCCTGAAGAGCGCCCTTGCATCCCTGCCGCCCAGGCCGTCTCCATCGTCAAAGACCGAGAGCATCGCGTCAAGGCCGATCAGGGTAAAGAGGTTGGAGTATTCCTCCGTCAGGTTTCCGCCGTCCGTCAGCCGGGCATACACCGCCAGATAGATCATCTGCACGGCAAACCGGCTCACGCCCGTGCGCCGCGCCATCCTGCCCAGCACAAGCAGGCAGGCAAAGAGGAACAGCACCTCCTGCACAAACACCGCAAGCGTCGAATAGCCGGACGTAAAGAGCTGAGGAATCGCCTGCAGGATGAACAGCAGCGGCCCCTTGTGGTCAAAGATCTGCGTATACGGCGCATAGCCCCTGGCGAGCGCCGTGCCCATCGTCAGGTACATGGCGTTGTCGCTGCCGACTGCCGGGCCGAGCGGCGAATTGCAGGTATAGAAAATCAGCGAAAAGACGACGGCAAGCGCAAGCGTCATGCCGATATAAACCAGCTGACCGCGCCTGCCCCCGCTTCTTTTCCAAACGTCACTGCGCATCCGCGCACCTCCTTCGTATCGGGCTTTACGGCTCGGGAATCACCACATCCGGGAAGTATTCCCGCACAAACGGCACATCGCGCACCTGAAATACCCGCCCCTGCAGGCCGGAAAGGCAGCCTGCGTCGCCCTCAAAATCAAAGATCAGCCGGTATGCGCACAGCGCCTGTCCGTTTTTCCGGCCGTATTTTTCGTTCTGCTTTGCATTGCCGTACTGGTTGTCTCCCAGCAGCGGATGGCCGATGGCGGCAAACTGCGCGCGGATCTGGTGCGTTCTGCCCGTGCCCAGCAGGCATTCGCACAGCGTAAGACCGTCCCGCTCGTCAATCGCCTGAAAATAGGTGATCGCCTCTTTGCTGCCGGGCTCGTTCTTTTTGAGCACGGTTACCTTTTTCTGCTCCGGCTTCTTCATCAGGAAGTGGCGCAGCGTACCGTCCGGATATTTCATCTTTCCATGCACGATGCACAGGTAGTATTTCTGCACCTCATGCGTCCGGATCTTCTCATCCATCGCCCGCAGCGCCTCCTGCGTCTTGGCCAGGATGACGACGCCTGCGGTAAAGCGGTCGATCCGGTTGCACAGCGCCGGCGCAAAGCCCGTCTTCGGGTTCCACTCGCCCTTCTGATACAGATAGGCCTGCGCATAGGTCAGCAGCGTGTGCACCTTTTCGCCCTCATCGGGATGGCAGATCAGGCCTGCACGCTTGTCAAGCAGCATGATGTGCGCGTCCTCGTAGAGGATCGTCAGCTTCGGATGAATCCTGGAATAGAACGGATCCTCGCGCTGCGCCTCTTCAAAGAACGCATCTTCCACATACAGATCGATCACGTCGCCCTCGTGCACGACCGTCTCCCCGTCCGCCTTTTTTCCGTTGACGCGGACGCGGCCAAGGCGCAGAAACTTCCGAATCTGCCCCGCCTGCGCGGACGGCAGCGCCTTCTGCATCAGGCGCGTCAGCCTGCGCCCGTCCCACGTCCTGTCTGCAGTGATTGATTTCACAGTGAAAATCTCTCCTCAAGCACGCGCAGCACGCCGTTTTCGTCGTTGCCTGGCGCAATGTATCTGGCGACGCGCTTAACCTCGTCAAGCGCATTTTTCATCGCATAGCTTTCCTCAACGCTCTCAAGCAGCTCATAGTCGTTGAGATAATCGCCGAAGGCCATGCACTCCGCGCGCGTCACGCCCTTCATCTTCTGGAGCATCTGCATCGCGCGCCCCTTGTTGACGCCCGGCTTCATCACATCCACCCACTGCTCGCTCGAGTAGATCACCTGCAGCCGGTCGGAAAGCAGACGTTCAAGCGCAGGCAGCGCGCGCGTCTTCGCCTGCGTCTCGTCAAAGAAGGCCACCTTGCACACATCCTCAAGCTTTTCGCAGGCAGCAATCAGATCCGGCACAACCTGCGTATCCTCGTAGTACTGCTTCACGCCGCCGATAAACGACTGAGGCGAGCCCGCCTCCACCAGCGCGCCGCCCGCGCAGCACACGACGGGATAGACCTCATCAAGAGACCTCGTTTCCCTGAGAATATGGAGCACCGTATCCCTGTCGATCGGGTCAAGAAACAGCTGCCTGTCGTTTTCCACGATGAGCGCGCCGTTTTCCGCAATGAATACAATCTCTCCGGCGATCTCCTTAAAGTCCTGCCTCAGCGAGAAATACTGCCTGCCGCTGGCCACGACAAACGTCCTGCCCTGCGCCTTCAGCTTTCTCACCGCGTCAAACAGCCCCTCCGGCATCCGCTTCCGGCTGTCAAGCAGCGTCCCGTCCATATCGCTTGCAATCAGTCTGATCATTCAAATATCCCCTGCTTTTTCCCTGTTTCATAGTCTTCTCTGAGAATCGCGTACAGCGCAACGTCCCTGTATGCGCCCTTATTGTACAGCCGCTGGCGCAGGACGCCCTCTTTTCTCATGCCGCATTTCTCCATCACGCGGCCGGAGGACGGGTTATCCGTCTCATGCTGCGCCTCGATGCGGTTGATATCCATGCTTTCAAACGTATAGGCGATCACACGCCGCAGCGCCTCGGTCATGTATCCGCCGTTCCACATCCATCTGGCCAGCGAATAGCCGACCTCCACGCTCGCGTTGTCCTCGCTGTAATCCATATAGCCGATCGTGCCGACCAGCGTATCCGTCTTCTTTTCGATGATACCCCAGCTGGCAGGCTCGTCGTTCCGGTAGCGCTTCATCATGTAGCGGCAGTATTCCTTCGCCTCGGAAAGCTCCTTCTGCGCGGACCAGAGCACATGGCGCGCAACCTCCGGGTCTTTGCTGTAGGCAAAAATATCCTTCGCGTCCCGCATGGCGATCCGCCGAAGGATGAGCCGCTCGCTTTCAAGCATCGGCATGGCAAACAGGCCGTAAGGGTTTAGTCTGAACATCGCATGTCTTGCGCCGCCGCGGCGCTCTCCCTTCTTCGTCCTATCCGGCAAAACGCCGTGCGTCCATTATACACGAACGATGTGCAAAACGGAATACCCGCAATCAGCGTCTGCGCAGGCCCTTGGGATAATGGTTCTTCATCTGGCCGCCCGCCTGCTTGCCAAAGCCCAGCGACACGCCCTGATGCGTGAGCAGCGTGTAGCCCGCCGGCAGATCGCCCAGGTCGAGCGTCTCGCCCGCCTGATACAGCGCCGCCTGCTCCTGCGTCAGCTCTGCCGTGCGCGCCGCCTGCTGCGGGCGCAGCGCCATTGCCAGCGCATGGTCCGGTTCCGTCCGCTTTCCCTCCTGCCTGGCCAGCAGCAATCCTGTCCGCAGCACGCGCAGGCCGGAAAGCCTGCCGATATCGTCAAGCCCCTGCGGCAGCGCCCACAGGCAGCCGCCTGCCGTATGCAGGCGCTCAAAGCGCACGCCGGGCGCAAGCACGTCCGGCAGCTCCATACCGGGCTGCGCCTTTGGCGCAGGCGTCTTTCCCCGCGCCGGCTTCTCCCTGCCCGGCGCCTTTTTTCTCTCCGTCTCCTGCTCCGCACCGGGCGCGTCTTCGCTCTTTCTGAGCAGCGACACGAAATGCCCCTCGCCGCGGATCTCGTGCGGATACAGGTGCACATAGCCCTTTTCGCCCGACGGGAGCCCCTCGAGCATAAAGCCTTCCGGCGAAAACTCCGGATGCGCGGCAAAGAACCGGGCAAGCACGCCCTCGTTTTCCGTGTCGTTGAATGTGCAGGTGGAATACGCCATCAGCCCGCCGGGACGCAGCATCTTCGCCGCCTCCTCAAGGATTTCCAGCGCGCGCTCCGCGCAGCCGCGCGGCGCGTTCTCGCTCCACTCGTCCCTCGCCTCAATCTGCCTGCGGAACATGCCCTCGCCCGAGCACGGCGCGTCGACCATGATGCGGTCAAAGTATGCCGGGAAACGCGGCGCGAGCTGCGCCGGCATCGCGCAGGTCACAACGGCATGGGGAACACCCATGCGCTCGATATTGCGCGAGAGAATCTGCGCGCGCGAGGGCACCGGTTCATTGCACACGATAAGCCCCTGTCCGCCCATCAGCGCGGCAAGCTGCGTGCTCTTTCCGCCCGGCGCGGCGCACAGGTCGAGCACCCGCTCGCCGGGCTGCGGATCAAGCGCGCCGGCGGAGGAAAGGGCGCTGGGCTCCTGCAGATAGTAAAGCCCGCCCTCGTGCAGCGGAGAAAGCCCCGGCCGCGCGTCGCCCTCGACAAAATACGCGCCCTTCGCCCACGGCACAGGCTTGCCCAGCCCTTCAATCTCACACGGCGGCACGCCGTCCGGACAGAGCAGCAGATTGATGCGCAGCGCGCGCTCCGCGCTCTGCTCAAGCGCTTTTTCATACGCAAAAAAGCCTGCTTCACCGAGCAGGCGTTTCATCTGGATCACATATGCTTCCGGTAAACTTGTCATAGAGCCTCTTTCTCCGGCATGTCGCTGCGAAGCAGGATGCCGCACAGCCGTCTGCGCTCGTCAATGCCGGATTCCACGACATACATCCTGCCGATCGTGCAGGCGGAATTGAACACCGATTCCGTCGTCGTAAGAATGCAGAACACATTCTGCGAAGCGCGGGACGCCAGATTGCGGAAAACCACATTCGGCGGCTCCATACCCTCCCGGCGGATCTTCTGCGCAAAGCGGCGGTAGGCGGTGTTGGCCTTCGCCGCGTTGTGGAAAATCTCCGGGGAAAGCGTAAGCGTGCAGACACCCCGTTCAATCTGGCTGGATGTCTGATAGCGGCCCGGCCAGGGCCTGTCCTCCGGCCATGCAATGATATCCACAATTGCGCGGCCGGTCTCGATCGTGCGCACCCGCGATCCCTCCCTTCGCAAATCGGTATATTCTACTATTGATTATATCATAACGGATAGCCATACCGCAAGAAAAACTGAGCTATTGTCAATATTTTCTGCGTATTTTCAGTCCTCAGGCAAGCGACGCGCACGCGTCAAGCGCGGCGATGCAGCCCTCGCCCACGGCCTTGGCCACCTGCAGCGGAAGGCCGGTGCAGTCGCCCGCAGCATATACGCCCTCCACGCTCGTGCGCATCCTGCGGTCGACGCGGATAAACGCGCCGTCCATCTCAAGCCCCGGCAGCAGCGAAGACAGCGCCATCGCCTCCCTGAAGATGAACACGCCGTCAAATGCAAATGCTTCATCCGACGCCCTCAGCCCCTCAGCACGGGTATCGCCCAGGATTTCCTGCGGCTTTTCTCCCCGCACGGCAATACAGCTGTCCAGCGCGTCGTCCGCACTGCCGAAATAGGTCACGCCTGCGCAAAGCCCGGCGAGGAAATTGGCCTCCTGTACAGCCTCATGCGACTGCGCGATGACGGCGACGTTCTTTCCGCGATACAGCATGCCGTCGCATGTGCCGCAGTAGCTCACACCGCGCCCGAGCAGCCTTTCCTCCCCGGGCAGCAGGCGCGGCTGCTTCGCGCCGGTGCACAGGATGACCCGTTTCGCCTCCACAAAATCCGCCCCCAGAGACATGGCGAAGCTTTCGCCCATCGGAATGATCTGATGCACGACGCCGCCCATCGTCTGCGCGCCCATCGCCTGCGCCTGCGCGCGCATCGCCTCCAGCAGCGCCGGGCCGGAAACGCCCGGAAGCCCCGGATAATTGTCAAGCCGCTCCGCCCGGGAAAGCCAGCCCGCGTTGCCGCCGATGATGACGACGGACTTTTCCCTCTTTCTGGCATTGACGGCGGCGCTGTAGCCCGCAGGCCCCGCGCCGATCACCGCGATATCAAACAATGGTTGTTCCTCCTGATCTGTTATACAAGAAAGTGCGCTTTGCACACTTCAACCCCTCAGGCGCTTTGCGCCAGCTCCCCTTTCAGGGGAGCCTGGTTTGGCAAGCAGCCCTTCACTCCACTGAAAGGATGGACCGCGTAAGCGGCGGAGGGGTTTACGCAATTCCCAATAAGCAAGAAAAGCCGCAAAACGCTGCGGCTTTTGTGAGGGTTTAGTTTTCGATCACCGGAAGCTTCACGACGACCTTGCGGTAGTGCTTGGGGAACTCCTGATGGCAGCCCGGCTTATGGCCGTCGCTGGGGAACATGATGTAGAACATGCCCGGACGGATGGACATCGCCGTAGACTTGCCGACATAGAAGTAGCAGTCGTGCTCAGCGTCTTCCTCCTGGAGGTTCAGCTCCTGAATGTGCGCCCAGGACATGCGC
>JAFQOY010000022.1 GCA_017412025.1 Clostridia bacterium | reverse complement strand
CCTTGAGGCCGCCCGCAAAACCGGAGTGATGATAGTACACCTTCTGATCCAGCTTCTTGCCGGACAGCACGACCTTCGCCGCGTTGATGATGATGACGTGGTCACCGGTATCGCAGTGCGGGGTGAAGGTGGGCTTGTTCTTGCCGCGCAGAATCGCAGCAACCTGGCTGGCCAGACGGCCGAGAGTCATACCGTCGGCGTCAACAACATACCAGTTGCGCTCAACGGTCTGGGCATTTGCCATAAACGTTTTCACGTGAATTTCCTCCTCGTGGTGAATCCTGTTATCCACAATAAAACGCATCGCGCTGGTCAGACGCTCTGCAAACGCGCGCACGAACTCCCGGGGCTAACAGGACGAACATACGCAATCGTTATTGTACCCTCATCCCCCTGTATTTGTCAATAGTTTTTTCTTTTTTTACCGGCGTTTTTTTCGCTTTTTCTGCTTTTCCTCTTCCTGCTGTGCGCGGCTGGCTGCGCATGCCTTTCCGCAAAAACGCGGCGCGTTTTTCCTGTATTCCACGCTCCGCCGTCACGGCCTCCAGCTTTCCTTACTATACATTTTATCCCCATCTGTGCTATAATGGCGATGATTATTCCAGCATTGCAAAGGAGCTCATCATGAAAAAGACATTTGCCATCGCCGGCTGCGGCTTCCTTGGAAACATCGTTGCCGACGCTTACTGCTCTCATCTGCTTGAGGACTATACGCTCGTGGGCGTGCTCAGCCGCACGATGGAAAGCGCCGTGAAGGTTTCCGTCACGGCAGACTGCGCCGTGTGCGCCGATCTTGACGCCATGCTTGCGCTGAAGCCGGATTATATTGTAGAAACCGCCTCCGTCGAATGGGTTCGCGAAAACGCCGTCAGGGTGCTTGAAAGCGGCGTCAGCCTCGTGCTCGTCTCCATCGGCGCGTTTGCCGATCAGGCCTTCTACGAGAGGGCGAAGGCTGCCGCAGTCGCCGGCGGAGCAAAGATCCATCTGGCCTCCGGCGCCATCGGCGGCTTTGACGTGCTTCAGACCGTGTCCCTGATGGCAAAGGCTCAGGGCCTCGCGCAAACCGCCGGCATCGAAACGCACACCGGCTGCAGGGGCTTCATCCCCACGCCCGTGTGGGAGGACGCGCTGATGACCGAGCAGAAAACTGTCTTCACCGGCAGCGCGAAGGAAGCCATCGCCACCTTCCCTCGCCGTGTGAACGTCGCCGTCGCCACCTCGCTGGCCACAACCGGCCCGGAAACCACCGGCGTCATCATGCACAGCGTGCCCAACTGGCAGGGCGACGACCACCGGATCACCGCCGAAATCGACGGCGTCAAGGCCGTTGTGGATATCTATTCCCGCACAAGCGCCATTGCCGGCTGGAGCGTTGTCGCGCTGCTGCGCAATCTTGCCTCTCCGGTCTGCTTCTTCTGATCCCATGATACAAACGCCGCATGCTGCCCCACCATCCATCTATAAAGAAGGAGAACCCGCCATGAAGTTCAAGAAGCTGGTCGCTATCGAGCCCGTCAGTCTGATTCCCGCCGCCGAGGAAAAGCTGCATGATTACGCAGAGGAGATCATCCTCTACCCTGACATTCCCGCAGACGACGAGGAAATCCTGCGCCGCATCGGCGACGCCGACGCCGTGCTGCTCAGCTACACCTCCCGCATCACGCGCAGCGTCATTGAGCGCTGCCAAAGCGTCCGCTACATCGGCATGTGCTGCAGCCTCTATTCCGAGGAGAGCGCCAACGTCGATATCGCCTGCGCGCGTGAAAACGGCATCCGCGTGCTGGGTATCCGCGATTACGGCGACCGCGGCGTCGTGGAATACGTGCTCCACGAGCTCATCGGCCTGCTGCACGGTTTCGGCGGCAAAAAGATGCTCTATGACGCACCGTCAGAAATCACCGGTCTCAAGGTCGGCGTCGTCGGTCTTGGCGTCAGCGGCCGCATGATCGCCGAGGCGCTGCAGTTCATGGGCGCGGAGATCTCCTACTACAGCCGCACCCGCAAGACGGACGCCGAGCTTGCCGGCATGGCCTATAAGCCGCTTGCGCAGCTGTTGGCCAAAAATGATGTCATCTTCACCTGTCTGAACAAGAACGTGCTGCTCCTCGGCCCCGAGGAGTTTAAGACGCTGGGCAGCGGCAAGGTGCTCTTCAACACCTCCATCGGTCCCGGCTTTGACAGCGAGGCGCTCAATGCCTGGGTTCGCCAGCCGGGCAACCATTTCTTCTGCGATACAAAGGCGGCTGCCGGCGTCGTACCGGAGGATTTCTTTACCCTTGAAAACGTCCACTGCCCCGCCGTCTCCGCCGGACGCACCAAGCAGGCTTTCGTGCTTCTGAGCCAGAAGGTGCTCGCCAACATTGAAACCGCGCTCGCCGAAATCGAAGGATAATATGCCAAAAGCGGATGCCCGCGCATCCGCTCAGACCGTCAACAAAGTATTGTTGACGGTCTGTCGCTGCAAGTCTGCTAACGCATACTTGCAGCGGATAAAACATCATTTTCTTGTACGCTGCGCGTACGGCCAGAAAATGATATAGGAAGCGGCTTGCAGCCGCT
>JAFQOY010000021.1 GCA_017412025.1 Clostridia bacterium | reverse complement strand
CACAACGAGGCCGCGCCCGCGCAGCACGAGCTGGCTCCGATTTACAACACGACCAACGTGGCGACGGATGAGAACATGCTCATCATGAACGTCATGAAGAAGGTTGCCCTGCGCCACGGGCTGGTATGCCTGCTGCATGAAAAGCCCTTTGCCGGCGTCAACGGCAGCGGCAAGCACAACAACTGGTCGCTGGGCACCGATACCGGACGCAACCTGCTCAGCCCGGGCAAGGAGCCGCAGCACAACAAGCTGTTCCTGCTGATGCTGACGGCGATGATGAAGGCCGTGGACGAGCATGCGGGCCTTCTGCGCATGAGCGCCGCCGTGCCGGGCAACGATCACCGTCTGGGCGCGAACGAGGCGCCGCCGGCTGTCATCTCGATGTTTCTGGGCGATCAGCTGACGGCGATTGTGGAGCACATCATTGCGGGCAACGAGGAGAACGTGCCGTCGGTATCCAACATGAAGGTGGGCGTGTCCACGCTGCCGGTGATCCGGCGCGACGCCACGGACCGCAACCGCACATCTCCGTTTGCCTTCACCGGCAACAAGTTTGAATTCCGCATGACGCCGTCCTCCGGCTGCATTGCGGACGCCAACACCGTGCTCAACACGATCGCGGCGGATGCGCTTTGCATGTTTGCCGATGAGCTTGAAAAGGCGGAGAACTTTGAGGAAGCGCTTGACGCACTCATCCGCCGGGAGATGACGACGCATCAGCGCATCATCTTCAACGGAAACGGATATACTGACGAGTGGCTGGCGGAGGCGAAGCGCCGCGGTCTGCCCAACTTTGTGAGCATGGTGGACGCCATTCCCGAACTGGTCAGGCGCGAATCTGTCGAGCTGTTTGAGCGCCACGGCGTGTATACCGAGGTGGAGCTGCGCGCGCGAGCGGACGTGTCCTATGAGCTGTATGCCAAATCGATCAACATCGAGGCGCTGACCATGATCGACATGGCGGGCAAGGATATTCTGCCCGCTGTGATCCGCTACACGAAGGAGCTGGCGGAGGCTGCTTCCATGGTGGAGAGCGTGGGCGGCGACGCATCCGTGCAGCGGGAACTGCTCACCCGCGTGAGCGTGCTGCTGCGGCAGATGAACGCCGCGCTTGCGGACCTGAAGGTCAAGCAGCAGGCGGCGGCGGCGCTGACAGGCGAAATGCAGGCGAGAGCGTACTATGAAGAGGTATGCCCGGCGATGGAGGTGCTGCGCGCACCCGTGGATCATCTGGAGATGATCGTGGACAGCCGCCTCTGGCCGATGCCTACGTATGGCGATCTGCTGTTCAATGTCTGATACGAAATCATACCTGCGGCATGCTCCGGCGTGCCGCTTTTTGCTTTGTTTTGACTCGAAAAGCAAATCATTGTTTAAAAGGTTGCTAAAAGAGCCTGATGATGATACAATATATCATTAGCGAAGTATGGAAACTTGTAAACAGGTACGGGCATCCGCTTCGCAGTATGGAGGAAAACAATGGGTTTTTTGAAAAAACTGTTCGACCCGACTGCCGGGGAGATCAAGAGACTGCAGAAGATTGTAGATAAGATCGATTCCTTTGAGGAAGCGCATAAAAAGCTGAGCGACAGCGAACTGCGCGCCAAGACGCAGGAATTCAAAGACAGGCTTTCAAAGGGCGAGACGCTTGACGATCTGCTGCCCGAGGCCTATTCCGTCGTGCGCGAGGCGACCTTCCGCGTGACGGGCAAGCGCCAGTTCCGCGTGCAGATGATGGGCGGCATCGTGCTGCATCAGGGCCGCATTGCGGAGATGAAGACGGGCGAAGGCAAGACGCTGACGGCGACCATGCCCGCCTATCTCAACGCGCTGACCGGAAACGGCGTGCACGTCGTGACGGTTAACGACTATCTGGCCAAGTTCCAGGGCGAGGACATCGGCCGCATCTTCAAGTTCCTGGGCATGAGCGTGGGCGTCATCGTGCACGACCTTGACCAGGAGGAGCGCAAGGCGGCCTATGCCTGCGACGTGACCTACGGCACGAACAACGAGATGGGCTTTGACTATCTGCGCGACAACATGGTCATCTATCAGAAGAACATGGTGCAGCGCGGACACAACTTTGCCATCGTGGACGAGGTGGACTCCATCCTCATCGACGAGGCGCGCACGCCGCTGATCATCTCCGGCGCGGGCGACAAGTCGACCGATATGTATGAAAAGGCGGATCGCTTCGTCTGCACGCTGCAGGAAGGCGTGGAGCCGGAGGAGGTGAACCGCTTCGAGGAGAGCCCCTACACCGACGAAGAAATCGCCGAGATGCGCAAGGACTACGTCAAGGACGAGAAGAAGAAGACCTGCAACCTCTCCGAGGCCGGCGTGCGCAAGGCGGAGAAGTGGTTCGGCGTTGAGAATCTGGCGGACATGGCGAACAACGAGCTTGTGCACCATATCAACGCCGCGCTGCGCGCGCATGCGCTGATGAAGCGGGACGTCGATTACGTCGTGCAGAACGATCAGGTCGTCATCGTCGACGAGTTCACCGGCCGTCTGATGGTCGGCAGGCGCTACAGCGACGGCCTGCATCAGGCGATTGAAGCGAAGGAGCACGTGAAGGTGGAGCGCGAGAGCAAGACGCTTGCGACGGTCACCTTCCAGAACTATTTCCGTATGTACAAGAAGCTCTCGGGCATGACCGGTACGGCCAAGACCGAGGAGGAGGAGTTCAAGGGCATCTACAGCCTGGACGTTGTGCAGATCCCCACCAACCGTCCGATGATCCGCAAGGACATGAACGACCTGGTGTATACCACCGTGAAGGGCAAGTTCCTGCAGGTGGTCGAGGAGATTGACCGGCGCCACAAGACCGGGCAGCCGATTCTGGTCGGCACGGTCAGCGTTGAGGTTTCCGAGCTGCTTTCCAGAATGCTCAAGATGCGCGGCATCCCGCATGAGGTGCTCAACGCCAAGTATCATGAAAAGGAAGCGGAGATCGTCGCGCAGGCAGGCCATTTCGGCGCGGTGACCATCGCCACGAACATGGCGGGCCGCGGCACGGATATCCTGCTGGGCGGCAACCCGGAATACCTTGCGCGCCGCGCGATGAAGCAGAAGGGCTACGACGACATGGTGATCGAGGAAGCGACCGGCTTCAACGAGAACGTGCCGCAGGAGGTCCTTGATGCGCGTGTGATCTACAAGCAGCTTTACAGCGAATTCAAGAAGCAGACCGACGAGCAGCACGACCGCGTTGTGGCCGTCGGCGGCCTGCACATCATCGGCACAGAGCGCCACGAGTCCCGACGCATCGACAACCAGCTGCGCGGCCGCGCGGGCCGTCAGGGTGATCCGGGCTCCTCTCAGTTCTTCATCTCCATGCAGGATGATCTGATGCGTCTGTTCGGCAGCGATAAGGT
>JAFQOY010000168.1 GCA_017412025.1 Clostridia bacterium | reverse complement strand
CTGCGGATTTCATATGAAGGGGCTGCAGCCCCTTCATGCATCCCCAAAGTTTAAAACAAACTTTATTGATAATCTGAGTCTCTTCCTTCGGGAAGGGACTTTTTGTGTGTACTGACGTTTCCTTGTGCATGTGAATGAATTGACGCGGTCGGGCTGGTCGGAGCCTGAATCTTGTGTATGGGCGGATGCGTGACCGCATGATATGGCGGCGGCATGCGGTTTTTCGTGATTTTCTTCACATTTTTCAAAAAAAGGTATTTACAAATCAAAAGTATACTTGTATACTATAAGAGAAGAAACGATGTTTCTGAAGAAGAAAAAGGAGAGGATACCCATGAACATGAAGAAGAGCATCTCTCTCGTGCTGGCGCTTTGCATGCTGCTTGCGTGCGTGCCGGCCCTGGCCGCCGGCTATACTGCCGGTACGTATACCGCCGACGTGCGCGGCATGCAGGCCATCAAGGTGACCGTCACCTTCAGCGATGACGCGATCACCGACATTCAGCTTGAACAGAACGAGACCCCGGGCGTCGGCACCCCCGTGTGCGAGACGCTGCCCCAGCAGATCATCGAGCTGCAGGGCCTCGGTTTTGACGTGGTCGCGGGCGCGACCCTGACCAGCCAGGCGATTCTCGACGGCGTGGCCGACTGCGTGAAGCAGGCCGGCGGCGACGCGGAAGCGCTCAAGGCCGTCAAGCCGGCTGCCAAGGAAAAGGAAGCCGACGTGGAGCTGACCGCTGACGTCGTCGTCATCGGCGCGGGCGGCGCAGGCATGGCTGCGGCTGTCACCGCGAATCAGGCGGGCAAGTCCGTCATCGTCATCGAGAAGACCGGCGCGATGGGCGGCAACACCATCCTCTCCGGCGGCGCGCTCAACGCGGTTGACGAGGGCAGCGAGGCGGCGACCCTGCGCGAGGACAGCGTGGAGAAGCACTACACCCAGACCTTCAACGGCGGCGACCAGCAGGGCGATCCGGAGCTGGTGCGCAAGCTCGTCACCGAGGCGTGGGACGGCGTTGAGTGGCTCATGTCCATCGGCATGGAGTTCAGCGGCAAGATTACCACCGTTGCCGGCAGCCTCTGGGAGCGCGGCCATGTGCCGGTTGAGCCGGAAGGCGTGGGCTTCTTCAAGGCTTACGGCGCATATGTGGACAGCCATGACGGCATCGACATGCTCTACAAGACCCGCGCGACCGATCTGATCGTGGAAAACGGCGTGGTGACCGGCGTTGTCTGCACCGGCGAGACCGGCAATACCGTGACCGTGAAGGCCAATGGCGGCGTTGTGATCGCCACCGGCGGCTTTGCGCAGAACGTTGAGATGCGCCAGAAGGCGAACGCCGAAGGCAAGCTCTGGGACGATCTGGGCGACACCATCAAGTCCACCAACACCTCCGCCATCACCGGCGACGGCATCGCCATGGCGCAGGCCATCGGCGCGCAGACCATCCAGATGGGCAACATCCAGCTGCTGCCGCAGGGCGATCCGGAGACGGGCAGCCTCTCCGGCAATATCGGCCACGGCCCGGTCAGCTTCATCTTCCTGAACCTTGACGGCAATCGCTTCGTCGACGAGGGCGGCCGCCGCGACGACATGACCAAGGGCCTGATCGCGCAGGAGCAGCAGACCATGTATATGGTCATGGACTCTGACACCTACCCGACCGGCACCGAGCTCAACAACTTCGGCGAGCACATCAACGATCTGGTCGATGCGGGCCGCGCCTACAAGGCCGACACCCTCGAGGAGCTGGCGGAGATGATCGGTCTGCCGGTGGAGAACGTCGTGAGGACCATCACCGAGTACAACCGTCACTGCGTGGGCGGCGATCTGGAGGGCCAGCCGGACGAGTTCGGCCGTACCCTGTACACCGACGCCAACAAGATCAACGACGGCATCAACGACGGCCCGTTCTATGCCTGCCGCCGCGTGCCGACCGTCCATCATACCATGGGCGGCCTGAAGATCAACGTGAATGCCGAGGTCATCGACGTCAACGGCAATGTGATCCCGGGCCTGTATGCTGCCGGTGAAGTCACCGGTGGTATCCATGGCACCAACCGCCTCGGCGGCAATGCGCTGACTGATATCGTCGTCTTCGGCCGCACCGCGGGCGCGCAGGCTGCTGCGTTCACCAGGTAATCTCAGATCCACTGTCATAAGGCGCCGCTGCATGGATGTGCAGCGGCGTTTTTGTGCGCCTTATGTTTTGCCTCAAGCCGTATGCGGGCATGCATGACAATGAACCGGCCTGAGGCCTTCTTTCCGTCCGGGGCCTGGATGGCTGCATTCTGCGCTGCCTTCAGCCCTGACAGAATGAAAACATGCGCATCAGATAGCCGTATTTCAATTGAGATTCGTATGGATCTGTGGTACAATCCAGATATTGATCAACCGGCGCAGGGAGGTGCGGATATGCAGCGTACACAGATCAGGGACTTTACAAAGGGAAACATCACACGGCAGCTGGTCGTGTTTGCCTGGCCGCTGTTTCTGTCCAATCTGCTGCAGGTCGTCTACAACATGGTGGACATGATCATCGTCGGCAATACGCTGGGCAAGGCGGGCATCTCCGCTGTGAGCGTGGGCGGCGACGTATCGCACTTCCTCACGTTCGTGGCGATGGGCTTTTCCTCTGCCGGTCAGGTGCTCATCGCCAAGCTCATCGGCGCGGGCCGGCGGGACAGGATCGGCCGGTTTGTCGGCACGATGTCCGGCTTTCTGATCGCCTGCGCGCTTGTCATCAGCGCGGGCGCGCTTTTCCTGCAGGAGGAGATCCTGCGCGTGATGAACACGCCGCAGGAGGCCTTTGCAGGCGCTGCGAGCTATTCGCGCATCTGCATGATGGGGCTTGTGTTTATCTACGGCTACAATGTCGTCAGTGCAATCCTGCGCGGCATGGGCGATTCGAAGCATCCGTTCATCTTCATCAGCATCGCCGCCGTGCTTAATCTGGTACTTGACTGCGTGTTTGTCATCGGTATGGGCATGGGCGCGGGAGGCGCGGCGCTGGCGACGGTGATTTCCCAGGCGGTGAGCTTTATCGCCTGTGCGGTGTTCCTTGCGCGCAGGCGCGAAGAATTTGAACTGAACATCACATTCCGGGATTTTTTGCTCTGGGACAGGAAGATGCTTGCAGATCTTCTGGCCCTCGGCACGCCGATGGCGATCAAGTCCGCCTCCATTCAGGTGTCCAAGCTCTTTGTCAATTCGTTTATCAATTCCTTCGGCATTGCTGTGTCTGCGTTTGCCGGCATTGCCAACAAGCTGGCGAGCATCTCCAACCTTGTATCCAATGCCATGAATACGGCGGGCTCCACCATGGTGGGGCAGAATATCGCCGCGGGCGAGTACGGGCGCGTCAAAAAGATCATGCTGCGCATTGCGGCGATCATGCTGAGCATCGCTGCGGCGATTTCGCTTACGCTCTTTGCGTTCCCGATGCAGATCTTTGGCGTCTTTACGCAGGATGCTGCCGTGCTTGATATCGGCATGCGCTATCTGCCCATCGGCGCGCTGCTCTTTTTCGGCGCTGCCATGCGCGCGATCATGAACGCGCTGATCAACGGAAGCGGCAATACGCGCATCAACTTTGCGACGGCGATTCTCGACGGCATCGTCATGCGGATCGGGCTGTCGCTGCTCTTTGGCGTTGCGCTTGACATGAAGCATTATGGCTTCTGGCTGGGCGACGCGCTGGCGGGCTTTACACCGTTCTTTATCGGCCTGGCGTTTTACTTCTCCGGCCGGTGGAAGCGGAAGGAAGCGGACGCATGAGCGCAGAAGAGGCGGCGGGCAGAAGCTGCTCAGGGACGGACAAAGGGTAAAGCGCCCGCCGGGACGAAGAAAAAGCGTGCGGCGGAAGGCGCCGGTTAGATTGAGAAGGGAAGTGTATGTCTGTGAGATGGAAGCTCTCCGCACTGCTGGCGGCATGCCTGCTGCTGCTTTCCTGCGCGGCTGCGCAGGCGCAGGGGATGGAGCATTATCTGCTGGTCGGCGTGGACGGCTGGGGTCTGAGCGAGGAGAGCGGCGCGCGGAGCGACGCGATCGTACTGGCGACGCTTCATTATGACCGGGAGCGCGTGACGCTGGTTTCCTTTGCAAGGGACTGCCTGGTGCAGCCGTCCTATCGCAAGGGCATGACGAAGCTCAATACGCTCGTGCGCTCCTCGCATGGCGATCAGACGCTTGTGGACTATATTGAGGAAACATTTCTGATTCCGATCAGCGGTTATTTTCTCGTCAATTTCTCCGGCGCGGCAGACGTGATCAACGCCATCGGCGGCGTGGAGATCGACCTGACGCAGGAGGAAGCGATGCATCTGAAGGCAGAGGTCGGGCTGTACCCGGAAAATCCGCTGCAGGAGGGGATATGCAGGCTCAACGGCGCGCAGGCTGTGGCCTATATGCGCTGCAGGACGCTTGACAACGATTTTGGCCGCCAGCACAGACAGGGCAATGTGCTGCGCGCGGCCTTCCGCTCGCTGACAAAGCTCGGCCTGCTTGAGGCGCTGAGCCTGCTTGATGATCTGATGGGTATGTACCGCACGGATATGCCGCTGCTTGAGCAGGCGGCGCTGGTCAGAGATGCGCTGGGTCTTCGCCATGCGCAGATTCAGGCGCATTCACTGCCTGTCAGCGGTACATACAAATATGGCGACGACGGAAGGGGAGGCTCCGGCATCCTGTTCGATCTGGAGACGAATCGCCGGCAGCTGTGGCAATGGCTGGGGATGGAGACGGCGCTTCCTGAAGCTGCGGACGCAGAACCGTGAGTATGACACACCGGCGCGAGCGGGTCAGACCGTCAACAAAGTATTGTTGACGGTCTGTCGCTGCTGCGGATTTCATATGAAGGGGCTGCAGCCCCTTCATGCATCCCCAAAGTTTAAAACAGACTTTATTGATAATCTGACCGGCGCGAGCCGGTGTTTTTTTCTGCCGGCAATGGCGATGAGGAAAGCAGGGGGCGTACCCGGAGGAAGGTGCATGCGGGTTCGCTGCAGAATATGAACAAATACAAATGATATATGAAAATACCTGTTGAATAATGCGGAGATGTCTGATATAATATCGAAGATTTGGGCATTTAACTATCTGACAAGTACATAGGAGGGTAAGTCGATGAAAAACAAAAGCAACCGTCTGGCAGTCAAAATGCTGATTGCCATGGTCGCAGGTATCGCTGTCGGCCTGATTTTCATGATGATCCGTGAGAGCCTGGGCGCGACCTCTGCCGCATGGCAGACGATCAACAACCTGCTCTTCCAGGATATTACGGCTCCCGGCGCGGAGAAGGCGATCGGCATCTTCTACATTTGCGGTCAGCTCTTCGTCAAGAGCCTGCAGCTGGTCATCGTCCCGATGGTATTCACCTCCATCGTCATGGCGATCGGCACCATCCGCGACGCGGCGATGCTTGGCCGCGTGTCGATGAAAACCTTCTTCTGGTTCCTGATGACGACCACGATTGCGCTTGTCTTTGCCGGCGTGATTGCGCTGACCTGCTTCAACATGGGTCTGTTCAATGCGACGCTGGAGGGTCTCTCTGCCGCGACGGGCTCCACCGGCGCGAATCCGCTGAACGTGATCCTCAACATCGTACCTGCGAATATCGGCGCGACCTTCAGCGTCAACAACGCGGTGCTCTCCCTGATCTTCCTGGCTATCGTCATCGGCCTGAGCCTCAACAAGCTTGGCTATGACAGCGAGTGCACGATCAACAAGCTCTGCAAGGAGCTCAGCGAGGTTGTCGTGGTTTTCCTCAACTTCATCGTTGAGAAGTTTGGCCCGGTTGCGGTCTTCATGCTGCTCAGCCGCACATTTGCCACCTATGGCATCAACTACCTCAAGCCCGCTGCGGCATATGTCATCGTGACGGTTTTGCTGCTGCTGGCGTATCTGTTCATCGGCTATCCGGTTTACATCGCCGTGACCACCGGCATGAATCCGTTTACCTTCATCCGCAAGATCATGAAGGTTGTGATCTTCGGCTTCTCCACCAGCTCCAGCGCTGCGACGCTGCCGCTGAACACGCATACCAACATCCACGACCTCGGCGTGGACAGCCAGATCGCTTCCTTCGTCCTGCCGCTGGGCATGACGATCAACATGGACGGCACCGCGATCATGCAGGTTGTGGCGACGCTGTTCCTGGCCGGCGTGGGCGGCTATGAGGTGAGCGTCATGTCCCTGATCGTGATCATGGTGCTTGCGCTCATTGCCAGCGTCGGTACGCCGGCTGCTCCGGGCGCGGGCGCGGTCATCCTCTTCACCATCCTCTCCGGCGTCGGCTTCACCGGCGAGGCTGCGATGATGGGCTATGCGCTGATTCTGGCGATCAACCGCCCGATCGAGATGCTGGTCACCTCCCTCAACTGCGTGGGCGACTCCGTCGCCGCCGTGGCTGTCGCCAAGAGCGAGGGCAAGCTCGACGAGAAGATCTTTAACGCCTGATTTCCGCTTTGGATCCCTCCGGATTTCCGGAGGGATTTTTTGATTGTCACGGGAGCGGGGATGTGGTATTGTAAAGAAAGAGGTGATCGTATATGTTTGATTTTAAGGATATGACCGTAATTATCACCGGCTCCGGTGCGGGCATGGGACGCGAGGCAGCGAAGCTTTTTGCACGCTGCGGCGCAAACGTGGTGGTCAATTCGCTTTCTGCAAGCGCGCAGGCGGCCTGCGATGAAATCCTTGCAGCAGGCGGAAAGGCGATCTTCGTGCAGGCGGATGTGGGCACGGAGGAGGGCTGCAGGCGGATCGTCGATGCGGCGGTTTCGGGATTCGGAAGGATTGACGTGCTGGTCAACGCGGCAGGCATTGTCGTGGACGGCAGCGTGGAGACGGCGCTGATGGAGGACTGGGACCGCTCGATGAACACGAACGTCAAGAGTGTGTTCATGATGTGCAGGCTCTGCATGCCGTATCTGCGGCAGACAAAGGGCAGCATCGTCAACGTTGCGTCCGTGGTGGCGCTCAAGGGCGTCAAAAACCGCGCCATCTACAGCGCGACAAAGGGCGCGATGATTGCACTATCGCAGTCCATGGCTGCGGAATACATCGGCGAGGGCATCCGCATCAACTGCGTGAGCCCGGGCACGGTGCTCTCTGCGTCGCTGCAGGGGCGTATTGACCGGACGGATGATCCTCAAAAGGCGCTTGAGGGCTTTGTGTCCCGCCAGCCGATGGGGAGGCTGGGCACGAGCGAGGAGCTGGCCAGGGCCATCGTATTTGCAGCAGGTCAGGGGATAGGCTTCATGTCCGGCGCGAATATCGTTGTGGACGGCGGAATGACGATTTGATGGTGGACGGGGGAACCTTTCCTCCGCCGCTGCCCCCTGCAGATTTCGCTTGAATCCTGGGGATTCCGGCCGTGAAATCTGCAAAGAAATGGTTTTTCTTCCGGGAAATAGGATTTTCCTCCATCAAAATCGATGCGGCCGCGCCGTACACGCCGCCGCAGCCGATTTTCTGTTCTATACAGGTTTTTAGACAATCTGAGAGCCGTCGCAGAATACTGCGGCGGCTCTCCTGGTCTATGGGGTTTTACAGGCTGCCGACAGCCAGCAGCTTTTTCTCATCGCCTCCGTAGATCAGCATGTCGCTGCCGGTGAAGGCGAGGGAAACCTCGCTGTCAACCGGGAAATCCACGCTGCCGAAAACGACGCTGGTGACGATCTCGCCGCCAAGGCGGAGCTTGACGGTCGTCTCCATGCCGGAAGGAAGGGTGGAATAGACGGTAGCCTTCACGCCGCTGTCCGCGGCGATGGTGATGAATTCCGGACGGACGCCGAGGGTGACGCTTTCGGGCAGGGCGCTAAGCGGCGCAGTGCTTGTGAACGTGCGCGTCATGCCGCAGAAGGAAACCTCGCATGTGTTTTCACCCGTTTTCTTTGCCCTGGCCGGCAGGAAATTCATCGTCGGGCTGCCCATGAAATCGGCGACGAACAGATTTGCCGGACGCAAGTACATCTCAAGCGGCGCTGCGTACTGCTGCAGAAGGCCCTTTTCCATCAGGCATACCTTGGTGGAAAGGGTCATCGCTTCAAGCTGATCGTGCGTGACATAGACGAACGTGGAGTCGGTGTCGATGTGCAGACGCTTGAGCTCAGTACGCATCTCGGTGCGAAGCTTCGCGTCGAGGTTGGAGAGCGGCTCGTCCATGAAGAGCACCTTCGGGTTCGGCGCGAGCGTGCGCGCGATGGCGACGCGCTGCTGCTGTCCGCCGGAGAGCTCGCTGGGGTAGCGCTTTTCAAACTCCTCAATCTTGAGCATGGAGAGCAGCTCGTCAACGCGCGCGCGGATCTTCTTTTTGTCCCACTTGAGATTCTCCAGGCCGAAGGCGATGTTCTGATACACCGTCATGTGCGGCCAGAGCGCATAGTTCTGGAACAGGAAGCCGACGTCGCGCTTGTTCGGCGGGATGTTGATTCCCTTTTCGCTGGAAAACACGGTCACGCCGTCGATCAGGATTTCTCCCTCGGTGGGCGTCTCAAGGCCGGCGATCATGCGCAGCGTGGTGGTCTTGCCGCAGCCGGAGGGGCCAAGCAGCGTGATGAACGAGCGCGTAGGGATCGTCAGGTTGAGGTTGTCGACAGCGACGAATCTGCCAAAGCGCTTGGTGACGTTTTTCAGGATGATCTCAGGCATGGCTTAACCTCCTACGCCTTTGTCGATGGATGCGCCGGTGAGCTTGTTGACGATGAAGTTGACCAGCAGCACGACGATGATGATCAGCAGATTGATCGCATTGCCGAACTGCGCCCAGCCCTTTTCACTGTACTGCATGAGCATGGTGGTCAGCAGCGTGTTGCTGGTGGGGACCAGCAGCACGAAGAGCGAGAGCTCGCGCATGCAGGAGACCATCGGCAGCAGATAGCCGGACAGGAAACTGCTCTTCTGAATGGGGAAGAGGATGCGCAGCATGCGCTTCACCCATGGCACGCCGACGATGACGGCGGCTTCCTCGATTTCGCCGGAGAGCTGCAGCATCGCGTTGACGCCGGAACGGGACGCAAACGGCAGGTATTTGACCGAGCCGATCAGCGCCAGCACGGTAAAGCCCTGAAGGCCGGGAACGCGCGTGCTCATGGCCAGATAGATTGCGCCGAAGGCGAGGGAAGGCATCAGATAGGGGAAGAAGGACAGGTTGCTGACGGCGGTGGCCAGCTTGCTGCCGCGGCGCTTGACGATGCCGTAGCCCACCAGCACGCCGCTGGTGCCCGCCACAAGCGAACAGGTGACGGCCAGCAGGAGCGAGAAGCCCAGCGCCTTGAGTACCTTGCTGCTGAGCAGAATGCCGGTGCTGTCGCCCTGATCCAGATACGTCAGGTTGCGGCCGATCCAGAAGTCGAGCGTCATGTTGGAGAGCGAATAATCTCCCGCCTTGATGATGACGGACTCGAGCGCGAAGGTGATCAGCGGCACGACGGCGACGAGCAGCATGACGATGGTCAGCGCGGCGGCGATCGGCGTATTGAGCTTTCTGAGGTTGACCAGAGAAATCTGAGAGCTCTTGCCGGTGACGGTCGTGTAGCTCTTGCGGCTGCCGGTGATATGCTGGTTGATGGCCAGAATCGTCACGCCGAAGATGATCATCACGCCTGCGATGATGTAGCCCTGACCCGGGTAGTTGTTGATCAGCGACATCATCTTGGTGGACAGGACGTAATAGCGCACCGGGCTGCCCAGGAACACTGGCACCGAATAGGCGCTCATGGAGCTGGCGAAAACCAGCAGCAGCGTGGAGAGCAGCGCGGGCTTGACGATGGGCAGCGTGATGCGCAGCATGACGCGCCAGCGCGGCGTCTTGAGGATGGTCGCAGCCTCTTCAAGGTTGGCGTCCATGTTGCGCAGGATGCCGCCGATGAGGATATAGGCAAACGGCGCATAATGCAGACCCAGCACAAAGGAGATGGGGAAGAAGCCGTAGACGAACCATTCCGGCATGAATATGCCGAAGACAGCCGCCATGATGCCGTTGGAGGTGCCTGCGCCGACGTTGACGTTCTTGAAGAACGTCTGCCAGAATGTGGCGAGCGTCCATGCGGGCATGATGTAGGGGAAGACAAACACGGTGGAGATGAACTTTTTGAATTTGAGGTTGGTGCGCGTGATCAGCCAGGCGACGATGCCGCCGAAGAGGATGGAGATCATCGACGCGGTGATGGCGACGGCCAGCGTATTGGCCAGCGGTTCATAGAAGGTCAGCCTGCTGTAGGAATTCTTGGCTGTGGCAAACACGCGCTCAAGGCTGTAGAGCGTGAAGCTGCCCGCGCCCTGCTTGACGGCGCGCATCTCCTTGCCCGTATGCACCGTGACAGTCTCAAGGAACAGAAGAATCAGCGGATAGAGCGTCAGCACGCAGAGCACAACGCTGAAGACGACCAGGATGATGTTGGCCGGCTTGCTGAAGAATGCGCGAAGACGCGCGCGCTGCTTTGCGGAGAATGGACTTTGCATGGATTCACCTCAGCTTTGGGAATCGGATGAAGAAGGCGAAGGCTACTGAGCCTTCGCCTTGAAAAGCATCGGTTTCAAATCGGGTATGGCAGTAAACCAGCGGGATGGATGAAGGGGTGCAGCCCCTTCATGGGAAATCCGCAGCCGCGACATGTGCGCGGCGAGGAGCGGCTGCAAGCCGCATCCGGTATCATTTCCCGGCCGTGCGCTTGCGCACAGGGAAATGATGGATCTCGCGGAAATGAAAGCATTTCCGCGAAAAGCCGAAGGCTTACTGGAGGTACATGGTCACGAAGGAGTAGACGTCCTCATAGTTGTCCAGGATGTATTCCGGATCTTCCATGACGAGGGAGGCCTTCCAGTTATCAAGAGGCAGGTCGCCTTCCAGCGGCGCGATCTCGGTATTGGTGGAGTATGCGCCAATGCTCTTGCCCCACGGCTTGAAGCCGTCGGCGCCCATCAGGTACTCGATGAACAGCATCGCGGTATACGGACGGGAGGCGTTGGAGGAGAGCAGAGCGTACATCGGATACATGAAGCCGGCGAACGGCTCGATCGGCGCGCCGGTCTCGGCGGCGACGTACTGGCCGACGGTCAGGTTTTCGGTGTAGACGGAGGAGGAGCGCAGCTTGGAGAGCACGAACAGGCCAAGCTTGCCCTCGGCGGTCTCCTGGCTCAGCTCCTCGGCGAGGGTGGTGTCGGAGTTGCCGAAGACGCAGTTGGTCAGGAACTCGGCGATCCACTTGTAGCCGGCGTTCTCATAATCGCCCAGCTCAATGTCCTTGCCGTAGAGGCTCTTGTAGGCCTCTGCCAGCTTGGAAGACCACTCCTCATTGGTGAGCATGACCAGGAAGTTCATGTTGACCTGCTCGCTGTCCGGAGCCTTGAAGACGATGTTGCCCTTGAACTGCGGCTCAGTCAGCTGCCAGACGTTGGTGATCGCCGGAACGTTTTCGCCCTTGTTGTTCCAGATGAAGACCTTGTTGATGAACTGGTGGATCAGCGGGTTCTGATCGCCCTCGGCGACGCTGTCCTTCACGGACGCGGGCACGAAGTTGACGAGATAGCCGGTGTCAAGCGCCATGGACTGAAGGGACGCGCCGTCCTGGATCATGACCATGTCCGCGCCCTTGGCGCCGCCCTCGATTTCGGTGGAGAGCTTGGTGTAGATTTCGGCGTCCTTGAGGTTGCTGCCCTCAAAGGGGATGCCGTACAGCGCGCCGAAATCCTCGGCGGCGGTGACGATGCGGCTGGTGTTGCCGTAGACGATGAAGGTGCCTTCCTCGGCCAGCGCCTTTTCCACGAGCTCATCGTGGGTCATGCCTTCCGCGGCGGCAGCCAGCTCCGCGACGGACTCGGCCGCCGCAAAGGCGCAGGTCATCACCAGCGCGAGACACAGCAGCATGGATACGAGTTTCTTCATAGTAAGGTTCCTCCTTTTTTGTGTGAAAAGATAGTCGATGTTGATCTGTCTATACTATACACGATAGGCGCAAATGCGTCAAACGGTTTTGTGCAGATTTAATCAAGAATTAAAACCTTTCCCGGCGGTCAATGTTCCGGTCGGGACGCGGGCGCGGAAAAAAGCCTTCAGAGACGATAAAAAGAGACCGCAGCGTATTTTCACTGCGATCTCTTTGATTCCCGGATACAGCGGAGGCGGCGACGCCTTGTCTTCGGATGCAACCTGCGGCCGTATCCGCTGCTGCGGATGGGCGGGGTTCGTCGTATTGCTTATTCGCCTTCGATGACGGCAAGCATCAGGATGCCGACAATGATGATGAAGATGAAGGCGTACTGCTTTTTGGTGAGCTTTTCCTTCAGGAAGATGCGGGACAGGATCAGCGATACCACGCACACGGCAGAAATGATGGGTGCGGCGATGGCGCCGTTGCCGCTGGCCATGGCGTAAACGTAGGTCAGCTGACCGGCAGTCTCGCATACGGCGGCCAGCGCTTTGTCCTTCTGCTCCACCAGGCCGCCGAAGCTGACGCCCCTGAGCTTCATGAAGATGAACATCACCAGGCCCACCAGCGCGAATGTCAGTTCGTAGGAAGTGTTGGCAATCAGCTCAATGGTGTCTTCCGTCGCGCCGATGGCCAGCAGGGGGCTGGTCTCCATCTCCAGGAAGTAGATGTCCAGCACACAGCCGAAGGCGTCGATGAACGCGTAGAGGAAGGGCATGCAGAAGGCGATAATGGCCAGCTTCTTGCCAAGACGCTGACGGCGCATCAGGTCGCCGCTGTTTTCCAGAACGCCGATGCCCACCACGCCGATGACAATGATGCCGATGGCCACCCAGACCATGGCGTCCAGCCGGTCGCCAAGGAACAGCACGCACATCAGAGAGCACATGGCGCCGGAGGTGTTCTCAATGGGGTCGGAGATGGATTCCTCGATAAAGCGCATGCCGAAGAAGGAAAACGCCATCGACAGGATGTAGCACGCCGACACGGGCAGATAGGCCAGCAGGTAGTTCAGACCGTAGGTGAAGTCCTCGGTCAGCAGGGTGAACACAGCGTGAATGCCCATCACCAGACCCACCATGACGCAGATCTTCAGATGAGAGTACTTTTCGCGCTCGACTGCGCCCTTCTTGTAGAACAGCTCAGCCAGGCCCCACAGCAGGGTCGTAGCCAATGTGTATACAAGCCACATGTTGATTTCCTCACTTTCGTATTTCCGGATTTGGGATAGAGTCTATGGCAAGTCGGTTTTATACGATTCTCAAATCAATCTGTGCCGTCTTTTCACATCTTTTCCGTCCTGTCGTCGCTTCGTTCCAGTCAACGCAGCACTGCTACGCTTCCTTCCACTCAGCTTAGACAGGACAAAAAATCTGCTGAAAATTCAGGCGCATTCTGATCCGAGAACAATATTACAGATTGACCAGACCGGCGTCGACCATCTTCTGCAGGCTCATGAGGATGCCCAGCTTGGCATGCGCCCACGTGAGACCGCCCTGGAAGTATACGGCGTACGGCGCGCGGATGGGGCCATCGGCGGAGAGCTCGATGGAAGAGCCCTGCACGAACGCGCCCGCGGCCATGATGACCGGATGCTCATAGCCCGGCATTTCGCCCGGAACGGGGGTCACGTAGCTGTCAACAGGCGCGGCGGCCTGAATGCCGTGGCAGAAGGCGCGCATGGCGGCCTCGCTGCCAAGCTCCACAGCCTGAATGATGTCATAGCGCGGCTCCGTGGCGTTGGGTACGCAGCGGAAGCCGAGGCGCTCGTAGATGTTGGCGGCGAAGATCGAGCCCTTGAGCGCGCCGGCGGTCACGGTCGGCGCGAGGAAGAAGCCCTGATACAGGCTCGTCATCAGTCCGAGGTTGGCGCCGACCTCCTGGCCAAGGCCCGGCGCGGAGAGACGGTAGGCGCAGCGATCCACGCACTGCTGGGTGCCGCAGATGTAGCCGCCGATGGGGGCAAGGCCGCCGCCCGGATTCTTGATCAGGGAACCGACGATCATGTCTGCGCCCATGTCGCTGGGCTCGACCATATCCACAAATTCGCCGTAGCAGTTGTCGACCATGCAGATGATGTCGCTGCGGACGCCCTTGATGAAGGCGATCAGCTCGCCGATCTGCGCGGGGGAGAGCGTCGGGCGCGTCGCATAGCCCTTGGAGCGCTGGATGGTGACCATCTTCGTCTGCGGCTTGATCTTCGCGCGGATGCCCTCATAGTCAAAGCCGCCGTCCGGCAGCAGCTCGACCTCGTCGTAGGTCACGCCGTATTCTGCCAGAGAGCAGGCGCTCTTGCGGATGCCGATGACTTCCTCAAGCGTGTCATACGGCCTGCCGACCGGGGAGAGCAGCTCGTCGCCCGGCAGCAGGTTGGCGCTCAGGGCGACGGCCAGCGCATGCGTGCCGCAGACGATCTGCGGGCGCACGAGCGCGGCCTCGGTATGGAAGGTATCGGCATAGACGCGCTCCAGCGTATCACGGCCTACATCATTGTAGCCGTAGCCGGTGGTGCCGGCGAAGCAGCCGGCGCTGACGCGGTTTTTCTGCATCGCGGCGATGACCTTCGCCTGATTGTATTCGGCCACCTCGTCGATGGCGTCAAAGCGCTCGCGCAGGGAGGCGAGAATTTCCTCGCCGAATCCGTATACCTTTTCGCTGATGCCCAGCTGATTGTACATCTCAAATTTATTCATCATGACCATGCTCCTCATGTCCGATTTGTCCGAGTATTCTCGCCGCAAGATTGCTCAGAATCTCCGGCTTTGTGACGATCATGCCGTTTTCCTCATCGCCCAGCACGAGCAGGGTGTCTCCGGGTTTGATCCCGTAGAATTCCCGCGCATCCTTGGGGATGACGATCTGGCCGCGATCGCCGACCTTGGCCGTGCCAAAGATATGGCGTGATTTGCTCATGCCCAGCACATGTTTGCCGCCAGCCAAATTACTGCCTCCTCAAATCATACTTTTCATATTTTTCACACGCGGACAAGCATATCAAAAAAGACAGGCAGTGTCAAGAAAAATATGAAGCGGAACAAAAACTTGAGAAAAAGAGACACAAGCGCACGGCAATTTGCGGCGAATATGACAAGAGGGACGCCGGGGCGGCTGCTGAGCATATAATATGAAGCGAAGGTGGAGGAGAAAGCGGAAAGACGGCATTTGCGCATTCCGGAAGATTTGCGGAATAAAAATCAAAAAAAGTGGTTGACAACGGCTGACGGTTCATGTATAATACATCTCGTGCTTGAGAACAGCGGATGTTTCCGGCGGAGTGTAGCGCAGTTTGGTAGCGCACGTGCTTTGGGAGCATGGGGTCGCAGGTTCGAATCCTGTCACTCCGACCATTTCTCAGTTCGCATACTGGCCCCGTGGTCAAGCGGTCAAGACATCGCCCTTTCACGGCGGTAACAGGGGTTCGATTCCCCTCGGGGTCACCATTTTCTTTTGCTGGTTCTTCAGGGGCCTTTAGCTCAGTGGTCAGAGCAGGCGGCTCATAACCGCTCGGTCCGGGGTTCGAAACCCTGAAGGCCCACCAATTTTATACGGCGCGGTAGTTCAGTCGGTTAGAATGCCAGCCTGTCACGCTGGAGGTCGAGGGTTCGAGCCCCTTCCGCGTCGCCATTTTCTTCTTCTTTGCTCGTCACACCATTGAGACCACGCTGGCGTAGCTCAATTGGCAGAGCAGCTGATTTGTAATCAGCAGGTTGGGGGTTCGATTCCCTTCGCCAGCTCCAACTTCATATGGGTAGGTTCCCGAGTGGCCAAAGGGAGCAGACTGTAAATCTGCCGTCACCGACTTCGATGGTTCGAATCCATCCCTGCCCACCATCTTCTGCGGGAATGGCGGAATTGGCAGACGCGCTAG
>JAFQOY010000167.1 GCA_017412025.1 Clostridia bacterium | reverse complement strand
GCGGCCGTTATCTCCGGCGGCAACATCGACGTGACGATGATCTCGCGCATCATCGAAAAGGGTCTGCTGCGCGCAGGCCGCGTGAGCAAGCTGCGCATCCTGATGCAGGACAGGCCGGGTCAGCTGGAACTGGTCAGCCATATCATCGGCAAGGGCGGCGCGAACGTCATGGCCGTGCACCACGACAGAACGGATGTGGATCTGGATATCCGGGATGCTATCCTCGAAATAACCATGGAGACACAGGACCGCGCACACGCAGGACGCATCATTGCGGCGCTGCGCGAGGCGGGATTTACGGTTTCCTGATGAAAAACCGAAGGCGCAGAGCGGCATGCTCTGCGCATTTTGCATGCGGTTACGCCGGGCCGAGCAGAGGCATATACGGCGCGGTGACATGGCTGCGCAGCAGAAGCGCATGAAAGGGATGGCCGAGCGCGGCGGCGCAGAGCGAGAGAAAACTGCCGCAGGGATCATCCGGAGGCGGCAGAAGACCGGCATTCTGCCGTCTGAGATAGGTGTGCGGATGGGTGAGCGGCAGGGTGAGCGCATGCATGGGCGTATCGCGGATGGGGCGCAGCGGGAGAAAGAGCGCGCTGAGCGCAGATGCATCCGCAGCAGGCGCGCATGTGTATGGGGCCTGTTCGCTGAGCGCGGCGCGAAGAAGCGTGCCGAGCGCGTCGCGGCTTTGGGCGGGAGAATGGGATAGAACATAGCTGTCGATCCGGGCGGGAAGCGGCCGGAGCGCGGCGTCGCATCGCTCCATCGTCTCGCGCAGATACTGTGCTGAGGCGATCATGGCGGCCTGAGAGACGGCGGCGTCGCCGGCGGTTCCCGGAGCCTGCAGCTGCTCAAACAGCGTCTGTACATGGCGCGCGGCTTCGTCCGGCTCAAGCAGACCGAGCATCGCGCCCGCGCATGCGGTCAGCATCCGCAGGGTGAGCGGCGTGCCCGGCTGCTCGGAGGAGAAGCAGGAAAAGAAGGCGGCCTCCGCCAGCGAACGCAGCTCGGCCTGTTCCTGCGGGGTGACAGGGATCCGTTCCAGCGTCGGCATGGACAGCGCAGGCACGAGCAGAGGCGCGGCAAGCCACAGCAGCGCGGCGGGCAGAAGCACATGCAGCGCGCCCGCGCCCGAAAACGCCGCAAGGATGAGCAGCACGCCCCAAAACGCGCATGCAGCCGGGGTGATCAGCGCGGCAGGAACGCGCAGACGGAAACGGGCGGCATGGGCCAGGCGTTTCTGCAGCCATGCATCCAGCGAGGAAAAGGCCGTAATGGGCAGCAGTGCAAGGCGGACAAGCGCGCCGGGCAGAAGGCGTGGATGCAGCGCGGCGGAACGCTCCGGCAGGATCAGCGCCAGGAGCGCTGGCAGGGTGAGACCGAGCCGGGCAAAGAGAAGCAAAAGCAGCAGCCGGGCAAGAGGGAGAAGCGCGAAGCGCTCATTGCCGAAAAAGATGCTGCGGCGGTGAGCCTGATACAGCTCTGCAAGCGACGGAGAGAAACGGCGGACAAACACACAGTCCGGCGCGACCGGACAGGCAGAGTCTGTATCCGGAGAAGGGGGGATATGCTCTGCAAGATACAGGCGCGGCGCATCCTGCGCCGAAAGGCCGCTGCGTAGGCGGCGGGCTTCCCGGGCGCACTGCGCTGCAGAAAAGGAAAAGCCCGAACGGACAAGCCGCGACAGCGTGCTCTGCGGATAGGAAGCATGCGCAAGCACCTTTGCGGCAATGGCGTTTTTCCCGCCGGAGGAAAGATGGCGAAGCATGCGCCGAGGCGTATCCGGCGTGCAGACAAGAGACACGTCGGAAAAGAGCACGGCATCATATCGTCCTTTGACTGAAGCGGGAGACAGCGTGGCAGCCAGAAAGGAGGCCTGCGTCCTGCCGCCGCAAAGGAGATCGGCGATGACCTGCTCGGCGGACGGCGCCTGCCCGGCGCCCAGAAAGAGGCGCTGCGCGTCGTCAAAGGCGCGGCGGCGAACCAGAAGCTCAAATGCGCCGGCGCGTATTGCCTGGGCGGCCATCACGCCCGACTGCAGGCGGCGAACCAGCGCATCGTCCCCAGGCGCATCAGCCGTAGGAGAGGGGAACAGATCACACAGGAGCAGCACCGTCTGCGCGTTGTCGCGGCGCGGCAGCGCATGGCGCATGGCGCGGAGCGCGTCATCCGCATCGCCCGATGAGGAAATCTGCGCTTTGAGCACATGCAAAAGACGCATCTGCATGACAATCCCTCCCGATGATCCGATAGACGCATGATGCGCAGCGGGGACGGGAAATATGTAAATACGCGAAGCGGAAGCAAAAAGAATGGCATAAGCAGAAAGGCGGGCGCATACATATTGCCGATGGAGCGAAAAACTTCGGAAAAACTGGAAAAAAAGACAGATTCTCCGGGAAATGAGGATTGATCTTCTTTTATAAGCGTGCTATAATATAAGTTAGCGTTTTGGGTTTTCTGGGGCGCATGCATGATATATAATCAATGACGATACATGATTCAGGAGGAGCAAAAGAACATGAGCACCACTGTTGAGAAGATTGCCAGCAATAAGGTGAAGCTTTCCTTTGACATTGACAGCGCCAGGTTTGACGAGGCGATGGGCAAGGCGTACCTCAAGGTCCGCACCCAGGTCACCATCCCGGGCTTCCGCAAGGGCAAGGCTCCGCGCAAGATGATTGAGAATATGTACGGCGAGGGCGTCTTCTATGACGACGCGTTCGAGCTGATCTTTGACGAAGTGTACGGCCCGGCCGTTGAGGAGAACAAGATTGACGTCGTGGATCGTCCGGAGATTGAAATCCAGGAGATCGGCGCCGGCAAGAACCTCAAGTTCACCTGCGAGGTGTTCGTCAAGCCGGACGTCACCCTGGGCGAGTACAAGGGTGTTGCCGTGAAGAAGGAAGCGACCCTCGTGACCGACGCTGAGGTTGACGCGAAGGTTGAGGAAGAGCGCAATAAGCAGGCGACCGAGGTGGCCGTCGAGGATCGCGCCGTGGCCGAGGGCGACACCGTGAACCTTGACTACTGCGGCACCGTGGACGGCGTGGCTTTTGCCGGCGGCACCGCCGAGGGCCAGACCCTGAAGATCGGTTCCCACACCTTCATTCCGGGCTTTGAAGAGCAGATGGTCGGCATGAGCATCGGCGAGGAGAAGGATCTTGACGTGACCTTCCCGGAGAAGTATCACTCCGACGAGCTGGCCGGCAAGGCTGCCGTGTTCCATGTCAAGGTGAACAGCATCACCGAGACCCAGCTGCCGGCGCTTGACGACGATTTCGCCAAGGATATTTCCGAGTTCGACACGCTGGATGAATACAAGGCCGACGTCCGTGCCAAACTGGAAGCTCAGGCCGCTGCCCGCGACAACGACGTGTTCACCAACAACGTGCTGGCCAAGGTGATGGAGAATGCGACTGTCGAGATTCCGGAGGCCATGATCGAGCGTCAGATCGACTCCATGATGCGCGACTTCGAGTATCGCCTGATGGGCAACGGCATGAAGCTTGACGACTTCCTCAAGTACACCGGCCAGGACATGAAGGCTTTCCGCGAGAACTACCGCGGCCAGGCCGAGAAGAGCGTCAAGGCGCATCTGGTGCTGGAGGCGATCGAGAAGGCCGAGGGCATCGACGCGACCGACGAGCAGGTGGACGCGATCATCGCGCAGTTTGCCCCGCAGACCGGCAAGTCCGTCGAGGAGCTGAAGGCGACCTTTACCGAGGCTGATATTGAGTACTTCAAGGCCGATGCGATCCGCGACAACTGCGTGAAGTTCCTGTGCGACAACGCGCAGGTTGAGGCCTGATCAGGCGCGATTGGATGCGCCCTGCAAGGAGGCGTTTTCATGAATAACTACTATATTGAGCCCAGCGTCATCGAGAAGACGCCCAATGGCGAACGTTCTTATGACGTGTATTCAAGGCTCCTGAAGGACCGCGTGGTGTTCCTGCGCGGCGAGGTCAACCAGACGCTGGCCAACAGCATCGTCGCGCAGCTCCTGTTCCTGGAGATGGAGGATCCGGATGCGGAGATCTCCATGTACATCAACAGCCCGGGCGGCAGCGTGACGGACGGCATGGCGATCTTTGACACGATGCGCTACATCAAGCCGAAGATCCGCACGGTATGTCTGGGCATGGCCGCTTCGATGGGCGCGTTCCTGCTGATGGCGGGCGAGCCGGGCATGCGCTATGCGCTGCCCAACAGCGAAGTGATGATCCACCAACCCAGCGGCGGCGCGAGCGGACAGGCGACGGACGTGCAGCTGCATGCCCAGTGGCTGCTGCGCACGAAGAACAAGATGAATACGCTGATGAGCGAGATGACCGGACAGGAGCTTGAAAAGATCCAGCGCGACGTGGAGAGGGATTACTTCATGACCGCGCAGGAAGCGCTTGAATACGGCATCATCGACAAAATCTTTGACCCGCGAAAGAAATGATATGCATGAGTTTGCTTTCCTTCGATTCCGGGGGAAAGCAAATTCTTTCTAAAAATGACTGATAATGAGAATCTGAGGTGCGAAATGGCAAGAGATAAGGACGAAACCAGGCAGCCGCGCGTGGCGCGCTGCTCCTTCTGCGATAAGACGCAGGATCAGGTTCGCCGGATCATTGCGGGCAATGGCGTATATATCTGTGACGAATGTGTGGCGCTGTGCCGGGAAATCATCTCCGACGACCTGGGCACCGCGCCCAGCCAGGAGCCGATGAGCCTGCCCAAGCCGATGGAAATCAAGGCCGTGCTTGACGAATACGTCATCGGCCAGGAAAAGGCCAAGCGTGCGCTCGCGGTTTCTGTATACAACCACTATAAGCGAATCAACGCGCCGAAGAAGCGCGGCGACGTGGAGCTGCAGAAATCCAACATCGTCATGGTCGGTCCGACCGGCTGCGGCAAGACGTTTCTGGCGCAGTCTCTGGCGAAGATCCTCAAGGTTCCCTTTGCCATCGCAGACGCGACCAGCCTGACGGAGGCCGGCTATGTCGGCGAGGACGTGGAGAATATTCTCCTGCGCCTGATTCAGAATGCCGATTACGACATTCAGGCGGCGCAGCGCGGCATCATCTATATCGATGAGATCGACAAGATTGCCAGAAAGAGCGAAAACCCGTCCATCACGCGCGACGTCTCCGGCGAAGGCGTGCAGCAGGCGCTGCTCAAGATCATCGAGGGAACGGTTGCCAGCGTTCCGCCGCAGGGCGGGCGCAAGCATCCGCATCAGGAATTCATTCAGATCGATACGACGAATATTCTCTTCATCTGCGGCGGCGCGTTTGACGGCATCGATAAGATCATCGAAAAGCGCAACGGCGCGGGTACGCTCGGCTTCGGCGCTGAGGTGAGGAGCAAGGAAAAGGGGAAGAATGTCGGTCAGATTCTGGCGGATATGCGTCCGGAGGATCTGCTCAAGTTCGGCCTGATTCCGGAGTTCGTCGGCCGTCTGCCGATCATTGTGACGCTTGACAACCTCGACGAGGAGGCGCTTGTGCGCATCCTGACCGAGCCGCGCAACGCGCTTGTCAAGCAGTACAAGAAGCTGGTGGAGCTTGACGGCGTGGAGCTCGAGTTTGACGATGCGGCGCTCAAGGCGATTGCCGAAAAGGCCATTGCCCGCAAGAGCGGCGCTCGCGGCCTGCGCGCGATCATCGAGGATGCGCTGATGGGCACGATGTTTGAGCTGCCCAGCAGGGGCGACGTCGGGCGCGTGATTGTGACCGAAGAGACGATCACATCGCATAAGGAGCCGACGCTCATCCCGGGCGAGCCCAAGCGCAAGATCAGCTCCGGCAAGACGCGCCGCGAGGGCGCGGGCGACAGAAGGCCTTCTGTATCCTGAAAACCGATCCATCCGTGAAGAGCTGGTGCTCTTCACGGATTTTTCAGTTCCTGGATGGGGACAGTTGGTCAGTTCCGCCGTGTTGCAAAAGCCCGGGGATTCAGGTATAATAAGAAAACCTGGCCCGAATGCTTACGAATACGGGCTGTCTGAAGGAGGAAACAAAATTGGCCAAGCCGAAAAAGAAACGCACACAGCCGGTGAGCCTGCCTATGCTCCCGCTGCGCGGGCTGATGGTCTTTCCGCATATGGTGCTCCACTTTGACGTGGGCCGCAAAAAGTCCATCGCCGCGATGGAACAGGCGATGCTCAGCGATCAGAAGATCTTCCTTGTCGCCCAGCGCGACATGGATGTGGACGATCCGACGATCGACGATATCTATCATGTCGGCACGATTGCTGCGATCAAGCAGGTGATCAAGCTGCCGGGGGACAATATCCGCGTCCTTGTGGAGGGCAAGAGCCGTGCCATTCTGCGCGCGGTGACGCAGGAGGAGCCGTATTTTGCCGCCGCGCTGGACGAGCTGATTGCGCAGGGTACGCCCGTGTCGATCGAGACCGACGCGCTGCTGCGCACAGCGCGCAGCTGCTTTGAGGATTACTGCAGGATGAGCGGACGGATTTCGCAGGAAACGATGCAGTCCGTGCTGGAAATTGAGGATCCGGGTCAGCTGTCCGATATCATCGCGGCCAACGTGCTGCAGAAGGTGGAAGACAGGCAGTCCGTGCTTGAAGAATTCGACGATGTGACGAGGCTTGAATCGATCTGCGCGATCCTGGTGAGGGAGACCGAGCTGGCTGGCGTAGAGAAGAAGGTTCAGGCGCGCGTGCGCAAGCAGATCGAGCAGAACCAGAAGGATTACTTCCTGCGTGAGCAGATCAAGGCGATTCAGACGGAGCTTGGAGACAAGGACGCCACGGACGTGGAGGACCTGCGCGAGCGCCTTGAAAAGACGCCGATGAACGACGAGGCGAAGGAAAAGACCACCCGCGAGCTGGAGCGCCTGTCGCGCATGGCGCCGGGCAGCCCGGAGATCGGCGTCAGCCGGACGTATATCGAGTGGATGCTCGACCTGCCGTGGGGCAGGAGCACGCCCGACAACCTCGACTTAAAGCGCGCCCGCCGCATTCTGGCGGAGGATCACTACGGGCTTGACGAGGTCAAGGAGCGCGTGGTGGAGTATCTGGCGGTATGCCGCATCAAGAACAACATGAAGGGCCCCGTGCTCTGCTTTGTCGGCCCGCCCGGCGTGGGCAAGACGTCCATCGCCAAATCCATCGCCCGTGCGCTCGGGCGCAAGTTTGTCCAGATGTCGCTGGGCGGCGTGCGTGACGAGGCGGAGATACGCGGCCACAGGCGCACCTATATCGGCGCGATTCCGGGCCGGATCATCTCCTCGATCAAGCAGGCGGGCACGCTCAATCCGGTGTTCCTGTTTGATGAGATCGACAAGATGGCCTCCGACGTGCGCGGCGATCCGGCGAGCGCGATGCTCGAGGTGCTCGACAGCGCGCAGAACAACGCCTTCCGCGATCACTATCTGGAGTGCCCGTTTGATCTCTCCGGCGTGATGTTCATCACCACCGCCAATTCGGTTGACACCATCCCGCGCCCGCTGCTTGACCGCATGGAGGTAATCGAGGTCAGCGGCTACACGGAGGAGGAAAAGCTGAACATCGCCAAGCGTCATCTGCTGCCCAGGCAGATTGAAGAGCACGGCCTTGCAGCCAGGAGCGTGAAGCTGAGCGACAAGATCATGCGCGCGCTGATTCAGGGCTATACCCGTGAGGCGGGTGTGCGCCGGCTGCAGCGGACGATCGGCAAGGTTGTGCGCAAGAGCGCCGTGCAGATGATCGACGAGAGCCTTGAAACGGTGACGATCACGGCGGACAAGCTGACGGAGTTCCTCGGCGCGCCGCGCTACCGCTACGAGAAGGCGGGCAAAAAGCCTGAAATCGGCGTGGTCAACGGCCTGGCCTATACGGTCGTGGGCGGCGATACGCTGCAGATTGAGACGACGACCATGCCCGGCACCGGCCAATTGGAGCTGACGGGCAGCCTGGGCGATGTGATGAAGGAGAGCGCGAAGGCCGCCAAATCCTACGTCCGCGCGCACGCGGAGGAATTTGGTATCGATCCGGAATTCTACAAGAAGCTGGACATTCACATCCATGTGCCGGAAGGCGCCGTGCCCAAGGACGGCCCGAGCGCAGGCGTGACGATGACGACGGCGCTGGTTTCCGCGCTCAGCGGCATCGCTGTGAGACAGAATGTCGCCATGACCGGCGAAATCACGCTGCGCGGGCGCGTGCTGCCCATCGGTGGCCTGAAGGAAAAGCTGCTTGCCGCCCATCGCGCGGGCATTGATACGGTGTGCATCCCGAAGGAGAACCTCAAGGATCTGGAGGAAGTGCCGCAGAATGTGCTGGGCGCGATTGCGATCGTACCGGCGGAGGACGTGCATACGGTGTTGGAGACGGCGCTGTGCGCGTATCCCGGCGCAAAGAAGGCGAAGGGCAAAGCCGTGAAGGAAAGCATGCCCACCGTCCTGCCGGAGGCTGGCACGGAGGCCGGCGCGGGCCTGCGGGCCTGACCGTCGGCGATGCTGAGCTGATACAAGAGAAGGAGCCAACGCATGATTGTAAAACGCGCAGACTTCATCACCTCGATGAAGGACTACGGAGAATACCCGGGCAAGGGTGCGCCGGAGGTAGCCTTTGCCGGCAAGAGCAACGTCGGCAAGTCTTCCATGATCAACAAGGTGACCAACCGAAGCAAGCTGGCCAGAACCAGCGCAACGCCCGGCAAGACGAGGCTGATCAATGTCTACCGGATCAATGACGAGATCAATCTGATTGATCTGCCGGGATACGGCTTTGCCAAGGTGAGCAAGACGGAGAAGCAGTCCTGGGGCAAGATGATGCAGAATTATTTTGCCACCACGCAGGATCTGTGCCATGTCTTTCATCTGGTCGATATCCGCCATGAACCGACGACCGAGGACAGGGAGATGAACCTGTTCCTGCGTCAGTCGGGCATTCCCTTCACGGTGATTGCGACCAAGGCGGACAAGATCAGCCGCGGCGCAAGGATGAAGCACATCGCGCCGATCTGCCGCGCGCTGGCCGTCCAGCCGTGGCAGGTGATTCCCTTTTCCGCCGAGGATGGAACCGGCAGGGAAGAGATCCTCACGAAGATCGAGGAAACCTGCTATGCGGAGGTTGAGGAAGAGGAAGGCTCTGCTGAAGAATAAGCCGAAGGATGAAAAACAGACGGGGTGGCGAAAAGCCTTCCCGTCTGTTTTTTGAGCGTGCGGCGACGTCGAACCGGGACTATCTGAGAATCAGGTTTTTTCCTCCTTTTCGAGCGCTTCAAGGCAGCTTTGGATCTGCTCACGGAATTGATCGACGAGCGTGAGCGCATACTCGACGTATGCGGCGGATTGCGGATCGCAAGAGGTCAGGGCGCTGCAGCGTTCAACGTCGATGATGCATCCGGAAAGCAGCGTTTCCATCCGGACGTTCAGCATGTCTGCAATACGCGAGAGCAGATGGAGGGAGACAGGTCGCTGCCCGCGCTCAATCCGTCCAAAATGGAGGGCGGAAATGCCGAGTTTTTCAGCGGCCTGTTCCTGCGTAAGCTGAACGTTTTTCCGGGCTGTTTTGATGTTCCTTCCGATGGTTGAGTAGGATATGGTCATGATCAGTCTCCTCTGAATATAAATTGGATGTTTATATCTTATTTGGGATTATACAATGTAACTGACATTTAGTCAAATATAATTTGACAAAATGTCTTTTTTTAGTTGGGAGTGATTTGGATAAAATAAAGTTATCAAAAGCGTAGGTGGGATAATGGTGTTTGGTGAAAAACTGAAAGAGCTTCGGCTGCTAAAAGGAATGAGCCAGGAGGACTTGGGGAAACGTCTGGGAGTTACAAAACAAACAGTTTCCAACTGGGAGATTGAAAATGTTACGCCTGCGCTGGATATGTTTCAGAATATAGTGAGTTATTTCCACACGACTCCGAACTATATGTTGGGATATGATTCGCATAGGATGCTGGATGTCGAGGGTCTATCTGATAAAGAAATCGCTCATATCATGAATCTGGTTGAAGATCTGAAAACACTGCGGAACAAAGATGAATAAAGAAAACACAGGACTCGCATGAATCCTGTGTTTTTTGCCTCATAGGAAACTGTGTGAACCCCTCCACCGCTCACGCGGTACCCCTGCTCCGGGGAACTCGCATAGTCGTACCTGATGGGTACTCCTTGCGATTCCCCACGCTCCGCCTCGCGGTTTCGCACACAGGGCGCGCTCGGCTCTGGCGCCTTTCAGTGGAGGCAAGGGCTGCTTGCTAAACCAAGGCTCCCCTGAAAGGGGAGCTGCAGATTATCAATAAAGTCTGTTTTAAACTTTGGGGATGCATGAAGGGGCTGCAGCCCCTTCATATGAAATCCGCAGCAGCGACATGCGCGGTGCGAGGAGCGGCTGCAAGCCGCTTCCTATATCATTTTCTGGCCGTACG
>JAFQOY010000166.1 GCA_017412025.1 Clostridia bacterium | reverse complement strand
ATCGCCAATTACGACGGCGTAGGCATTGACGCCATGCGCGAGGCCCTCATGAAGCTCGGCTTTGCAGGCGTCGAGGAGACCGCCATCGGCGCGACGATCGTCAAGACCGAATACGAGCGCATGATCCGCGAGGACAACAAGAACATCATCATCTCCTCATGCTGCCACTCGGTCAATCTGCTGATGCAGAAGTATTTCCCGGTCGCGCTGCAGTATCTGGCGGACGTCATGTCCCCCATGCTGGCGCACTGCCAGGATATCAAGCGCCGTCATCCGAACGCCAAGACCGTATTCATCGGCCCATGCGTCGCCAAGAAGGACGAGGCAGATCATTATGCCGGCCTGACCGACGCGGTGATGACCTTTGAAGAGCTGACCAACTGGCTGAATAAAGAGGGCATTGAGCTGCGCAAGGAAGCAGACCAGCTCGACGAAAGCCTCGCCCGCTTCTTCCCGGTGACCGGCGGCGTGCTCAAGACCATGACCAAGGACAAGCCGGATTTCACCTATCTGGCCATCGACGGCGTGGAAAACTGCATCGAGGCGCTCAAGGACATCGAAAGCGGCAAGATCTCCCATTGCTTCATCGAGATGAACGCCTGTGCCGGCGGCTGCATCAGCGGCCCTGTCATGGAAAAATACCACAAGAGCCCGGCCAAGGACTACATCTCCGTAGCCAGATACGCCGGCACGAAGGATTTTGACGTGCCCCAGCCGGATTCCCTGCGCCTGCGCAAGAGCTTCTCCCCCATCGAGTTGGAAAGCCCCATGCCCAGCGAGACGGAAATCATGGGCATCCTGCGCCAGATGGGCAAATTCCGCCCGAGCCAGGAGCTCAACTGCGGTTCCTGCGGCTATAACACCTGCCGCGAAAAGGCCATCGCCATCTATCAGGGCAAGGCGGAAGCCTCCATGTGCCTGCCGTATCTCAAGGACAAGGCCGAAAGCTTCTCTGATTCCATCGTGCGCAACACGCCCAACGGCCTGATCGTGCTCAACGAGAATCTTGAGGTGCAGCAGATCAACGCCGCCGCGCGCAAGATCATGAACATCCGCGCCGCCAGCGACGTGCTGGGCGAGCCGGTCGTGCGCATCCTTGATCCGATGATCTTTATGAATGCGCTCGAGTCGCGCATCGGCATCATCGAGCAGCGCGAATACCTGGCCGAATACAAGCGCTATGTCGAGTTGACTGTCATCCATGATACGGAAAGCCGCCTGCTGATCTGCATCATGCGCGACGTCACCCGCGAGGAACGCGAGCGCGAAAAGAAGGAAAGCATTTCCCGCCAGACCATCGAGGTTGCCGACAAGGTCGTTGACAAGCAGATGCGCATCGTGCAGGAAATCGCATCCCTGCTGGGCGAAACCGCCGCTGAAACCAAGATTGCTCTGTCCAAGCTGAAGGAGTCCATCACGAATGAATGATCTTTGCGCGGATATCGGATACAAGAGTATCAATCATGTCGGCGAACAGCTTTGCGGCGACCACGTCGACATCGTGGAACAGGGAGACGGCTCCTCCGTCATCGTCCTGGCCGACGGCTTGGGCAGCGGCGTGAAGGCGAGCATCCTCTCCACGCTGACCTCCAAGATCATCTCCACGATGCTCGCGGAGGGTCTGCCTATTGAGGAATGCGTTTCTGCCATCGCCGCCACGCTGCCCGTGTGTTCGGTGCGCGGCGTCGCCTATTCCACATTCACCATCATCCATCTGCTTGACAACGAAACTGCCGAGCTCATCCAGTACGACAATCCGCAGGTGATCCTCATCCGCAATGAGAAGAACTACGAATATCCGCGGACTGAGATGAACATCGACGGAAAGAAGATCTATAAGTCCGTCATCAAGCTGCAGGAAAACGACATCTTCATCGCTATGAGCGACGGCTGTCCGCACGCCGGCATCGGCATGAGCTACATCTTCGGCTGGAAGCGTGAGGACATCGCCAGCTTCATGGAGACCATGTCTGTCGCCGGCTACACCGCCAAGACCCTTTCCACCATCCTCCTCGACGAGGTGAACAGGCTCTACGGCGGCAAGCCCGGCGACGACGCAACGGCATGCATCGTGCGCATCCGCAAGCGCGTGCCCATGAACATGCTCTTTGGCCCGCCGAGCAACCGCGATGACTGCAACCGGATGATGAGCCTGTTCTTCTCCAAGGCTGGCAAGCATATCGTCTGCGGCGGCACCACTTCCTCCATCGCCGCCAAATATCTGGGCAAGCCGCTTAGAGCGACACTCTCCTTTGAGCGCTCTGACGTCCCGCCCATCGCCGAAATCGAGGGCGTCGATCTGGTGACCGAAGGCGTCATCACCATCAACAAGGTGGTCGAATACGCCAAGGATTACCTCAAGGAAAACGCAGAATACGAACACTGGAGCCTCAAGCGCGACGGCGCGTCCCTCATCGCCCGCCTGCTCTTTGAAGAGGCGACCGACATCAATTTCTACGTCGGCCGCGCCATCAACCCCGCGCACCAGAATCCGGATCTGCCGATCAATTTCAATATCAAGATGAATCTGGTTGCAGAGCTGTCCGAATGCCTCAAAAAGATGGGCAAACGCATCAAGGTCAGCTACTTCTAACCAGAAAGCCATCCGGACCTATATTCAGGAGAAATCAGCATGAGAAAGTTTGATACCAAGGTTCAGTACCTCAAGTACAAGGTGCTGCGCGAAGTTGCCCGCGACGCCTGGAACGATACCCTGCTTGAGAACGTGCTCAACATCCCGAAGATCATCGTGCCCGGCAAGGAACCGACCATGCGCTGCTGCGTCTTCAAGGAGCGCGCCATCCTTGGCGAGCGCGTGAAGATCGCCATGGGCGGCGACAAGAACAATAACAACGTCATCGAAGTCATCGACATCGCGTGCGACGAATGCCCCGCTGCCGGTTACGAGGTCACCGCTTCCTGCCGCGGCTGCCTTGCGCACCGCTGCGAAGACGTGTGCAAGCGCGGCGCGATCTCCTTTGACCACAACCACGTCGCGCATATCGATAAGTCCAAGTGCGTGGAATGCGGCCAGTGCGCCAAGGTCTGCCCGTATACCGCGATCATCCACCACACCCGTCCCTGTCAGACCGCCTGCAAGGTCAAGGCCATCTCCATCAACGAGGACGGCGCAGCCGCCATCGACAATGAGAAGTGCATCTCCTGCGGCGCGTGCGTGT
>JAFQOY010000020.1 GCA_017412025.1 Clostridia bacterium | reverse complement strand
TGATTCTGTATTGAACCTTGAAGTCTCCTTCAAGCTCAAAACTCATGTACGAATTGACTGTCTCTCTTGATGCGACTCGTGAAAATCGCATCTCGCGTTCTTCTTGATTCTGTATCGTTTTCAAGGATCATGTCGTGCGCTCGTTTGTCTCTTGCGCGGCCGACTTGATGTATTATACACGCCTTGACGCTTTCTGTCAACACCTTTTTTCAACTTATTTCATTCTTTTCTGTTTTGGCTGTTTGGGCCCTTCCGCACATTTGTTTCGTGCCGTATTCCTCAAGCATGCGTTCCATGTGCTGCCTGGCCGCCTGCCCGCTCCGCTGCGCCGCGAGCAGATCCGGCGCGCCGTCGCCCATCAGCTGCACAAACTGGCTCACCTTCAGCCCCAGCGCGTCCTGCATGTCCCTGTCCGAGCCCTGAGGCGCAACCAGATAGTAGCACAGCAGCGAATCCGTCTGGCCGATCCTGTGCGCGCGGTCCTCCGCCTGGGAATGCACCGCCGGCGACCAGTCAAGCTCGCCGAACACCACGCATGTCGCCCGCTGCAGATTCAGCCCCGACGCAGCGCGCAGCGATACGACGCACAGCGCGCGCTCTCCCGCCATAAACTGCCCGACCGCGCGCTCCTTCTGCGCCGCCGTCTCCCTGCCGGTGATGAACGCCGGCCTGTACGCCGCAAGCTCTTCCTTATAGATATCCATCACCGCGTGATGGTGCGCGAAGAGCAGCACGCGCTCCCCGCTGTCCAGCAGCGCGCGCACAAACGCCGCGACAAACGGCGCCTTGGCCGCGCCCGTCGCCTGCCGCTCGCCCATGCTGATGCGCTCCTCCAGCAGCGCGCGTTCCTTCGCGTCCGGATGCAGCGCCGCAAGGCTGCCCAGAAGCTCCATCACCGGCTTCATCAGCTCACGGTATACGCGGTCGTCCGTGTCGATCTCCTGCACAAGCCTGCGCTTGGGCGGCAGCTCGCGCAGCACCTCCTGCTTCGTGCGCCGCAGAATCAGCCCCTCGCGCTTGAGATGCGCGCCCAGCAGCGCAGGGTCGCGCACGATGTGGTTGCCATACCCGTCGCACCACTCGCGCGTAAAGCTCTCAAAGTCGCCCAGGCAATGGAAATCGAGGATGTTGACCACGTTGAAGATCTCCGCGCCGCGGTTGTAGATCGGCGTGCCGGACAGGCCGATCACCCGCTCGCATTTTTCCGCCAGCAGGCTCGCCGCGCTGTATTTTTCCGTGCCCGTGTGGCGCAGCTCCTGCATCTCGTCAAACACCACCGCGCGGAATCCCATTTCGGGCAATGCCTTTTTCCAGCCGCGCAGCAGCAGATAGTGGATGATGTACACGTCCGCCTCCGGCACGTCATAGGGCCTCAGCCCCCGCAGCACGCACACGCGCGGCTCCCTGCCCTCAACGCGCAGAAAACGCCGCGTCTCCGCCTCCCAGTTGCGCACCAGATGCGGCGGCACCACCAGCAGCGCGGGCAGATCGCCCGTCGCCGCCAGGCACGCCAGCGCCTGCACCGTCTTGCCAAGGCCCATCTCGTCGGCCAGCAGCGCGCGCGGATTGGCCAGCAGGAAGGAAAGCCCCTCCTTCTGAAATTCGCGCAGCTCGCCCTCAAACGACCCCTGCGGCGGCACGGCGCGCCGGGGCAGCTTCGCAGCCGCTTCTCTGCTCAGGGCATGCTCCCGCGCGGCGGCAAGCGCCTTCTCCCAGATCCCCCTGTCCCGCTCGGCAATCTCCAGCGGATAGCGCATCATCAGCCAGTTCACATCGCCCACGACGCGCCTGTTCGCCGTGAAGCGCGCCTCGCCGCGCTTTCTCTCGCTGCCGGGGAACAGCCGCTTGGCCAGCTCCGTCACGCACGGCTCGCCCTTGATCGTAAAGCACTTGCTCCGCCTGTTGTAGGAGAGCGTGCCGTAGATGTGCCCCTTCGCCGGGGCGTCCTGCAGATAGGCAGGCAGACCGCTTATCGTCTGTTCTCCGTCCGTCGGTTTTCTGTTTGTCTCCTTCTGCGCTCCCATCCCGTTTCGCCCCCTCTCCCCAAAGCCATGCGCCTTGCGCCTTCAAATCGTCCGTTCAATCTCCGCAGGCGCTCGGCCGCGCCTTATCCGCCCCCTGCTGCCAAGGGAATCCCATAAAGACAGCTTTCAAATACAGCCAATACAGCCAATACAGCCAAACACCCCGCCCGTTACGGCAGGCTGATTCCCCACAGCCGCTCCAGCGCCAGCATCCGGACGGGCTTGCCCGAGATAGCGCGCGGCAGATCCACCCCGCGCGGCGCGACGACCGCCAGCGCGCGCACCTGCCCGCACGCCGCATAGCGCGTCAGCTGCGCGATCAGCCTGGCGCGCTCCGGCCGTTTCTTCTTAATTTCAATGCCCACGCCGCCGGCCATGAAATCGATCCGGCATCGGGGCGCAAGGCGCGCCTCATGCTCCGCCTCGATCCCCGCAAGCGCAAGCGCCTGCGCCGCCAGCGCGTGCAGCTGCGCTTCCGTATCCGCAGCGCCGCAGCGGATGGACATGAGCGCCTCCAGCACCGCGTCAAGCGCGGCTGCGTTTTCCCCTTCCATCCGCTTCACCTTCCTTTATATATGCGCGCGCTTTGTCCATCTGCGCGCCGTCGTACGCCGTATTGTACCATGACCGTACCGCTTCTTCAAGCCGATGCGGCAAATAAACGCCTTCTTCGCCCTTTTCTCTTGCATCCGCCGTCATTTTGCTGTATCATGTTATACAGAATGATATGCCGATTGCGGATCAAGCCGGTTCGCCGCTTGCGCGCCGGCCTGTGTCGAAAGGAGTTCTCTTGCATATGAAACAAGTCCGCCGCATGCTCGCCCTGTGTCTGTGTCTGACGATGATTTTGTCGGCCTCCGGCGCTCTGGCTGCGTCTTCCAAGGAATTCACCAAGGTGCCCACCATCAAGCTCAGGTTTTCCAAGTCCGTCGAGTCCTACGACACGGACGATCTGACCGTCACCACCAACGCGCCCGGCTTCCTCACGCTGAGGCTGCTGACCTCCGGCGGCTCCGAGGTGCTGACCGTGTATGATGATGAAGAGGTGCGTTCCGGCGCCAACGAGGTCGAATTCTCCGCGCGCGATCAGGAAGGCGAGCCGCTCCCCGCGGGCAGCTATATGTTCAGCGCGTCCATGGTCAGCCAGTTCGGCGTCGCTTCTAAGGAAGCGACCGTCTCCTTCGAGATTGATCCGATGTCCGCGGAGGCCGCCGAGGCCTATGCCGACATGAAGGCGGGCGTCTCCAGCTCCTCCTCTTCCGCGCAGTCTAACGTCGGCGCAGGCGCCGTGATCGTCAATCCCGAGGATCAGGACGAGCCGGAGGATAAGCCGGCTGACACTCAGAAGCCCGAAGCAACCAAAAAGCCCGAGGCCAAGGCGACCGCGACGCCCAAGCCGTCTGCGCACAGCACCGCCGGGGTCAGCGACCTGAGCTACACCTCCGGCACGTTCGCCGCGGGCGACGAGGGCCTGATGATCGGCGTGGGCGTTGACGATACCGCCACCCAGGAGGACGCCGGCTACTGGGGCCTGACCGCAGACGCCTCCGACGAGGAAATCTGGGCTGCGCTCACGCGCACCATGGTCGCCTCCAACGCCGACGAGCAGGAATCCGCCTACATCTACAATTCCCCGAAGGAAGGCCGCAAGAAGCTGGGCACCATCTCCGGCTTCTCCCAGGGCGTGAACCTCATCGTCGAGCGCGACGACGGCTGGTCCCTGGTCGAGGCTTACCGCAATGAGGACGGCGCGTTCGTCCGCGGCTACATCCGCTCCAACAGGCTGCGCACCGTCGAGCCGGATCAGACCTACGGCGTGGTCATCGACAAGGCCGAGCAGACGCTGACCGTCTACAAGGAAGGCCAGCGCGTGGGCTCCACGAAGATCACCACCGGCCTGCCGACCGCCAAGTATCCGCACCGCGACACGCCGGCCGGCGAGTTTGTCCTCGCCACCCGCCGCGGCACGACTGAGTATTACGGCCAGGGCTTCAGCAAGTACAGCATCCGCCTCAACGGCAGCTACTACCTCTGCGAGATTCCCTCGACCAAGAAGAACGGCACCAACTTCTCCATCCTCGAGGAGTTGGTCGGCGAGCGCGCCACCCGCGGCCACATCTGCGTGCCGCACGAGGCGTCCACCGACGGCGGCATCAACGCCGAGTGGATCTGGAACATGACCGACGGCCGCAAGCGCGTGAAGGTGCTCATCTTTGACGATAAGCCGCGCACCTCCGTGCCCGACGCCAAATAACGAAAAATAACGAAATAGCAGTCGCCCCGGAACCAGATGATTCCGGGGCGTCGTCTTTGTCATGTTAAGCGGCAAAAGCGCTCAACTCTCGCCTGCAGGCAGGTCTCTCTGTCCGGAGAAATCCCCTCCCCTTTCAGGAAAGGCATGTATGCGCTTGCAGCGAATGATGGGTTGAAACAGAAGGCAGGCTGGGGTCAGCCTGCCCTACGTCGGCGAGCGATTCTGATACAGTTCAAAGCTGCTTGGATATATCCGTCTTTGCCCTTTGACGTAGGGCTCCCTGACCCCAGGGAGCCGTTTATTGTACGTGTCTGCGGCTGGAGACCTCATCCGCCGGACAATTCCGTCCAATTCCTTCACGCCCGCTCAAAGCGGATTTTTTCATTCTCCTGCGCGCTCTCCTCCAGGACGGCGATCAGCCCCGGCAGATACGCCTCCACGGCGCTGCCCGCCTTCGCCTGCCCGCGCAGCACGATATGCGCCGCGTCGCTCTCCGTGCTCAGCACGTCGTACAGTGCGTCCAGGTTCCTGCCGTAATGCGCTGGCAGATCGAGCATATACGCCAGATAGATGTGCAGCGCGCTGACGCTTTCGATGCAGGAAATATCCAGTTCAATTCTCTTCATTGCACTCACTCCCCGAACAGCCAGTTCACGATATCGTCGAACTCCTCCTCCGAGAAGAGGGAGCCGAAGCCGTCGTCCTCATAAGCGTCGTCCTCATAGGCCAGCTCATCCCCGCCGTCCGACCAGACGACCTCGATCTCGTCAAAGGATGCATAGTGATCGTCCGTGTAGTAGATCAGCCCGTCGTTTGAAAACACGATGCGCTCCCCGTTGCGGTAGCTTCCGTCAAAGCCGATGTCGCACTCCGTCCACTTGCGCCCCTTTGCCCTGGGCAGCAGGCCCTCGCGGTTGCCGAAGCTGTCGCCGCCGATGGAGCAGCCGTACGCCACGTCCCACAGATTGCCCTTGCGGGATTCCCAGCCGAGCTCCTGCGCCTCGCGCTTGGTCAGGTAGTTGCCCGGCAGCTCCTCAAAGAACGTCAGGTAGATGGATACCTCCTCCATCGTGTCGTACCAGCCGTCCTCCTCCACCTCGTAATCCGCCGCGTCCACCGTGATCGTCCTGGCCAGCGCGCCGGGCGCGGCGAGCAGCATGAGCGCAAGCAAAAGCGCCAGAATGGTTCTCTTCATCCGTTTCCTTCCTCTCCTTTTGATGTATCTGCTTTCATTATAACACACGGCGTCCCGTATGCCAATGCATGCCCTCACACTCAGCGCCGCACGCACAGCGCCGCACGCACAGCGCCGCACGCACAGCGCCGCACGCACAACCGTCAGCGCTTGTCCCTCCTCCGCTTTTTCATTCCGCTTGACGCTCCTATGCATTCATGTTATTTTGTATATGAATACTCGGCGTATATAGAAAAGTGCGCCCCGCGCACTTCAACCCCTCAGGCGCTTCGCGCCAGCTCCCCTTTCAGGGGAGCCTTGGCTGGCAAGCAGCCCTTGCCTCCGCTGAAATCAGGAGAGGAACTGCATAAGCTGGGGAGGGGGTTACGCAATTTCCTATACAAGAACAATACAGTCCGGAGGCCTTCCATGAACAAAACATCGTCTTTTCGCAGGATTCCGTCTCCGCGCCGCGCACGGACGGAATGGAGCCTGATCCTCCTGACGGCCGCCCTTTCCCTGTTCGGCGTGCTGATCATTTCCTCAAGCAGCCGGTTTGAATACCAGCCCGTCTCCTTCGCCAATCACATGCTCCACGTCGCGCTGGGCGCTGCCGTGCTCATCGGCCTGTCCTTCTTTGACTGCACAAAGCTTGAAAAGCATCCCGGATGGCTGTATGCCGCAGGCGTGCTGCTGCCGCTGTATTGCCTGTTCTTCGGCGCAGAGGCGGAGGGCGTCCGGCGCTGGCTGAGGCTCGGCGCTTTTGCCGTCTCGGTCAACGCCGCGTCCTGCGCGCTGCTGCCGGTCGCCTTCTGCGGCTTCCTCTCGCGGCTGCGCGGCCGCGGCTATGCCGCAATCGCAGGGCTTATGCTGCTTGCCCTTTGCTCCCTGCTCCCCTTCCTCGTTCAGCCCTCCATGGGCACGGCGTTTCTGCTTCTTGCCGTGTATGGCGCGCTGCTCGTCCGCGCCGCCATGCAGCGCCGCTTCGGCGGCGATTGCAGCGCGCAGCTGCCCTTCGCGCTTGCGCTGCTCGCGCTGTCGGTTCTTGCCGCGCTCGCGCTGCCGATCTTTCTCCGCCCCGGCGACGCTGCCCTTGCCGGGTTCGGCGCTGCCCGCGGGCAGATTGCCGAACTCATCCGCTCCGCCGCAGCAATCGGCCCGTCGCCCCATGCGCAGAGCGCCGACAGGATCATCCCGGAGCTTGCGACGGATTTTGCGCCGCTGAACGTCGTCATCCAGTTCGGCTGGCTCGCAGGTCTCGCGCTCTGCGCGCTCTTTGGCGTGCTCATTGCCCGGCTGGCGCTTGTATCCCGCAGGGCGGTAAGCGCCTTCGGCTCGGATCTGTCCTTCGCCGCCATGCTGATGCTCGCTCTTCCGTTCTGCGTCAGCGTGCTGATCAGCCTCGGCCTCATCCCCTGTATCGACGTCGCCCTGCCCTTTGTCGCCTACGGCGGCACGCATTATCTGTCCTGCATGGCGTATGTCGGCCTCGCGCTGGCTGTATGGCGCAGGGGCGGCATGACGGTATAACACCCGGAAAATTTATACTGTTCTCAGATCAGCATCTGCTTGGATTTTCAGCAGTTTTTTGTCCTGTTTAAGTTAAGCGGAAGGAAGCGCTGCAGCGCTGCGTCGACTGGAACGAAGCAGCGACAGGACGGAAGAGATGCGAAAAGACGGCGCATGCTGATCTGAGAATAATATTAATCCCCGCTCACCCGGATCGGCTGAGCGGGGATTTTGATTGAATTCAGGCGATTACTTCGCAGCCTGCTCAAGGCAAGCGGCGACAGCCTTCATGATGCGGGTGGAGGTCATGGTCGCGCCGGTCACGCCGTCGACCTCGACGGTGTTGCCAGCCACGATCGCGGCAGGCACCTGCTCCATCGCCGCGGCGGCGATGGTCGGGGTCTCGTGATTCTCCACGATCTCGACGGAGGCGATCACGCCGCCGGCGATCACGGTCTTCACGGTCATCGGGCCTTCCTGGCCGTCGACGGTCGCGGTGTACTCGCCGTCGGCAAGCGCAGCGCTCATGTCAAATTCAGCGCCGGCGACCTTCTCCTTGACAAACAGCTGCTCGTCAAGCAGGTTCGCGGAGGCCTTCACGGTGTAGCCCTCGGCCAGCTCGCCGTTCATCGCGCTGCGGGCAGCGATGCGTGCGAAGGTGATCGGGCCCATGACGCCCGTGCCGGAGGAGACGAACTTGCCCCACACGCCACCGACGACTTCGCCGGCCGCATACAGACCCGGAATCGCATTGCCGGCCTCGTCAAGCACCTGCATGTTCTCGTTCGCGGTCACGCCGCCCAGCGTCATCACGCACAGCGCCTGCAGCGGCACGGCGTAGAACTTCTCGCCCTCGATCTTGTTGACGGCGACGTTGTAGCTGTTCTTCGTGCCGTCGTAGAGCCTGCCGAACTCGTCGCTCGCGCCGCCCTCGACAGCCGCGTTGTAGCTTGCCACGGTCGCGGCCAGCTTGTCAGCCGGCACGCCGATCTCGCCCGCCAGTTCCTCGATGGTCGCGGCGGTCTTCACCACATGCCAGCCCGGCTGGCCCTCGGCAGCGAAGTACGCGTCGTAGAAGTACGCCTGACCCGCAGCGCGCAGATCCTCGATGATCTTGTCGGTGAAGATGTCGTACTGGATCGCGCCCGGCTGGCCCTCAAGGGCAACCTCGCGGATCGCCGGGTTGGTCTCGGTCTCGTTGCAGAAGCGCTCGCCGTTCTGGTTGACGACGATGCCGCCGGCCTTCCAGGTGTAGGTGTTGGCGATGGCGCCGGTCTTCGGGTTGTCCTTGCTGACAAGGCCCATCGGGAAGGTCGGGATCGCGTCCATGGCGACCAGACCCGCGCCGACCTTCTGCATCATCAGCAGGCCGTTGCCGTCCGCGCCAGGCGCGCCGCCCGCCAGGTAGAAGTCGCCGTAGGGCACGAACTCAGCCATCAGCTTGCCGTTGGCAGAGTAGCCGCCGGTGGTCATGATGATGCCCTTCGCAGCGGTATAGGTTTCGCCGTTTTCGGTCACGACGGTCAGCACCTGGCCCTTCTCGTTGGCCACGAGCTCGGTCGCCTTGGTGTTCACCTTGACCTCGATCTTATCTTCGGCCGCAACCAGCGCGTCGAGCACCTCGTGCGCGGCGCTCTTATAGGAGGCCTTGTCGTCCGGGCTCGGCTTGTAGGTGCGCTGGATGGTAAAGAGCGCATGCTCCGGCGCGAACACGGCGCGGTTGCCGGTGGCGCGGTCGACGGAGTAGGCGTTGTCCTTCAGGCCGGCCTCGTACAGCCAGTCGAAGGTCGCGGTCGCCTCATTGGCGTACACGCGCACGAGCTCCTCGTTCGGCTTGCCGCCGAGGTCGCCGCCGATGCGCAGGATGTCGGCCACATAGTCCTCAACGCTGTCCTGCACGCCCTCTTCCTTCTGGATGATGGTGCCGGCAGCGGACATGGAGCCGCTGGTGTAGTTGAGCGCGCCGCCGGTCTTGGCGGTCATCTCAAGGACGAGGACCTTCTGCGCGCCCTGAGCGACAGCCTCAAGCGCAGCGGACAGGCCGCCGCCGCCCGCGCCGATGACGATCACATCGGCGTCGGCTTCCTCGGCAAACGCGGGCATCGCGAAGCAGCTCAGCAGCATCGCGGCAGCCAGCACGAGGGAAAGAATCTTCTTCATGGGAAATCTCTCCTTTGTTCGTTCTTGTGAAACAAGTGACAACCTGATTATACCATAACAGACAGACTGCATCAAGGGATGCATATCGTTGTGTCTGTTAACAAATAATGTATACCGCAATCAACACGCCATAAACCCCTCAGGCGCTTCGCGCCAACTCCCCTTTCAGGGGAGCCTTTATCCGGCAGCCGGGCGCATCCGTTTGCAGGCGTGGTTCGTCACTCCCTCAGTCAGCTCCGCTGACAGCTCCCTCAGGAGGGAGCCTCGCCCCGGGAAACAGCCCTTGCCGCTCCTGAAAGGCGCCGCAGCCGGGCGCGTCCGTGGGCAGGTATCGTTCGTCACTCCCTCAGTCAGCTCCGCTGACAGCTCCCTCAGGAGGGAGCCTCGCCCCGGGAAACAGCCCCT
>JAFQOY010000165.1 GCA_017412025.1 Clostridia bacterium | reverse complement strand
TATCATACAGCGTATCTGACATCAATGCGAATTACAGAATACGCCATATCATATCAGCAGCGCCCGACGGAAACCCGCTGGGCGCTGCTATTATGCATATTCAATCAGATGCGCTTCCACTTTGCGCCCTGCGGCGTATCGATGATCTCAATGCCGCGCGCCTTGAGCTCGTCGCGGATGCGGTCGGCCTCGGCGAAGTTCTTCGCCTTCTTGGCCGCCGTGCGCTCGGCAATCAGCGCGTCGATCTCCGGATCGGCGTTGGCGGCTTCCTCCTCCGCCTGCTTTTTGCGCAGGGCGTCGGCCGCCTCGATCAGGTTGAGGCAGAGCACGCGGTCAAAGTCCGCAATCGCCGCCAGCTTCGTCGCATCATTCGTCTTCGCCTTCAGCGCGTCATACACCGCCGTCACGGCCAGGGACGTGTTCAGGTCGCCGTTGATGGCGTTCAGGAAGCGCTCCTTCAGCGCGTCAAACGCGGCCTGATCCACTTCGCCCTCGCCCTTAAGCTGCGCGATGCGCGCGATGAGCTTTTCATACGTCGTCGCCGCGTTGTCAAGGTTCTCCCAGGAGAAGACGAGATTGCGGCGGTAGTGGCTCTGCAGGCAGAACAGACGGTAGACCATCGGATCGTAGCCCTTCTGCTTGAGCAGGCTGACGGTCAGGAACTCGCCCTTCGACTTGCTCATCTTGCCGCCGTCCGTATTGAGGTGATGGACGTGGAACCAGTAGTTGCACCACTTGTGGCCAAGGAAGCTTTCGGACTGCGCGATCTCGTTGGTATGGTGCGGGAAGGCGTTGTCGATGCCGCCGCAGTGGATGTCCAGATCGCCGCCGAAATGCTTCATGGAGATGCCGGAGCACTCGATGTGCCAGCCCGGATAACCGACGCCCCAGGGAGAATCCCACTTGAGCGCCTGATCTTCAAACTTCGACTTGGTGAACCAGAGCACGAAGTCGTTCTTGTTCTTCTTGTTGGTATCCTCCTCAACGCCCTCGCGCACGCCGACGGCCAGATCCTCCTCGTCGTGCTCGTTGAAGATGTAGTACTTGCTAAGCTTGGAGGTGTCAAAGTACACGTTGCCGCCGGCCAGATACGCGCTGCCCTTTTCAATCAGGGTCTTCACGATCTCGATGTACTCGTCGATACAGCCGGTCGCCGGCTCCACGACGTCCGGGCGCTTGATGTTGAGCGCCTCGCAGTCCGCAAAGAACGCGTCGGTATAGTACTTTGCAATCTCCATGACGCTCTTGTTCTCGCGGCGCGCGCCCTTGAGCATCTTGTCCTCGCCCTCGTCGGCGTCGGACGCCAGATGGCCGACGTCCGTGATGTTCATCACGCGCTTGACATTGTAGCCGCCGTAGCGCAGCGCCTTCTCCAGCACATCCTCCATGATATAGGTGCGCAGGTTGCCGATATGCGCAAAGTGGTAGACCGTCGGGCCGCAGGTGTACATCTTGACGACGTCCTCGCTGTTGGGTTTGAACAGCTCTCTCTTGCGCGTTGCAGAATTATACAGATACATGATGCTTTCCTCCTCATGTCGTTTCAAAATAAAAACGCCCCTCACGCCTCATAAAAGGCATAAGAGGCGGATATTTCATCCGCGGTTCCACTCTCATTTATCACTTTTGTCGCGGTGCCGCTCCCGGACGCACGTTCGCGAAAGCCTCCGGCCGCGCTTTCAGCCATGGCGCAGCCTCTCTGGGGACGCTTTTTCCCGCTACTCTTTCCATTCATTGCGGCGTATGCAATTACTGTTATTCTACCGTCTCTTCTCCCTTTTGTCAAGACGGACGGCAAAAAACAGGCCGCCCGAAGGCGGCCCGGATATGCATGTTACCAGCGCGGCTCCTCGCGCGCGACAAATTCGCGGTAGATCGCGCGGGTCGCCACCTCAAAGTCAAGGTTATCAACGCCGACGATGATGTTCAATTCGCTCGAGCCCTGATCGATCAGGCGGACGTTGACGCCCGCGCGGGTCAGCGCGTTGAACAGCCGGGCGGACACGCCCTTGGCGCGGACCATGCCGCGGCCCACCGTCGCAATCAGCGCAAGGCCGGAGTGGATCTCCACCGAGTCCGGCGAGCACAGCTCGTGAATCCGCGCGACGATGCGCTCCTTCTTGCCCCTGATGGCCTCCTCCGCCACGACGACGCACATTGTATCGATGCCCGAGGGCATATGCTCAAAGGAGACGCCCTCCTCCTCGATCGCCTGCAGCACGCGGCGGCCAAAGCCCAGCTCCGCGTTCATCATCGCCTTCTCGACGTTGATGATCGCAAAGTCCTTGTGTCCGGCGATGCCGGTGATCAGGTGCTCGCTGTCGTAGTCCTCCGCCTCATAGCCGATGATCGTGCCCGGCTCCTGCGGCTTGTTGGTGTTGCGGATATTGGTCGGGATGCCGGCGATGCGCACGGGGAAGATCGCGTCCTCATGCAGCACGGACGCGCCCATGTACGACAGCTCGCGCAGCTCCCGGTAGGTCACATAGCGGATCGGCTCCGGATTGCGCACGATGCGCGGATCGGCCATCAGGCAGCCGGAGACGTCCGTCCAGTTTTCATAAAGGTCGGCGCTCACCGCGCGCGCGACAATCGCGCCGGTGATATCGCTGCCGCCGCGCGAGAAGGTCTTCACCTTGCCGCGGCAGTCGCACCCGTAAAAGCCCGGCACAACCGCATGCGTATGCCCCTCAAGCAGCGCGCCAAGCTTTTCCTGCGTCTTTGCGCTGTCCAGCCGTCCCTCCGCGTCAAAGAAGATGCCCTCCTGCGGATCGACAAAGTCCCAGCCCATGTAGTCTGCCAGCAGGATGCCGTTCAGGTATTCGCCGCGGCTGGCCGCATAGTCCGCGCCCTCGCCAAGCTGGATATGCTTGCGCACGTCCTCCAGATGCACATCCAGATCGACCGTAAGGCCAAGCTCCTGCGCGATGCCGTGATAGCGCTCGCGGATCTGATCAAACGCCTCGCTGATATCCTTTCCGGACGCGGCCAGACGGTTGCACTCGTAAAACAGATCGGTTACTTTTATATCGGTAGAACTGCGTTTGCCGGGCGCGCTGGGCACGACGATGCGGCGGTCCGCATCCATGAGCAGAATCTCCTTAACCTTCCTGAACTGCTCTGCGCTCGCCAGCGAGCTGCCGCCAAACTTCGCTACTTTCATCCCCATTGGGAACCCTCCGATTTTTTCTATCTATTGCTTGATTATCTTCGCAAAATAAGCAGATACAATTTTATAGAAGGATTCCCGCAAAGTCAAGCATATTTCGCATCCGTACAGAAAATATGCTTATTTTGCCGAAAAGCGCGCTGTTTTTCAATCTATTCCGCTGCCGGGGCGCGCCGCTTTCCCTCCGCTTCATTCTATGAGGCGGAAAAGCACAGGGTGATGTTCCGCCTTACGGCGGAGTGATGTTTTGCCTTCGGCAAAATGATGTTCCGCCTTTGGCGGAATGATGTTTTGCCTGACGGCAAAATGATGTTTCGCCTCCGGCGAAATGAAGGTTTGTTTTCTCATTGCGCCGCAGGCGCTCATCATGCGCCTTCGGCGCAATGATATTCTGCCTCGCGGCAGAGTGATGTTTTGCCTGGCGGCAAAATGATGTTTCGCCTTGCGGCGAAATGATGTTTCGCCTCCGGCGAAATGAAGGTTTGTTTTCATATCATGCGGCGCAGCCGCACATCATTGCGGCGCAGCCGCTCATCATTGC
>JAFQOY010000164.1 GCA_017412025.1 Clostridia bacterium | reverse complement strand
GCGCCAGCTCCCCTTTCAGGGGAGCCTTTATCCGGCAGCCGGGCGCGTCCGTGGGCAGGCGTTCGTCACTCCCTCAGTCAGCTCCGCTGACAGCTCCCTCAGGAGGGAGCCTTTCCCGGGAAACAGCCCCTGTCGCCCCTGAAAGGCGCCGCCCCGCAGGGCAATAAGCCTCCCTCTTGAGGGAGGTGGATCGCCGCAGGCGAGACGGAGGGAGTGCCTCCCCTGAAAGGGGAGGCGCCCGCAGGGCGGTGGGGTTCTATCCAGCGAAACCCGCGGCGGATGATCTCCCGCCCGCAGGCGGCATGCCCTTCAAAAAACAAAACATCCGTGCAAACTTCGTCCATTCCATACAAAAACCGTTTCAAAACAGAACGATTCCGCCTGACGCCTGCCGACATGCGCATGACAGACCGCGACAGACAGGCGACACGCTGCGACACGCCGTTTTCTCCCCGGTTTGTCAGCGCCGGTTTGACGCGCGCGCCGCGATCTGCTATGCTCCATCCACCATCCGCAAAAAGAAAGGAGCATCCCATTGAACGGCAAAAAACCACAGGGCTTTTTCATCTACGCCAACAGACTCTCCCATATTTCCTCCATGCTCTCCATGGCGGAGCTCGGGCGGCTGATCGCCGCGCTGGCCGTCTATTTTGAGACGGGCGCGTTGCCCGCCTCCCGCAGCCGCGCATTCAACGCCTGCTTTGAGATGCTCCGCAGCGACGTCGACCGCGACATCGCGCGCTATCAGGAAATCTGCGAGCGGAGCCGCTATCTGGCCAACAGGCGCTGGCACCCCGAGGAAAGTCCTCCGCCTGCGGCCATGCAGGACGCATGCACGGGCATGCCTGCGCATGCCAACACAACGCATCCCAGCTCATCCCACCCCAGCGTAAATCAACTCAGCGCAAATCAACTCAACGCAAATCAGCCCGGCGCAGCCAAGGCGCGCACGGCTTTGACGGGAAACGCGGTTTCTTCCCCTCTCCCTGCAGCAAAGCCTTCCTCCGTGCCGGCGCGGCATACGGGGGATTTTTCCTCCTCTGTTTCACCGACGAAGAAAGGAGAGACGACCCATGAACGAGCAGGTCACGACCCACGCTTCTCCCGCTGCACCGCCATCTGAACCATCCGAACGCCTTCAATCGCGCGGCCGGCACGACATGCAGTCCTTAAACAGCATGCGCGGCGACCTTGACGACGGATACGACTGTCCCCAGTGCCTCAACCGCGGCTTCATCTACGTCGGACACAACGGCGTGCGCCTGTGCGACTGCAAGCCCATCCGCGACGGCCTGTCGCGCCTGAAGAGGCAGGGCCTTCTCCATGCGTCAAAGCGCTGCACGTTCGCCTCCTTCCGCGCGGACGCCCCTTGGCAGCGGACGCTGCTTGAGCGCGCGCAGGCCTTTGCTGCGCTTGAATCGCCCGGCTGGCTCTTCATCGGCGGTCAGAGCGGCTGCGGCAAGACGCACCTTTGCACCGCAGCCGCCGTCGCGCTGCTCTATCGCGGCCTTTCGCTGCGCTATATGCGCTGGATGAACGACAGCGCACAGATCAAGTCGCTGGGCGCAGACAGCGCGCGCAGCGCCCTTTTGCAGGGCTTCATTGACGCGCCGCTGCTGTACATCGACGATCTGTTCAAAACCCCGCCCACCGAGGCGGACGTCCGCATCGCCTTTGAGATTCTGAACGAGCGCTATAACAACCCGGAGAAGATCACCATCATCTCCTCCGAGCGCACGCTCCCCGAGATCACGCGCATCGACGAGGCCGTCGGCGGGCGGATCTTTGAGCGCTGCGGCGCGGATTTCCAGCTCAACGTCGCCCGCGCGCCTGAGAGAAACTTTCGGTTTCAGGATGTTCCGCAGATCTGAGCGGGATGCCGCCTGCGGGCGAATGGGCGCCGCCTGCGGGCGGGATGGAGTACGTCTCCGCTGTCGCGGAGGGGACGCGCTCCGCTGGGCAAGAGGGGGAGGGGGGATTTCGATTTCCCCCTTCTCCCCCTCGTGACTCCCCTGAATCCCCCTGAAACGACCAGGGTCGCCACCCTGGACCCGGGGCTGTATACAAAGCCGCGTATACAGTTCCGGGGTCCAGGGGCCTCAGCCCTTGGTCGTTTGCAGGGGGGAATGGGGGTTAAGGAGGGATCTGCTCCGCCCCTGCAGAAGAAACGCAGAGTATTGCACTCCAAACAAAAACCCCGCCTTGACACAGGCGGGGATATCGCGTACAATGTAGGCAGGCAGAGAGCCGTTTGTACCTGGGACTCTGTCTCAGCTTTATCCGTATAAACAGAACCACCGGCAGCGGCAACTGTCCGGTGGTTCGCCTTTACTTACGGTTCTTCAGGTCCACTGCCATGAGCAGCGAGAGGATCGTAAGGACAATCATGATCAATTCATAATCTGTCATGCGATCACCTCCTCATCTTCTGTACGCGGTTGAGAGGAGGCCCATCGGCAGCACTGCCTGCCTACATCGCTATCTTATCACATCCGATCCTGCATTTCAACAACGAAACCCCGCCTTGACACAGGCGGGGTTCCTATGCTTCTGTCAGCCCTGCGTCACGGCGGCAATCGCCGCCTCAAGGCTTGCGCAGTCCTCGGCCGCATAGCAGGCGATCTCGCTGCCAGCGGTCTTTCCGACAAAGCCCGACAGCGCCCTGCCCGGGCCGATCTCAATCACCGTATTCACTTCAAGCTCCGCAAGCCTGCGGATGATATCCTCCATGTATACGCTTTCCTTCACCTGGCGCACCAGCAGCTGCGCCACGGTCTGATCGCCCTTCTCGCGGCCCAGGCAGTTAAACAGCACCGGAATCTGCATCCCGCCGAAGGCCTCGGTCTCAAAGCGCCTTTCAAGCGCCTCGGCCGCAGGCTGCATCAGCGGCGTGTGGAACGGGCCGCTCACCCGCAGGGGCGTCAGCCGCCGCGCGCCCGCCGCCTTCGCCAGCTCGCCCGCCCTGTCCACCGCGGCCTTCTCGCCGCCGATGACCAGCTGCCCCGGGCAGTTGTAGTTGCAGATCTTCACCACGCCGAGGCTCGACGCCTCCTCGCAGCAGCGCTCAAGCGCCTCGCGCGGGAGCATCAGCACAGCGGTCATCGCGCTGTCAACGCCCTGCGCCGCCTTCGCCATCGCCGCGCCGCGGTACGCCGCCAGCTCCACCGACTGCTTCGCCGTAAATACGCCCGCGCACTGCAGCGCGCTGTATTCGCCGAGGGACAGGCCCGCCGCGTACGCCGGCACGACGCCCCGCTCCCTGAGCACGGCGTTTACGCCTGCGGCAAAGGCGACCATGCACGGCTGGGTATACGCCGTCTGGTTGATCACCCCGTCGGGATCCTCAAAGCAGACCTTCTTCAGGTCAAAGTCAAGCGCCGCCGCGTCAAACGCCGCGCGGAACGCCGGATACGCCTCATACAGGTCGCGGCCCATGCCCGCCTTCTGGCTGCCCTGGCCCGCAAAGAGGAATGCAAGCTTCATGATCGGCTCCTCTGTATTAACTCTCTATAAACCCTTTCAGAATATGCCGCAGGCACTCCCTCAGTCTGCCTTCGGCAGCCAGCCCCCTCAGGAGGGGGCTCTCAACGAAACTTATCAGAAACAAGAGAAACAAGCTCTGACAAGATGCTTTGAGACCTCCCTCGGGATGGGCGCGCAGTTCAGCCGCCGCCAGTGGCGGATACAGGCTGAATGAAGCGCCGAGACGTTAGTCGAGGGCAGGACCATCCGCTGGATGGTGGAAGGAGTGCTCCCCGGAAGGCATCCCGCTGCGGACGGAGCACTCCCCCAGTTTGCCTTCGGCGCCTCAGGAGGGGGACCATCCGCAGGATGGTGGAAGGAGTGCTGCCTTCCGCTGGATAGATTCAATTCTATGCCGGGCCGGTCAGATGCGCAGCATCACGCCGCTCCACGTCAGCCCGCCGCCGAAGCCGCAGAGGATGACGCGCTGGCCCGCCTCAAGCAGCCCCTTTTCGCGCATCTCGTCGAGCGCCAGCGGGATGCTCGCCGCGCTGGTGTTGGCAAAGCGGTCAAGGTTCTTGTACATCTTCTCCGCGCCCACGCCCAGACGGCGCATGCTCGCGTCGAGAATCCGCTGGTTCGCCTGATGGCAGACGATGTGATCCACGTCCTCAACCGTCAGCCCCGCCTTTTCAAGCAGCGTCTCCACGCACTGGGGAATGATGCGCGTGGCGAAGCGGAACACGTCCTGCCCCTCCATCGCCATCGCCTGCGTCCGCCGCGGGCCGCCGACCATGATCTGCATGCCGCTGCGCGTGCCGCAGGTGGAGTAATACTCGCCCGCCTCGTCAAGCTCAAAGATTGCCGCGCCCGCGCCGTCGCCAAAGAGCACGCAGGTGTTGCGGTCGCTCATGTCAAGCACGCCGCTCATCTTCTCCGTGCCGATGACCATCGCGCGCCTGCCGCCGCGCGCGATCATCAGCGCGCGCGCAACGTCCAGCGCATACAGGAAGCCGGCGCACGCCGCGCCCACGTCCATCACCGGGATCTCCTCGCGCATGCCGAGCGCGCCGTGCACCTGGCAGGCCGTGCTGGGCATCACGTATTCGCCGGAGGACGTCGCCAGAACCATCACGTCGATATCCGCCGCGACAAGGCCCGCGCTCTCAAGCGCCTTCTTCGCCGCGTCCACGGCCAGCGAAGCCGCCGTCTCGTTCTCCGCGCAGAAGCGGCGCTCGCGGATGCCCGTGCGCGATGCGATCCACTCGTCGCTCGTCTCCACGTAGCGCGTCATGTCCTCGTTGGTCACCACGTTTTCCGGCAGCGCGCGGCCGGTGCCCATCAATTTCAGACCGTTCATCCTGATTCCCTTCGGGGCTTACGCGCCCTGCTCGTTCATGTAATCGTGCAGCATGGACACCGTGCGGAAGGTCGCCATGATGTCGTCCGGCACGTTCACGCCGGTCTTGTCCTCCAGCGCCATCGCCAGCTCAACGGTGTCCAGGCTGTCCTTGCACACGTCCGGAATCAGCCTCGCGTCCGGGGTCACCTTCTCCTCATCGCAGCCCACGCACGCGATGATTACGTCCTTCAGCGCATCAAAAGTCATATGATCAATCTCCTTTGTTTCTCTCTGTATTCATGATACCGCATGCCCGATATGCACAGGCATACATAGTATTATTCTATCAGAGCGGGCGGATTTGTCAAGCAAAATCGCTCCCTCCTGACGCAAAATCGGCGGGCTGTGTCAGCCCGCCCTACGGCGATGCGCATGCTCTGTCTGCATCTCCGTTTCTTGGTTCCGCATTCTTACTTTTCCCGACGTAGGGCAGCCTGACCTCAGGCTGCCGCGCCTTCGCCGCAGCCGTGACGGATGAAGCCCCGCGCTTCACAGCATCGTCATACCGCCCCACACCCTCGCGCGG
>JAFQOY010000163.1 GCA_017412025.1 Clostridia bacterium | reverse complement strand
GGAAATGGGATTTCCCTCCATCAAAATCGATGCGGTCGCGCCGTACACGCCGCCGCGACCGATTTGATTATCTGTTCTATGCAGGTTTTTCGGCAATCTGAAAAAGCGCCCGCGAAGGCGCTTTTTCTTATGCGTTATTCTGCGCAAGCCACTGCACACTGCTCATATATGTAAAGTACTCGTTTCTCACATCGCCCATCTTCTCGCAGGGCTTGTTTTCTTCCTTATGATGGGGAATAAACCCGCATTTTTCCTGCACGCGCCGGGACTTCTCGTTTCCCTCGTAGTAACCGCACCATACGCCGCTGCAGCCAAGCTCCTCAAAGCACACGCGCAGCAGCGCTCGCACAGCCTCCGGAATCAGCCCCTGTCCCCAGTATTCCCGGCCGATCCAGTAGCCGATTTCCGCTTCGTCCTCCTTCATGGGCGCCGATCCTGCCCCCATGCGCATGATCCCCACGCTGCCTGCGGCCTTCCCCGTCTGCTTGAGCACGACGGCGAACGTTCCCTCGCTTGATAGTACATCGCGGATGATCTCCCGGCTGTCTTCCACGCTCGTGTGAGGCGGCCAGCCAGCGGCAGGGCCGATCATAGGATCCTTGGCATGCCTGTAGAGCTCTTCCGCATCCGCTTCCTCCCACGGACGAAGAATCAGCCTTTCCGTCTCAAAAATCATATGTTCAACGCCTTCCCTTCATCCAGTATGCGTACAACTCCGGCGTAATCTCCGGGTAGGTCAGGTTCTCCGGCAGCGCGTCAAACAGGCAGACTTCCGCCATCTCGCTCTCCGGCAGCGGGCCAAGCGCTTCAATCTCCGCATGGAAGACCATGCCCGTCGCGCCCTCGCCCGTGTTTTCATCGCCCGCCCAATAATCGCATATCGGGCAGATTGCATACTTCAGCGCACCCGATTCCTCGTAAAGCTCCCGTCCAGCCGCCTCAAGCGGCGTTTCGCCCGGCTCCACATGGCCGCCCTGCGTCTCCCAGGTCGTGCGCTTCTTATGCCTGCTGAGCATCAGTTTTCCACAATATGTGGATAACACAACGACATACTTGTACGTTTTGAGGTATCCAACCTCGTATATCCTGCTGATCATCTCTTCACTCAATCGTCAAACGCCTTCTGCCCGAAGCCATTGAGCCATGCACGCTCGCTGCGCGGCAGTTTTTTCGGGCCTTTCACCGCTTCCTCCGCCTTGCCTACCGGCAGGAAGCAGATCAGCTCATACTCCTGCGGAACGCCCAGAATATCCGCCATCTTGCGTCCAATGTGGTCTTCGTCTGTGACATGCCCTTCAATCCAGCAGGACTGATACCCCAGCTCCACAATCGCCAGCAGCATATTCTCAATCGCCGCCGAGTAATCGTGCGCGCTGTAGCAGCGGTCGCGATAGGCGATGATCCTGCGCGTGAGCACGCAGATCATCGCCGGAGCCGTCTCGCCAATCGGCGGCTGAATGACTGCATGCAGCCGCTGCAAAATCTCAGGATCATCAACCGCAATCAGGCTCGTGGTCTGCTTGTTGCAGCCGGACGGCGCGGCGAGGCCCGCCTCCAGAATTGCCAGCAGATGTTCTCTAGGCACCTTATCCGGCTTATATTTGCCGCGGTAGCTATGACGCGACATAATGGCCTCAATCGTATTCATATCCTGCACCTCACTTCAGATTATTTTCCTATCATCTTAGCACAGCGCACGGCAAATGTCCACATTTCCTTTACGAGCCGCTGGACGTGTAATGCCGCACGCCAAACCGCCAGAAGCCATAGCATGCAGCAAGAAACGGCGCAGCGCCCAGCGGATACAGCGCATACTGCCAGCAGTCGCTGCAGCCGATGAGAAGCTGCAGCGGATAATACTGCACGAGCGCATAGGGAATGACAAACGTTGCAAACTTCTTCATCTTTTCTCCGTATACGTCAACGGGATACTTGCCGTATTCCCTGGCTCCGTCCGTGAAGATGTTCATGAATTCCAGACCTTCCAGCGTAAAGAAGCAGAAGGCTGCATACACCAGATACAGTCCGGCAAAGAGCAGCGTACCGCCCAGAAGCATGGAAACCAGCGTCAGTATGCGCAGCGCCGTCCATTCCACATGAGAGGCTGAAACGCCGTACACAAAGATGATCAGCGCCTGAAGCAGCCTGCCGATGCGCGTCAGTTCAAATCTGGCGCCAAGCACCTGCAAAACCGCGCCTCTCGGCCGGACGAGCACGCGGTCAAATTCGCCCTTCCTGACCATTGACGGGAAGGTATCAAATCCGCGTGCAAACATCTCTGCAAGCGAGAACTGCAGCATCACAACTGAGAAACAGACCAGCATATCTGAATATGTGTATCCGCCAACCTGTTTAAAGCGCATGAACATAAATGTAATGCCCAGAAATGTGGTCATGGAGGTCAGCAGCTGACCGGCAATCTGCAGAAAAAAGGAGGTCTTGTGCTGCATGGCGCTGCGCAGATTGAGCGAAACATAGTGCATGTACAGCCTGACCCCGTCTGTAAGTCTCTTCATCATCTCAGCCTCCCTGCAGCGCCACACGGCGCACGGCCCTTGCGCACAGATACCGCCCGACGATCACCAGCAGAAAAAGCCAGAAAAGCTGCAGAAGAATCGCCCGCTGCGTCTGTTCCGGCGTCATACTCCCGCTGTATACGCGCAGCGGCACATTCTGCATCGAGGCAAACGGCAGGATTTCCAGAAAGCGCTGAATCTTCTCCGGGAAAAACGGGAGCGGAATGCCACCTCCGGAAAGGAACTCCACCACAGAACCCACCATGAGCCGAAGCCCAAGCGGCGAAACGGTATAAAACGTCAGCACGTAGATGAGCATATAAAACGATATCGATACCAGAAAACTGAGGACCAGCGTAAGCAAAAACACACAAAACTGACCCGCGCTTGGCGGCAGACTGATCCCATACGGCTTTGGCAGCAGGGGCGCAGCAAGCAGAATCGGCACACAGCGCAGCGCCACCCGCGAAAGGCGGCTTGCCATACTCCTGGCAAACCACATGTCGTAGATATTCACCGGCCTGCACAGCTCATACGCCACGTTTCCGTCGGCGATGCAATCAAAGATCTCCGGCTCAAGCAGCCATGCAGCAAAGATCGCCAGAAACGCCTGCTGCAGCCAGATATAGCTGGCCGTCGCCTCAAATGACATGGGAAAAGCCGCCGAATCAGATGCATAAAACGCCCGGAAGACCAGAATTTCCATCAGCCCCCAGACAAACTGCGTCGTCATGCCTGCAATGGCCGCCGTCCTGTACTGAAGGCCCATGTGAAAGCGCATCCTGAAAAAGGAAATATACTTCTTCATGGCACACCTCATGCAATATCAAGCTTTCGATAAAGCGCAGCGGCGGCCTGCTCAAGGTCCTCGCTTCCGCCTTCACATCGGATATCCGCAAGCGTGCCGTCCAGCAGGATTCTGCCCCGGCCAATCAGGATAACGCGCTGCGCCAGCGCCGCAATGTCCTGCATGTCGTGCGTGGTGAGAATGACCGTCGTGCCGTGCTCGCGGTTCTGCTTTTTCACAAAGTCGCGCACAGCGAGCTTGGATACGGCGTCAAGCCCGATCGTCGGCTCGTCCAGAAAGAGGATACGCGGATTGTGAATCAGCGACGCTGCGACCTCACAGCGCATCCGCTGGCCGAGGGAAAGCTGACGCGTCGGAGTTTTGAGCAGCTCCTCAAGCTGCAGAAGCGCCGTCAGTTCATCGAGATTCTTCCGATACTGTGCTTGATCCACACGGTAGATATCACGAATAAGCTCAAAGGAATCGATGACGGGAATATCCCACCAGAGCTGGGAGCGCTGTCCAAAGACCACGCCGATGCGGGCAACGTGCTTCATGCGGTCCTTCCACGGCACAAGGCCGTCAACCACGCAAGTGCCCGAATCCGGCGTCAGAATACCGCTGAGGATCTTGATCGATGAGCTTTTCCCCGCCCCGTTCGGGCCCATGTAGCTGACGATTTCACCATCCTGAATCGAAAAGCTGACGTCGTCCAGCGCCCGGATCTCCTCATATTCACGGCGGAAAAGCTGCCTGCATGCTTCCCGCAGACCGGCGCTGCGCCTTGCAACGCGGTAGGTTTTGCTGATATGGCGCATCTCAATCATCAGCGCACCTCTTTTCAGCCCTCATCGTCTGCCACTGAGCACGCGTCATCGCATATACCCTTGTGCGCGTATTGACCGGATCGTCGTATTCCTCGATAAACTGCATGCCGTTTTTGAGCGCAACGCCGTATGAGGCTGCGTTCGTATATTTCATATAGGAATAGACGGCATTGAACGGCGTATGCTCAAAAGCAAAATCAAGCCACGCCTTTGCGGCTTCTGACGCATACCCTCTGCGCTGATGATCCCTGTGGATGTGATAACCGATCTCCGGCCGGATCTTTCCATGGATATTCTGCAGAGAAATGCCGCAGTCTCCGATGCATTTGCCCGTCTCCCTGAGCACGACGGCCCAGAGGCTGAAGCCCAGCTCCGCTTCGTTGTTCATGTTCTTCTCAATCCATGCGCGCGTATGCTCCTCGTCAAAGGGCGCAGGATAATGCCGCATGGTCTTCGGATCGGAGAGGATCGCATGAAGCGCATCAAAATCCTCTATGATCATCGGCCTGAGCGTCAGGCGTTCGGTTTCCATTTTCATGTGCAAGACTCCTTTCTGTCTGCTTCCTCCTGGTAGTTATAGCGTTCTATCTTGCCAAGTCGGGCGGCGTTGCTGTCCTTTCTTCAGCTGCCGCAAAAATGACGGAGTCCCAATGTAACACCGCAGGCATTTTGAAGTCAACGTCCATTTTCCTTATATTTCCGAAAATTGGCGCTGAATGCTTTTGTTTTCGCGCTCATTCGTCCAAAAATGCAAAAAAGAAAAAGCCCAGCTTCTGCTGAGCTTCTTCGTTGGGATCCGGCAGTGACCTACTCTCCCGGGCCGTCTCCAGCCAAGTACCATCGGCGCTGAAAGGCTTAACTTCTGTGTTCGGTATGGGAACAGGTGGGACCCTTTCGCCATTACCACCGGAATTCTTATAGGGTTTGTGCAGTCCGCGTTCCTTCTTGGCTTCCGCTTCGTCTATTTGTAACCGAAGCATCGGACTTGGGGAACCTCCGCACAATCTACGCGCTTTTCTATTATTTCAGTCACATCCGACAAACAGCTGATGATCAGCTTGGTCGGATCCAACCGCAGTCCACTGACTGCCGCGTACCCTGAAAACCGCACATCCAGATTTTCTTACACCTTGCGAAAAACCAATCTTTCAATTTTCCCTTTGGTCTCACTTGATTCTCAGATCTTAGATCAAGTCCTCGACCGATTAGTATCAGCAAGCTTCATATGTTACCACACTTTCACCGCTGACCTATCACCTGGTAGTCTTCCAGGGGTCTTACTTCTTTCGAATGGGATACTTATTCTTGAGGTGGGCTTCACGCTTAGATGCCTTCAGCGTTTATCCGCTCCGCATTTCGCTTCCCAGCTGTGCCCTTGGCAGGACAACTGTTGCACCAGTGATGCGTTCACTCCGGTCCTCTCGTACTAGGAGCAACTCCTCTCATGTATCCTTCGCCCACGATGGATAGGGACCGAACTGTCTC
>JAFQOY010000162.1 GCA_017412025.1 Clostridia bacterium | reverse complement strand
AGAGAAAGACAGCAAACAACCGGTTGTTTGGCGGATTTTTCCGCCGGCCTGATTCGGTTTTCAGCGCCTGATCAGGCGGTATGGTTGACGATCTCCTGCGCGCTCGGGCCTTCCTTCTCCTTCACGCCGGTGTTCAGCGCCTTGAAGCGGGCCACGTCGATCTTCGGCTTGCGCTCCGGAGAAAGCACGCCGTTGATCTCCTGCATGACGTCGGTCAGCTGCGTGTAGCAGTAGCCCTGGCAGTACGGGATCTCACGGATCGCGTCGGTCACGCCCTTGAAGCGCTCAAAGAACGATTCCTCGTCGCTCATCTTGTTGCCGTAGCCCCAGGTCTGCATGCCGCCCATCTCGCCCTGAATGCCGATGTTCTGGAAGGCGATGCCGCCGTACTCGGTGACCATGAAGGCCTCCTTGCCCGTGGGCGTCTCGCCCTGCGCAAACGCCGCGCGCCAGTCGCAGGAATGGGTTTCCACTTCCTTGCGGTCGGCAAAGTGCGCCGCCATGACTTCCTTCTCCGCCGCGTAATCATGCAGCGCGCAGATGTCGGTGGTCACCTGCTCCCAGCCGTCGTTGCTGGAGCACAGGCGCGTGCCGTCGGCAGCCTTGGTCATGTGATAGAGCATGCGGCCGGCGCTCTGCTGGCGCTTATCGGTGTAGATATTGCGCACACCCCAGCTCTCGTTGAGCGGCACCCAGCAGATGATGGAGGGATGGTTGAAATCACGGTCAATGAACTCCAGCATCGTATCGGCCAGGTTCCTGACGGTATCGTCGGTGTAGTCGTACGGGCTCGGAAGCTCGCCCCAGACCAGCACGCCCATCTTGTCCGCCCAGTAGTAATAGCGCGGATCCTCGAGCTTCTGGTGCTTGCGCGCGCCGTTGTAGCCAAAGTCCAGCGTGTACTGCAGATCCAGCCTGATCGCCTCGTCGCTGGGCGGGGTGATGTTGCTGTCCGGCCAGTAGCCCTGATCCAGAATCAGACGCTGATACAGCGGATTGTTGTTGAGGTAGACCTTGCCTTCCTTGACCTCGACCTTGCGCATGCCGAAATAGGTATCAACGGCATCAACCGCTTCGCCGCTCTTCAGGACGCGAACCTTCAGATCGTACAGGAACGGGGTGCCCGGCTGCCAGATGTAGACCGGATCCAGATCGGCCTTGACGATCAGATCCACCGGCACACGGGTGATGCGGTCCTCGCAGTTGACCGTCACCTTGCGCTTGAGCTTCCCTTCAAAGGTCACCGTCAGCTCAAGGTCAAGCGGCTCGACCGGGCGCTTATCCAGCGCAATCTCGGCAGTAAACATGTGGTTGTCGATGTCCGGCGTCACATGGATGTACTTGACGCCATACTCGCCCACGGCCTCCAGATACACAGTCTGCCAGATGCCGGAGACCGGCGTATACCAGCAGCCCATCAGGCCCTTCGCCCAGTACTGCTTGCCGCGCGGCTGGGTGCAGTCCGGATCATCCTGCACGCGCAGGCACAGATCATTTTCGCCATCGGCCAGGAAATCGGTGATATCAAAGGCGAACGGCGTATAGCCGCCCCTGTGCGTACCGACCTGCTGGCCGTTGACATACACGGCGCACTCAAAGTCCACCGCGCCAAAGCGCAGCAGCACGCGCTTTCCCTGCATCTCCTGCGGCACGATGAAGCTGCGTCGATACCAGATTACCGGATGAATCTCATCCGTCGGGCCAAGGCCGCTCGCCTTGGTCTGGTAAGCAAAGGGAACCATAATCTCAAGCGGGAGCTCCGTGCCCGGCTTCATCCAGCCGCTTTTGACGCCCTCGTTCCGATCGTCAAAGGCAAACTGCCACACGCCGTTGAGATTATAGAAGGTCTCTCGGACAAAATCAGGTCTTGGATGTTCCGGCCTCGGAATCACGCTCAGCTTCTCAGCGCACATAGGTCTGTCCTCCTGAAATCAATATGAGATTTTTGTAGAGAAGTCCGCTTTATGTTCCAATCATCTTGGAACATAAAAGCTGGCCAGCTTTTCAAAAAGACTTTTTGCATTTTGGCTCCGCCGCCACAATACACAAAAAAGTTCCAACGAATTTGACACACTAAGTATATCAACGCCGGAACTTCATGTCAACCTTTTTTATACATTACACAAAACTCATAGTCTTTCTCGTTTTCACTCCAAATTATCTGAATCTATTTTTCAGCTATTCATCCCGGCTTCCCTCCTGCCCGTTTCGGATTCTGTATCCTACGCGCAGAACGATGCCCTGCGGATGATCGCCGAACTGCTCGCCAAAGAGATTCAGACCGCCCACGTTCTGCGAATCCACGTTCACGCCGATGCGCAGTGCAATATGCCCGCAGTGTTCAAGGTCCAGCTGCGCAATATTCACGTCGCTCACGCGCTCATTTTCCACGAAGCTTCCCTCGTCCGTTACGCGCCATGCCTTGAGAAAGCCATACTGGCTGTTGAGTTCCGGCCACCACGCGGGCGTCAGCCTTCCGTGCCTGCCGCCGCAGTCGCACGGGGAGGTCCACAGGCCGAGGCACTTTCCATTGATCCATACGGCGATATCGCTCTTCCACGGATCGCGGTGCATCGGCGCCTCCGAGCAGGCTTCAAAGGAAATCTCAAGCCATTCAACTTCCATCTTGTCCATCTGCTGATAGGAAAAACGGTATTCCAGCGCGCCCTGCCGGAACCAGATCAGCTGCGCGCCAAAGCGCCCCGGGACATAAAAGCCGCTCGGATCGTCCATATCGCAGATATAGCCCGTATCGCCGACAATTCCGCATGTGGGTCCAATGCCCTCCGCCGCGGAATATCCGCCGATGGGCATCTGCATCGTCAGAACGTTGGTGTTGTATGTTTCAACCGGCATCAGTGAAATAGCCATCGTGTCCGTCTTACGGCTGCAGATCTTCATCGCGCCGCGCGCGCCCGGCTGCACTTCGGTGCGGATCAGTCCCGCCTCCTCCAGCGTCTTCACCGCCAGCGCGGCGGAGGACATCGGGACGTCCAGCTTCTGAGCCAGTTCGCCCACGTTCATGGTCTTTTCGCTCAGCGCGCGCATGATCCTGATGCGCACAGGCGAAGCCAGCGCGTGCGCAATCCGGTACAGCTCGTCCGGCTCGTCGATACTCAGCTCCATGTGCTTACCTCGGATATCGTTCATATTTCCCTCCGTCATCTGATCAGCAGCGTCACAATCTCATAGGGCTTCACATACAGATTCACAGCGCCGTCCTGAATCTGTATCTGTTCAATCCGGTCTTCCATCATCGAGGCCGTCCATACTTCCTTCGCCTCAAAGCCCAGTTCAAGCTTCACCTGCACGCGTCGGCCGAAGCATTCATACAGCCGGATCACCGTCGCCTCCTGGTCAAGCGCGCGCTTGACGCTCTCCACCATCACGCCCGGACAGTCTGTGCGCACAAATACGCCCGGCAAGCCCTGCGCGCCGCTTCCCTTCACCGCCGTGACGGGCATGTTCAGCCTGTATGCCATCTGCGGCACGTCTGCGCCGCGCCAGTCTCCCCCGTGCGGCATGATCGAATAGGTGAACACATGCTCCTCCTGATCCGCCGTGGGATTGGGTTCTGTCGAGCCCTTGAGCAGCGTCAGCGCAATGCCGTTTTCATCCGCGCTGTGGCCGTATTTACAGTCGTTCATCAGCGCAAAACCGTAGTCCGCCTCCGACACGTCCATCCACTTGTGCGCGCAGACCTCAAAGCGCGCGGCGTCCCAGGATGTATTGCGGTGAGTCGGCCTGCGCACGTTGCCGAACTGGATATCATACGTCGCTTCATTGTAAAACACATCCGCCGGAAAATGCGCCTTGAGCATGCAGTGCGGTTCCTTCCAGTCGACATACGTCTCAAAGTCGATGCGCTCGACGTCGCGGTAAAGGACGATATGCTGCACGATCTTCGAGAGGCTGCAGCGGTATTCGCACCGGATCTTCGCAAATACCGGGCCGCAGGCAACCACCTGCGCGCTCACCAGTTCGTCAACATCCCAGCTGCGCTCGTCGTAATAGATGTTGATATCCCATGCGTCGTAATTGTGCGGCCTGTTTTCATAGCAGACAATCCGGTTGAGCGCCTGTCCCTCTTTAACCAGCTGCCTTCCGCAGCGCTTATCCACCAGCGAGACAATGCGCATCGCTCCGTCAAATTCGCCTGCAAAGTACGGCGTGTCAAACCGCATCGTATCCGCCGCAACGCCGCTCTCCTGCGCATTGCCATAGATATACCACACGGGCGTCGCGCCCATCGGCGTCATACCGCGCACATAGGCGCAGGCCCTTCCCCCCTCATGCTGTACGGGGAATACATTCCCCTGCGCGTCCCGTATGGCGCACACGCCCTGCGGCGCGTCAAACCAGACGATATCATCCCGCACGCGAGAGAGGGAATTATACAGCAGCACGTCGCCGGCAAGGTTTTCAGAGAGCGCGGCAAGCGCCTCATTTTTCAGCGCGCCGATTTCCTTTTCCAGCTGCGCGTAAATCTCCCGGGAATCCTCATACACCTTGCCGATGGAGGAACCGGGCAGAATGTCGTGGAACTGCAGCGTCAGCATGCGCCTCCAGATGCTGCGCAGCTGATCGTTGGGATATGCCAATCCCGTCTGTCTGCGCGCATATTCGCGCCAGAGCTCCGTCTCCCGCAGGGCGACTTCCGTCAGGCGGTTGCTGCGCTTGTTGCGCGCCATCGCCGTATACGTGCCGCGATGGTACTCAAGGTACAATTCACCCGACCATTTGGGCAGCCGCTTGCTGCCCGACACGCGCTTTTCAAGCTTTTGAAAGAATTCGGACGGGAACTCCTGAGAAACAGCCGGCAATCCCTGCACCGGATGCTTCATCCTGCGCGCGTTTTCAAGCATCCATTCCGTCGGTCCGCCGCCGCCGTCGCCGTAGCCATAGCTGACCAGGAAATGATTGTCCACGCCCTTCTGCTGGAAGCGCTGCCATCCGCCCTTGATCTGGGACGGATTGATCATCGCGTTGTAGGTCGTGAAGTACGCCAGATCCTCATGCTTTTCATAGTTTCCGCCGCCGGCATAATCGCGCGCAGGCGTAAAGTGTGTGAGCACCTCGCTGCCGTCGATGCCCTTCCACATGAAGGTGTCATACGGCGAAAGATTGTATTCGCTCCAGGAGAGCTTGCTGGTCATGAAATAGTCGACGCCGCTCTTTTTGAGAATCTGCGGCAGCGCGGCGCTGTAGCCAAAGACGTCCGGCAGCCAGAGAATCTTCGAACGTCTGCCGAATTCCTTTTCAAAAAACTCGTTGCCGTAGAGGAACTGGCGCACCAGCGACTCGCCGCCGGATACGTTGCAGTCCGCCTCCACCCACATGCCGCCCTCCGGCTCCCAGCGGCCGTCTGCCACGGCCTGCCGGATGCGCTCAAAGAGCTCTGGCTGATCCTCCTTGACGAACTGATACAGCTGCGCCTGAGAGGACATGAACTTAAACTCCGGATACCGCTCCATCAGGTGCAGCATCGTGGCAAAAGAGCGCACCGCCTTGTGTCTGGTCTGATACAGATCCCACAGCCATGCGACGTCGATGTGCGTATGACCGATGATATCGGCATAGGCCTCCGGCGTGATATCCGCCAGCGGCGCATAGTAGTGCGCGCGCAGGTATTCCCTGGCCGCCGCAACGGATGCATGGAACGCCTCGCTGTGTGGATTGCGCAGATCCAGCAGATTGAGCGCATCGCTGACGGTATACAGCGCCGTCTCCCTGCGGCGGCCGCCCTCGCTTTCAAGCAGCACCGCCTGATAGATAACGTCAAGATCATACACCAGCTGCTCCACGTCCGTGCATACGTCCTGCAGCGTCAGCTTCAGCACCGGCGGCGTCAGGTTGCGCGGGCCATGGTTCGGCCACTCGCAGTTGGCGTAGCCCTGCAGCAGGATTTCATACTGCCTTCCCGGCTCCGCCCTTTCAGAAAGGGTCAGCGTGGTATGCCGCGTGTCAAAGGCCTGCTCGATACGCCCGTTGACCCAGACGACGAACTGCGGATTGACGGCCTCCCACTGTCCCTCGCGGCCAGTTGTCATCGATACGACCGGCTTTCCGCTATAATCCTCAGGCACTGTTGCCGTGAAGCGGAAGTCCATCCAATCATGCGCGCGGTCATGCCCCCAGGATGCGCCGTTTTCAAACGGCCGCATCTCCCCGCTGCCGCGAACGGCAGCCAGAATGCCGCCGATTGCCTCTTCCCTGCGCACGATCATCCCGCGCAGCGCCTCAATCATGCGGCGCAGGCGCAAATCCAGCTGATGCATCTGCATACCGTATCCCCCTTTTTCTGCCATTGTGTCATTATTTTGTCCCTTTGACAGACGGTTCCCGTTTTCTTTGTTCTGATCATACCGTTTTGCGCGCTCTTTTTCAATCACCTCTGATAAAATTCTTCCAAAAAATCTGAAATATCCTTCGTGCGCGGCGAAACCAAAAAATCCACCGGGCGTCTGCCCGATGGATTCATGTGCTTTTTCCGGTCCGGTATCAGAAACCGAACTGCTCGCCGTAACCGTAGTGCTCCACGACGTAGTCGATATCCTTGTCGCCGCGTCCGCTGAGCGTGGCGAGGATGGAACCCGTCTTCATCTCCTTCGCCTTGCGCATGGCAAAGGCAACGGCATGTGCGCTCTCCAGCGCCGGAATGATGCCCTCATAGCGGCTGAGCGCATAGAACGCCTGCACAGCCTCTTCGTCGGTCACGGATTCATACTTCACGCGGCCGAGATCATGCAGATACGCATGCTCCGGGCCGACGGACGGATAATCCAGACCGCTGGCGATGGAATACACCGGCGCCGGCTCGCCGTTCTCATCCTTGAGCATGATGCTCTTAAAGCCATGCATCACGCCCGGCGTGCCGTACTTCATCGACGCGGCGTGGTCGCCCAGCTTATCGCCCTTGCCCAAGGGCTCCACGCCGTAAAGATCGGTCGTGGAATCCAGGAACGGAACAAACGTGCCGATGGAGTTACTGCCGCCGCCGACGCACGCGCAGACGGCGTCCGGCTCAAGACCCGTCATTTCCTTGAACTGGTCGCGCATCTCCGAGCCGATGACCATCTGAAAATCGCGGACCATCAGCGGGAAGGGATGCGGGCCCAGAACGCTGCCGATGCAGTAAATGGCGTCCTTATAATCGCGGGCATACGCCTCGAACGCGGAATCGACTGCCTCCTTGAGCGTCTGCAGGCCGTGCGTGACCGGCACAACCTTGGCGCCGAGGATCTTCATACGGGTGACGTTGGGCGCCTGCTTGGCGATATCCACCGTGCCCATGTGAATCTCACACTCCAGGCCGAAGAACGCCGCCGCCGTCGCCAGCGCAACGCCGTGCTGGCCTGCGCCCGTCTCCGCGATGAGCTTCTTCTTGCCCATGTACTTGGCCAGAAGTCCCTCGCCCATGCAGTGGTTGAGCTTGTGCGCGCCGGTATGGTTGAGATCCTCGCGCTTGATATAGATCTGCGCGCCGCCCACCACGCGAGAAAGGCGCTCGCAGTGATACACCGGCGTGGGTCGGCCCTGAAAATCCTTGCGGATTCTGCGCAGCTCATTGATGAACTGCGCGCTGTGGCAGATTGTCTGATAAGCCTCGGTGATCTCGGCAAAAGCAGCCTTCAGCTCGTCGGGCAGCACCGCGCCGCCGTATTCGCCAAAGTTGCCCTTTGCGTCGGGCGTATAGCGCAGATATGTACGGTAGTCCATGGTCATGACCTCCTGCGTACTGAAAAGATGAACCCATTATACCACAGATTTCGCGCTTGTCATCAATAATCAGGGTCATATCAAGCAATTATAACGCCGAATGCCTTTTTCCGCGCCCATCGCCGCGTATACTTCCTCCCTTCATCCTTGTATTGCCGCAGCGCATCCTGTATAATGAGTCCATATGAAGCACCTGTTACAGACACACCACGGAAAGGAGCTTTTCCCATGCTCAAAAGAATTCTGATTCTGACGCTTTCCCTTCTGCTTCTCGGCGCCGTTTCCGCCGCTGCGCAGCCGCTTCCCCTTACGCAGACGGATGCGTCGCGTTTTGCCGCCAATCCCCGCGCCGTCAAGGACATCGGCGATCCGCACGTACTCAAGGCTGACGGAGAGTACTTCACGTTTGCCACCGGCGGCACCATCGGCTTCAACGTCTGGCGCAGCGCAGACCTGACAGCCTTCACCAAGGAAAAGGCTGTCAAAAAGATCCAGTGGGTTTCCGGCGATTACTGGGCGCCGGAGGTTTATGCCGTCAACGGCCGGTATTACATGTTCTTCACCGGCAGGCAGAAGGAGACCGGCAGCCTGCGCATGGGCGTCGCCGTGTCCGATACGCCCCAGGGACCGTACGAAGACGCTATCGGCGGCCCGCTGTTTGACTTTGGCTATGCGGTCATCGACGGCACGCTTGTCTATGACGACAACGGCACGCCGTACATGATCTATTCCCGCGACTGTTCGGAAAACGTCGTGGGCAGCAACCACGAAAGCCATCTCTACGGCGTTCAGCTCGCGCCGGACCTGCTCTCCGCCGTCGGAGAACCCGTCCTGCTCACGCAGCCCGATGCGGCGTGGGAGCTCGTCTCCGGCGACTACCGCTGGAACGAAGGGCCTGCCGTACTCAAGCACGGCGGAAAGTACTACCTCTTCTACAGCGCCAATTACTACGCCTCCAAGGAATACAGCCTCGGCGTCGCCGTTGCCGATCATCCGATGGGGCCGTACGTCAAGCAGGCGAACAACCCCATCCTCAATTACGTTGAGACTTCCGACAAGGTGATCGTCTCCGGCCCCGGCCACAACAGCTTCTTCACCGTCGGCGACGAAATCTTTACCTCCTATCACACGCACACCTATCCGCAGGCGCCCAGCGGAAACCGCCAGCTGAATATCGACCGCGTCGGTTTCCACGCCGACGGCACGGCCTACATCAACGGCCCGACCCTCACTCCCCAGCTGCGCCCGCTTGATGATCTGGGGCTTGTCAATCATATGGCCGCCGCATCCTCTTCCGACGAAAATGTACGGCTGCTGACCGACGGCGATACCTGCCAGAGCGCCGCCTCGCAGGCCTATACGTTCACCGGCAGTGCGGCTGCCTTCACGTGGGATACGCCGGTGACGGGCGACATGCTCATCATCTATCCCGCGCAGGGCGCATCCATCAGCGGCCAGGCGATTGTCAACGGCAGTCTGACGGCGGACTTTACGCTCGTCTGCGATCCGGCAAAACCCGGCGAATTTGTCTGCCTGAGCTTTGAGCCGACCGAAATCACCTCGCTTGAGCTTTTCTTCTCCGGCGAAAGCCTCGTGGGCGAGGTCATGCTGCTGGGCGCAGCCGAATAATCCCGAAGTGCACAAAGAATCCGCCACGACTGCGTGGCGGATTTTCTGATTGTTGGCATAAATCATTTTTCTGTTTGAGTTCCTTTGAATACTCCTTCCACCATCCTTCGGATGGTCCCCCTCCCTCAAGAGGGAGGCAGCAAATTAGCTTATCGTAACAAGATTCATTTATTTCTGATAAGTTTCGTTAGAGGCTCCCTCTTGAGGGAGCTGGATGCCGAAGGCAGACTGAGGGAGTGCTTAAGCGCTCTCTGTCGACACGCCAAGAATCCGCCACGGATGCGTGGCGGATTCTTTATGCACTTTTTTAATCAGTCTCTTTCCCACTCGATGATCCTGCCGTCTGCGGTCATTTCAAACTCGTAGCGCCTGTCGCCGACCTTCGCTTCGCCCTCATAGTACAGCCTGCCGTCGTCCCAGTCAAGCTCAAGATCGAGCACCGTCATTTCACCCTTTTCCTTTCTCAGCTTTTCCATCGCCAGATCCGCCGTGAGCGCGTCTTCCGTTCCGCGGTCATAGAGTTCCACCTTCCGGATGGTGTTGCTGTCCACCGGAATTTTGCATACACCCAGCGCGTTGTTCTGCTTAAAAAACAGCTCCCAGCTCTCGCGTCCATCATCGCGCGTTTTAATCGCATAGTTCACCTGCGCTTCCGGCATGCTCACCTTCAGCGCAGCCAGCGGCGCCTGCAGCTCCGGCGCATCCAGTTCCATCGCGTATACGCTCTCCGCCGCAAACACCAGCAGCGAAAGAACCAGCATCAGCATAACCCACAGTCTCGTCATATTCGTATCCTCCTTGATCGTCAGATATGGATGGGAATCCTTTTGTTCTCAGCGCGCCCTGCCTTTCTGCCTGCCGCGCTCTTTTCTCTTCCGATGGCATGATCATACGCCGCCAAGATGAATCTGAAATGAAAAAAGCGGAAGAAAATGAAAATTCTTCCGCTCCTGCCCGCATCACAAAGCGATGCGCCTGCTTTTAAGCGATCGTTCCCTCACACCGGCCGTTTTTACAGCGGCAGGCGGATTTCAAACACGCAGCCGCCCCCCGGCGCGCGCGAAACGGAAGCCTCTCCGCCATGCGCGTGCGCGGCGGACTGCACAATCGACAGCCCGATGCCCGTACCAGCGCTGCTTCGGGCGCTGTCCGCCCGCCAGAACCGCTCAAACGCATGCGCCATTTCCTCCCCGCTCATGCCGTCTCCATCATCCTCAACGGCAATCACGACGGCGTCCGCTTCCATATTCGTCGTCACCCGAACGCATCCGCCTTCCTTTCCGTATCGGATGGCGTTGTCCATCAGGTTGATCACAGCACGCGAGAGCATCGCGCGGTTTCCAATCACCGTGCACGGCACGAGCTTTGCGGCTATATCCATGCCGCGCTCCAGCGCAACCGGCTCCATATCCTCAGCAATGCGCTCAATCAATACCTTCAGCTCGATTGTCTCCTCCATGCGCATTTCGCCTGCATCCATCCGTGCAATCAGCAGCAGCTGATCGACCAGCGCATGCATTTCTCCGCTCTTTTCAAGCATCCTGCCGATCGCCTCGTCCTTCTCCTCTGCGTCTTCACGGCTGAGCGCATATTCGCCCTGCGTGCGGATAGCATTGAGCGGCGTACGCAGCTCATGCGCCGCGTCGGACGCAAAGCGGCTCTCGCGCAGGAACGCCGCCTCAAGCCTGCCAAGCATCGCATTGAACGTATCCGCGAGATCGTGCAGCTCGTCCGCGCTTCCGCCTCCAAAGGGGATGCGGCGCGACAGATCGCTTCCGCCGGCAATAGACGCAGCCAGCGCGCCCATCTCCTTCACCGGGCGGAACGCCTTCACCGTGAGCACATGGCCCCCTGCAAGCGCAAGCAGAGCCAGCAGCGGCAGCAGCCATGCGCCGCTTGCCAGCACCGTCCGCGCCGCGCTTTCCTGCACGTTGGATGACATGTACAGCCTCAGCCACACGTCCTCCCTGTTGGGCACGGTCAGAAGGACGTCGTACACATACCAGCCATCCTCCCTGATCCGCACCTCCGTGATCCTTCCCTCTTCAAACGGCAGCTCCGCCCTGTCCCGCCCGTAGAGCAGGCTTCCGTCAAGCGCAAACAGGGACGCATATACGCCCGGCACCTCGTCAATATCCGAATCGATCTCAACGCGTCCCTCGTCAATATCCAGCTCGTCGATGATCACTGAAGCAGCGCTCAGGAGCGCGTCGCGGCAGTATTTGTCCGCAGCCCGCTCCGACACGGCGGCCAGCACAAACAGCGCCGCTGCGCAGATGGACACCAGCAGCGCAGCATACCAGAGCGTGATGCGCGTTTTAATCGACAACACCGGCGTCTTTTTCATATGCCCTCCCGCAGGACATAGCCCGCATAACGCACCGTGTGAATCAGCTTCACTGCGCGTCCCTCGTCGATCTTCTTTCTCAGGCTGCGGATGTACACGTCAATCATGTTGGACGCGCCCTCATAATCATAGCTCCACACATGCTCAAGAATCTGCGACCGCGAAAGCACGCATCCCTTGTTGCGGATCATGTATTCAAGCAGCGCAAACTCCCTGCTCGTCAGCGCAATCTCCTCTCCCGCGCGCCGCACGCTGCGGCTGTCGCAGTCAACCGTCAGATCCGCCAGTTCAAACCGGTTGCTTGTCTGTCTCGTTCTGCGGGTCAGCACGCGCAGCCTCGCGCTCAGCTCCTCATAGGCAAAGGGCTTCACCAGGTAATCATCCGCGCCGGCATTGAGCCCGCCGACACGGTCGCTCACCGCGTCCCGCGCCGTCAGCAGCAGCACAGGCGTATGTACGCCAGCTGCGCGCGCCCTGCGCAGCGCCTCAACACCATCGATTCCGGGCATCATGATATCCAGCACCGCCACGTCATAGTCCGCTCCGGTCAGGTAATCCAGCGCATCTGTTCCGCTGTGGCATACGTCCACCGCATAGTGTTCCTCCCGCAGCCGCCTGGCCAGCGTGTCCGCCGTCATGCGGTCGTCCTCTGCAATCAGCAGTCTCATCCCATCACCCTCTTTCTCCATATTGTATCACAAATGATAACAGATGGATATGAATGCAGGATGAATCTTCAGACGAATTTCCGAACGCCAAAAGGGAGCCGTCCGGCTCCCTCAGATTATCAATAAAGTCTGTTTTAAACTTTGGGGATGCATGAAGGGGCTGCAGCCCCTTCATATGAAATCCGCAGCAGCGACATGCGCGGTGCGAGGAGCGGCTGCAAGCCGCTTCCTATATCATTTTCTGGCCGT
>JAFQOY010000161.1 GCA_017412025.1 Clostridia bacterium | reverse complement strand
GTGCGCTTCATCTCCCATCCCGACGACGACAGGACGCCCATGGACTACGACCTGCTCTGCCGCGGCGCACGGGACAACGGCGTCGCGCTGGAGGTCAACAACAGCTCGCTGTCTGCATCCTCCTTCCGCGTCAACGCCCGGGAAAACTACCGCATGATGCTCGAATGCTGCGAAAAATACCGCGTGCCGGTGATCGTCAATTCCGACGCGCACGACCCCAGCGCGGTGGGCAGGGTGGACGACGCGCTGTCGCTCATCAGGGCATATGGCTTTGATGAGCGTCTGATCCTCAACACGGATGAAAAGAAGCTGCTTGAGTTCCTCAGGCTCAGCTGATTGCCCGCTGACTACGAATAGGCGTTTTGCTTAATCAGGGAGGAGCAGAGCCCCTCCCCTACAAAGCTGCAAATGTACGATGGGTGTAGGGGCGGGGCTCTGCTCCGCCCTGATCATCAACATCATCTTACAAAGAAAGCGGTTTTCCGGATAGCTTCCGGAAAACCGCTTTTTGTTTTTGCCTTGTTGGATGATCGGATTACAGGAACATGTACTTGAGCACGAAGAGCACCGCCAGCACATACATCAGCGGGGCGACCTTCTTTCCCTTGCCCGTGGCCGCATGCAGAAGGACGTAGGAAATCACGCCCAGCGCAATGCCCTCAGAGATGCTGTAGAACAGCGGCATCGCGAGAATGGTCAGATAGGCGGGAATGGATTCCTCCAGATTATTTTCGTCAAAGTGGATCTTATTGACGGTGGAAACCATCAGGAAGCCGACCATCAGCAGCGCCGGCGCGGTCGCAAACGACGGGATGGCGGTGAAGATCGGCGCGAAGAACATGGACGCGAGGAACAGGAGCGCGGACACCATCGCGGTCAGGCCCGTGCGTCCGCCGGCGGCCACGCCGGAGGCGGATTCGACAAACGTCGTGACCGTCGAGGTGCCCAGCACGGCGCCCGCAGTCGTGGCGATCGCATCGGAAAGCAGCGCAGGCTTGATGCCCGGCAGACGTCCTTCCTTATCGAGCATGTCCGCCTTGGTCGCCACGCCGATCAGCGTGCCGAGGGTATCAAAGATATCGACAAAGAGGAAGGAGAGGATGATGACCACGAAATTGAAAATGCCCACGGTGCTGAAATCGAAATTGAAGCACTCGCCGAAGGTCAGGCCCAGCCTGCTGAAATCGGTGAAGCCCATCTCCGGGAAGAGGGTGTAATAGCCCGCAGCCGGATCCGGCACATAGACGCCTGCCGCCTGGCAGAGCATGCCAATCATCCAGGTCGCCAGGATGCCCAGCAGGATGGAGCCGCTCACGCGCTTTGCATAGAGCACGGCGGTGATGAACAGGCCGACAAGCGCCAGCAGCGCGCACACGCCGGAGGTATGGAAATTCTCGGTGAAGCTGGTGATGGTCACCAGCGTGGAGGAATCGACCGCAAGACCGGCATTCTGCAGGCCGATGAACGCGATGAAAAGTCCGATGCCCACGGAAACGCCGCGCTTGAGCGAGAGCGGAATGGCATTGAAAATCGCCTCGCGGATGTTGGTCAGGGACATGGCGATGAAGATAAGGCCCTCGACGAAAACGGCCAGCAGCGCAACCTGCCAGCTGTAGCCATAGCCGAGGACGACGGTATAGGCCAGATAGGCGTTCAGGCCCATGCCGGCGGAGAGCACGAACGGCAGATTCGCCAGCATCGCCATACAAGCGGTGCCGATGAAGGAAGCGATGGCCGTCGCCAGGAGCACAGCAGTCGGGTCCATGCCCGCGGCGCTGAGGATGCTCGGATTGACCGCGAGGATATAGGCCATCGTCATAAACGTCGTGACGCCGGCCATGACCTCGGTCTTCACGTTGGTTTTGTGTGCGGAGAGCTTAAAGACTCTTTCGAGCACAGCAGTTCATTCCTTTCTTCAGCAGATCATTATTGGGGTTCATGCGTTTTCCTGCCCGGCTTTATCAATCTATTTTGCCATCAGAAAAAGTACTGTATAAAAACAGCGTCTATATTCTATCTGATGCTCCGTGTTTTTCATAGCCCATTCTGCATTTTTTACAAAGAAATCTTTATCTCCCGGCGAAGTCGAAAATTTTCATTCATATAACCGGAAGTTTTTATCCATACAAAAAGAACGATTCTGAATCAATCGTTCTTTTTTGTATGGATTTTGGATCGGATTTCCGTACTTCTTTCTCTGCGCGCTTATGCGTTCGCGGCGAAATCGCCGGTGTAAAGCTGATAGTATTTGCCCCTGGCCTCGATCAGCTCGTCGTGCGTGCCGCGTTCGATGATGCGGCCCTGCTCGAGCACCATGATGCAGTCGCTGTTTCGGACCGTGGAAAGGCGATGCGCGATGACGAACGTCGTTCTGCCTTTCATCAGCTTATCCATGCCCTCCTGAACGAGCTTCTCCGTGCGGGTGTCGATGGAGGAGGTCGCCTCGTCGAGGATCAGAACGGGCGGATCGGCGACGGCCGCGCGGGCGATGGACAGAAGCTGGCGCTGTCCCTGCGAAAGGTTCGCGCCGTCCCCGGTGAGCATGGTGTCGTAGCCGTCCGGCAGGCGGGAAATGAATCCATGCGCATTGGCGAGCTTCGCCGCGGCGATACAGTCCGCGTCCGATGCATCGAGCCGTCCGTAGCGGATATTCTCCATGACCGTGCCGGTGAACAGATGCGTATCCTGAAGAACCACGCCCAGCGACCTTCTCAAATCGTCCTTCTTGATCTTGGTGATGTTGATGCCGTCGTAGCGGATTTTGCCATCCTGAATATCGTAGAACCTGTTGATCAGGTTGGTAATGGTCGTCTTGCCGGCGCCTGTGGAGCCGACGAAGGCGATCTTCTGCCCCGGCGTCGCATAGAGCTTGATGTCGTGCAGCACCATCTTTTCGTCCGTATAGCCGAAGTCCACGCCGTCCATGACGATATCGCCCTTCAGCTCGATATACTCCGTCTCGCCCGTCGCCCTGTGCGTATGCTTCCATGCCCAAAGGCCCGTGCGCTCGTCACATTCGTGGATGTCGCCGTCGCTGTATTTCCTGACGTTGACCAGCGTCACATAGCCCTCGTCCGTTTCCGGCTCCTCGTCGAGCAGTTCAAACACGCGCTCCGCGCCCGCCAGCGCCATGACGATGGAATTCGCCTGCTGGGAAACCTGATTGATCGGCTGGCCGAAGCTCTTGTTGAGCGTGAGGAAGGAAACCAGCATGCCGATGGTCAGCCCCATATAGCCGTTCACCGCGAGCAGGCCGCCGGCAATCGCGCACAGCACATAGCTCAGGTTGCCGATGGCGATGTTGACCGGCATGATCGTGCCGGAAATGCTGTTGGCCGCGCAGGACGCCGCGCGCAGGCCCTCGTTGAGCGCCGAGAATTCCTCCAGCGTCTTGTCCTCATGACAGAAGACCTTGACGACCTTCTGTCCGTCCATCATCTCTTCGATGTAGCCGTTCATTTTGCCCAGCGCCTGCTGCTGCTGGATAAAATAGCTGCCGGACTTTGCCATGCGGCCCATGGAAATGAACAGCATCAGCGCGACCATCACCAGCGTGACCAGCGTCAGCGGCACGCTGAGGATAATCATGGAAACCAGCACGCTGACAATCGTCACCACGCTGGTAATGAGCTGTGTCAGCGACTGGGACACCATCTGGCGCATGGTGTCGATGTCGTTGGTGTATACGCTCATGATATCGCCGTGCGCGTGCGTATCGAAGTATTTGATCGGAAGGCGCTGCATCTTCTCATAGACCTTCAGGCGCAGGTTGCGCAGCGTGCCCTGCGTGACGAAGATCATGGTGTAATTCTGCAGCCACGAGGAGAACGCGCCAATCGCATAGATGAGCGCTACGCCTGCAATGGCGCGGCCCAGCGGACCGAAATCCGGCGTTTCCTGGACGGAGAGGGGAATGATGT
>JAFQOY010000019.1 GCA_017412025.1 Clostridia bacterium | reverse complement strand
TGATTACTTCTTCATTCAGTTGTACAATCTTCTCAGACATAGTTTGCTCTCCTTTCAGAATGGTCGCTCGCAACTTTCATTCTACCAGAGCTTGCAAACTATGTCTTTTTCAATTTGCGCAATTTATTGTACCTTATCCAGCACGGTTGGCAGCTCGATACTTTCATCGCTCGGGCATAACTACCCAGCCCAAAGCAGCGTATTCTTCATGGAGTTATCCGCTTTATTTTTCATACCATTTGCTGTATACTGATCTCGTTGCCATATACACATCCGATACGGTTCAGCACTGCAAAAAGGAGGGAAAGAATTGTGTTTGTGATTGAAGATGGCAGACTGACGGCATGCAGAGAAAATCCCGCAGGACGGCTCTGTATTCCGGATACTGTCACCACCATCGGCAGCCATGCTTTTAAAAATAACACTTCCTTGACCGAAGCTGTCTTTCCCGCTGCTGTCAAAACAATCGGGGACTCTGCATTTGAGGGCTGCAGCTCGCTTGCCAGCCTTTTCTTTCACGATGGAATAAAACGGCTGGGAAACGGCTGCTTCCGCAATTGCAGCAGCCTTCGCGCCGTCCATCTGCCGGATACCGTAGCGTCGATTCATCCATGCGCCTTCCAAAGCTGTGCGCAGCTCTCGGACGTCCGGCTTTCCAAAGGTTTGCGCCGCAACATTGAAAGCCATACATTCGCAGGCTGTACTTCTATCAAAAGCATCACGATCCCTCAGGGAATTCAGCAGATTAAGTCCGGCGCTTTCAGCGGATGCACTGCGCTCAGGGACGTGTTCTTTGAAAATGTCGATATTCAAATTGAAAACGGAGCCTTCAGCGGATGCCCTCAGTTAAGCGCAGAGACTTCTGCATTCGTCCAACAGCATATTACAGACAAGAGCGTAACAGATATCAAAAGCCGTGCGTCCGGCGCTGTAGGCAGGTTAAGCAATTTCACGGAACGTCATTTTGTTTTTGACGGTATTGCGTGCCGATCCGTCGAAGGCGTACTGCAAAGTTTCAAATGTCCCGATCCTGAAAGGCAGGCGGAAATCTGCGCATTATCCGGCGGATGGGCAAAGCATGCCGGCAGCCAGTACGAATGGAAAACAAATCAGCTTTTGTATTGGAAGGGGCAGGCTTTTCAGCGCCGGAGCATGGCGTATCAGCATCTTCTGGATCGTCTGTATCTTGCCGTGTATGAACAGGACGAGAGCTTCCGCAGCGATCTGGCTGCGATACGCGGAAAGAGGATCGATCATCGAATGGGACTGAGCAATCCTCAGGAAACCGTTCTGACTCGGCATGAATTTGTTTTCAGACTTCAGCGCTTAAGTGAAGGCAAACTGCAGCACGATTGAAATAATCACCGTTTGGGGACATCAGCACAGCAGCGCGTCATTAGCATTGCTTTGGCATAAATACGAAAAGCAGAGAATCCTGCCAAAGACTCTCTGCTTTTATTCTATACATGATCGATGCTTGAACGCATCCGTGTCATCACGCGCTCAACACGCTTAAGTTTTCTGCGTATCGTTTGCGAATCAATTACGCTTCTCTTCTCCTGCGTGCAATCATTCCCACGCCCGCAGCGGCCAGCAGGCAAACCCACAGCGCGAGGCTGGCGTCGTCGCCGGTCCTGGGCAGAGCGCCAACAGGAGCGGAGCCGGTATATCCTTCCTTTCCCCACATGGCAAAGCAGTCGAAATCCATCACAAACTGATCGTAAGAGTTGTAATGACGGATTGCGATCAGAACCCGCTCTCCTTCATATGCGGACAAATCAATATCCATCGTCTCATAATCGACCGGCGTCATATAGTCGCCGCCCAACTGCACATAGGACGAAGTGTCAAGCGGATGGTCGACGTCGGCAGAAACATACACACCGAAACAATCATTCGCATAATCATCATCCTGTGCCTGAACCCGGAAAGTCAGATGATAATCCTTACCAATATCCTGAACAGGCAGAATCAGCCAGTTATCCGGCGTTAACTCAGTCATCGTTTCATTTATGAATGACGCGGAGATAGCCAGTCCGTCTCCTTCACACTGCATATTTAAACATGTCATGCCCCACAAGACATCGTCATGTTGCATAAACGCCCAGTTATAGCCATCTCCATCCAGATCGAGCGTCTGCCAGCCAGCCGGCGTACCGGCTTCTTCAAAGCCCTCATACCAGATCATTTCATACCCCGGCATGGAAGTGTGCTGGCAGGCAGCCTGAGCGAATGCGCTCGGAAGGCCCCCCAGCAGAAAGATCAGAACTGCCGCAAACATCCGCGTAAAACGCCTCTTCATAATCGTATTCCTCCAACGCCCATCCGGGTATTTCCTATGATCTCTGTATTGTAACAGAGTGTCCCTCCTTCCACAATGCCTTTGTGGATTAATTCATTGAAATGTAATATTCTCCTTCTCCCCCGCATGCGAAAAAGCTTGACCGTCGCGAAAAGGAATCGCCCATGCAGCCCGTTTTCAGAACCGCGTCGTGACGCCCAGTTCGCTTTCAATCAGCGCCTTCGCCGCATTAAACCTGTCCAGATAGCTGCCTCCGATCTCAAAGCAGGGCACGCCGTGCTCCGCAAAAACCTGCCTGAGCATGCCGCTGAATGTCTCCCTCTGCTCACGGATCAGCTCATTGCGCGTGCCGTCCTGAACAAACTCCACATCCGGCTTTAAAAACAGCACCATATCCCACCGCGTCATCCGGTTGATACCGTCCGCCATCTTTTCCGCCGCGTCGCGTTCCGCTTCGTCCTTCAGAAGGAATCGGGCATAAAACAGCGTGGTCAGTGCGTCCGTATCTGCAAACAGCAGACGGTTGCTCCGTTTGGCTGCATCCATCAGGTTCACGCGCTGGCGAAGCAGATTTTCATACAGATCGTCCGCGAGAATGAAGTCCTCGCCCCCCGCGTATTCCGTGGTGTCCCGTCCAACTTCCGAGATAAAGCTGGTGTTGTAGGCAAGCGCAAGATTCTGCACAAGGGTGCTCTTTCCGGTGCTTTCGCTGCCCACAACCAGCACCTTGCGCGCATAGTAATCCCGGCATACGGCAGGCACATAATCCCAGTGTCCGCTCGCCCAGCGGCGGATATCCGTGGAGCTGATCGGCACTTCTGCCCGGTCGAAATAGACCACTTCGCTCTCCGGGCAGTACAGGCTCTCAAAGCGCCCCGTCCCCAGATAATCGCTGCCGCAGAACACCGCATCGATGGGCTTGCCGATCAGGTTCTTGATGTCCTGAGCCCCCTTTTCCCAGTAGTAATCGGTGTTGTATTCCTCCTTGGATACTGCCTTATCCTCCACCAGCAGGATCTTCACGTTGGGCAGATGCCGCGTGCTGTTGAGGATCCAGCGGTAGCGAAGCTCCTTGCTCGTGGATTCCCTTCCCTCGCACCAGGAGATCATCACATACAGCTCACGGCACTGCGCCGCCGCGCGGATGATATCCGAAATATGCCCCAGATGCAGCGGGTCAAAGGATCCGCCGTACATGCCTACATTATACTTCATGATTTCTTCGCGCCTCCTTCTCCCAGCGGATCAGCATGATCACAGCATTGAGCAGGTAAACCACCCACATCAGCAGCGTGGCCGCGTTGTCATTGCCCACGCTGAAGTTTCTCCACCACATGTACACGCTGACGATATCCACCGCCACCCAGATCCACCACTGCTCGGCATACATCAGCACGGAAATCAGCATCGCAGCCACAGAGCAAACCGTGGTAAAGGCATCGACAAAGGGCATGGCGTCGCCCACATGCCGCAGGAAAAGCCCGAAAGCGAAGGTTACAGCGCCGATTGCGGCAATCGTCACCAGCCACGTTCCGGTCTTCATGCGGCGCTTCTTCACCTCCGCCGTTTCGCTGTTCATGTTCCTGTTCCACAGGGCGAACCCGATAAACTGCATCGGTACGTAGTACAGCGCGTTGAGCAGCGTTTCGCCATAGAGCGCCGCCTGAAAGGAGATGATCGCATACAGCACGCTGTTCACCAGGCCAAAGAGATAAGCGGACAGCTTTCCCTTTCCCGTCAGCACCACACAGGCAACGCCGGTGACGGAAGAAATGATGCCCATCGCGGTATCCTGCCAGTAGATGGAAAGACCCCAGATCACGGCACAGGCGGAAAGCAGCCAGAATACCTCGGTCTTTTTCCAGCCGGAAAGCTCGCTGCGGATGAATTCTCTCATGACTTACATCCTCCTTTTTCACAATGGAAGGGGCGCCTTCGCAGCACCGAACGAACCAGACAGAGCGGGTAAGCCATCCTGCCGATTCCGCTGTACATATGGCTTTACCTTCTCTTTCAGTCGGTTCTTCCGATGCGGTTTCTGTCCCCTCATATTAATTCTGGTCATCCTGACCACAATCAGATTATACAGCATCTTCAGAGGCATGTCAACATATTTTTGTCTCATTGACCATAATTTTATTTCATACCAGATTGTGATTTCCGTTCATCACCCGCCAGATGTATTTCTCATGTTGCATCCGGACAATAAAACGAATATAATCTGTATATGTCCAGTATACTCTCTGTTCCGCCCATTTTCCCGCATACCCTGCCCGGCTCTGCCATATTTAGCCGCAGGGCGTCTGCAGAGGAGGAGGAGCATCGGTATCCAAAGGAGGAACAAACATGAATCCCATCGTCAGCGGCTGGTATGCCGACCCTGAGGCCCGGTATTACGAGGGCCGCTTCTGGATCTATGTCACCCAGTCCTTTTCCGTCTACGAAGATCAGATGAATCTGACCGCCTTTTCCTCTGCCGATCTGGTACACTGGGAGAAGCATGAAAACATCATCGACATGTCCGGCTACCCGTACATCCACCGCGCAGTATGGGCGCCCACCATCATCGACAAAGACGGGAAATACTATCTGATCTTTGCCAGCAACGACATTCAGAGCGACGACGAGACAGGCGGGCTTGAAATTGCCGTGGCCGACCATCCCGCAGGCCCGTTCGTCAACCATACGGGAAAAACGCTGGTGGACCGGTTCATCCACGGCGCGCAGCCCATCGACGCCCACCTGTTCAAGGACGACGACGGCACGATTTACCTTTACTACGGCGGCTGGCGGCACTGCAATGCCGCCATCATGAATGAAACCATGGACGGCTTCCTCCCGCACGAAGACGGAAGCCTCTTTAAATCCATTACGCCCGATGGCTACGTGGAAGGCCCGTGTATGCTCAAGCGCAACGGCGTATACCACTTCATGTGGTCTGAGGGCGGATGGACCAACGGAACCTACCGCGCCTGCGCCAGCCGGTCTGACAATCCGCTAATCATTTCGCCCAAAGGCAAAACCATCCTTGATTCCAGCAGCATCGCCAACGGCCCGGGGCACAACAGCTACATCAATATCCCCGGCACAGACGAATGGTTTATCGTCTATCACCGCCGCATCATCGGCGATCTGGAGCGCGGCCACCGCATGCTGTGCATCGACAGGCTGCGCTTTGACGGAGACGAGATGCTGCCCGTGCAGATGACATAAGCCCGCAGCGCGCATGCTGCCCATTGAAAATACAACATATCAAATCCAATGCAAGGAGACATAAGCAGAGCCATTATCCAGAAAACGGAGGAGGTGAGCCGTATGGCTGCGGCAGATCAGGCGCGCATTGTCGTGATGGGCGGTTCTTTCAATCCGCCCACAATCGCCCATCTCCGGCTGATGGAAGCCGCCATTGCGGCGGTCGGCGCGCAGGCAGGCGTCTTTGTCCCCGTCGGGGAAGCGTATCTGAAGAGGAAGATGCGCAAATCGGAGGATCATATCCGCCTGAATGAACAGACGCGCCTTGACATGCTCCATGCGATGTGCTGCAGAAGCGAGCGCCTGCGGGTCTGCGATCTGGAGATCCTCAATCCGCTGCTGCACACCAAAGACACCATGCGGCTCCTTCAGGATCGGCATCCCGGAGCCAGGCTGTTCTTCATCGCGGGTGCGGACAAGCTGCCGCTGATTGGCAGCTGGGCGGAGAAAACAGACTTTTTCGAGCATTTCGGCATCGTGCTCTTTGCACGCGAGGGCATGGACACAGAAACGCTCATCGGGCAGGATATACGTCTTTCGCCCCATGCTCAGTCTTTCATTCACGTCCGGCAACCGGAAGGCATGGAAGGAATCAGCTCCACGGCGGTGCGCAGGCTGATTGCAGAGCGAAAAGCGGATCAGACGTTTTCATACCTGCACGAAGGCGTATTCGGCATGGT
>JAFQOY010000160.1 GCA_017412025.1 Clostridia bacterium | reverse complement strand
GAGAATCGCCGTGCCGCGCGCATCCTCCTCGATGGGCATCGGCTCGTCGGGCCTTGTGCGCTCGGTGAGCGTATACGTCCAGCGGCAGGGCTGAGAGCACGCGCCGCGATTCGCGCTTCGTCCATTGAGGAAACTGGAGAGCATACAGCGGCCGGAATGCGACATGCACACCGCGCCATGGATGAATGTTTCCAGCTCCATTTCATCGCCGATCCTGCGCGCCATTTCCTCGATCTGCTCAAAGGTCATTTCCCGCGCCAGCACGATGCGCTTCGCGCCAAGCATCTGATACACCCTCACCGTTTCGCTGTTGGTCACGTTCGCCTGCGTGCTCACATGGATGTCCAGCCCTGGCACCTCGCGCGCAATCCGGCTGATTGCGCCGATGTCCGAAACAATCGCCGCGTCCACGCCGATTTCATGCGCCATCTTCGCCGTTTTCACCATGCCCGCCAGATCGCTGTCAAAAGCAAAGATATTGAGCGTCAGGTTCACCTTCGCACCAGCGTCGTGCGCCATGCGCACGGCCTGGGCCAGCTGGTCTTCATCAAAATTGCTGGCCTGCGCGCGCAGGCCGTATTCTTTCGCCCCACAATAAACGGCGTCTGCGCCAAAGCGCAGCGCCGTCATAAAGGGCCTCATGCTGCCCGCAGGAGCAAGCAGCGTCGGCATATTCTTCATCCAATTGTCCTCTTTTTCCAAGCACTTACTGCCCCAGTCCGCGGCTTCTGTCGTATTCCTCCCACAGCGGGCGATACATCGCCACAGCCGCGTCATGCTCCTGCTGCGTTTTGGAGAAATACAGCTCACCGGAATCCGGATCCTTCGAACAGAAATAGAGATATTTCTGCGCCACGTACTGCTCATCCGGATAGAGCGCAGCAACCACTGCCCCCATCGACGGATTGCAGATCGGACCGATGGGAAGGCCCTTGCGCTGATAGGTGTTATACGGAGAATCAACACTCAGATCGCCCGAGGAGAGCACCATCTTCTCTGATCCGGAAACATACTTGATCGTCACGTCCGAACCCAGCGTCATATCCTTCTTGAGACGATTATGGAAAACCGCGCTGACCTTGGCGAAATCCGCCGTCTTGGCTTCCTTCTCGATCATGGAAGCCAGCGTGAAAACCTCGTCCATGGTCATGCCCAGTTCCTGCGCGCGCTCATCATAGCTGAGCGAATAAGCCGCCTCCGTCTGGGAAAGCAGACGCTTGATGATGGTATCACTGCTTGAGCTGGTATAGATCTCGTAGGTATTGGGCGAGAGATATCCCTCCAGCGCATAAAGACGATCGCCTGCGTCCGCTGTCTTCATCATCTCTTCGATGAAGTAATAGCCGCTGTAGCTTTCAGCATCCCTGCAGGCGGAAAGGAATTCTTCCTCTGTTTTGAGGATATCCTGCTCAACCAGATAGCCGGCTATATCCTCCACCGTCCATCCGGGAATGATGGTGATGTTCATGGTCAGCGGCTTACCGTCACCGGCGATCAGCTGATCGAGAATCTCCGTGGCGGACATTGAGCGGCTCAGATCATAATCACCGGACTGAATCTTCTGGCCCATGCCCATCAGGTCGGCCATGTACTTGAATACCGAGTGATTGTGGATAAGGCCCGCCTCTTCCAGCTTCCTGGAAACAGAGGAAAGCGAACTGCCTGAAGCGACTTCAAACTCCACCACGCTTGCATCGTTTACATCAACAGGAGCAAAGAACATGGCGTCCACCTGCCTGTATCCCGTATAAACCAGGCCGCAGACGATCACAAATGCCGCCAGAAACACCAGCACCGGACGGATGATGCGCCACAGCCAGTCATACCAGAAAAAGCCGTAGCGGCGGCGCTCATGAAGCTCTCGCTCCGTAAGCCTGCCGCTGCGTTTATTTTTCTTCGCCAAATCCTCGTTCCTCCCGTTACGCGTTCTCCGGCAGATCAAGCTTCACGCCGGCCGCTTCCGTCAGGATCTTAAAAACATCCGCCAGCGTCTCCTGCATCTGCATTTCCGCCATCAGATACGCCTGTACGTCGCTGTTCATATACAGCAGAGATGCCAGCTGCTGGAAGCGCTGCATATCCTCGCTGGGCATCTGGCCGGCAGCGCCGACCATGCTCATCTGAAGCTGAATCTGCAGACGCTTGTATTCATCCAGCAGCACACGGTTGGTGTTGTCCGCATAGGCGCGCTCACGCAGCTCGCGCAGACGCACGCACTCATCGCTGTTTTTGATCTCGGCAGCCAGACGGTGCGCGGTATCGTAAATGTTCATGTGAATGATAAACCTTCTTTTAAACTAGAATTTCCGAAACCTTCGGCCTCGTCCGCAAAGAGATGATATTTGTCAGTCTCTCGTCGGAAGCGGCCGTGGCCACAGGCCACTAGGTTTCCATGATGATCGGCAGGATCATCGGGTTGCGCTTGATCTGCGTAAGCAGATAGTCATGCATCTCGTCCTTGATGCCGTTCTTGATGCTCGTCCAGTCGCTCTGCTCGATGCGGTCATAGCGCGCAAGCACATTCAGCGCCACATTGCGCGCACCGGAGATGAGTTCTTCGTTCTCGCGCACATAGACAAAGCCGCGGGAAATCAGCTCCGGACCGGAAACCAGCCTGCCCGTCTCCTTCGATACGCCCACGACCACGATGATCAGGCCGTCCTGAGACAGATGCTTGCGGTCGCGCAGCACGACATTGCCCACGTCGCCCACGCCCAGGCCGTCGATCATCACAGATCCGGTCGGGATCGGGCCAGTGATGCTCGCCTCATCCTCGGAAAGCTCCAGCGCCTGGCCCAGTTCCAGGATGATCGCATTGTCCTGGGGCATGCCCATCGAAGTGGCAATCGCCGCATGGCGCTGCAGCATTCTGTACTCGCCGTGAACCGGAATGAAATACTTCGGACGAACCAGCGCCTGAATGAGCTTGAGCTCCTCCTGGCAGGCATGACCGGAAACATGCACGTCCGCAATGCGGTTGTACACGACGTTTGCGCCAATGCGGTAGAGCTGGTCGATGATGCG
>JAFQOY010000159.1 GCA_017412025.1 Clostridia bacterium | reverse complement strand
AGATGGTCATGCCGGGCGACAACGTCGACATGGAGTGCACCCTGATCACCCCGATCGCTATGGAAGAGAAGCTGCGCTTCGCTATCCGCGAGGGTGGCCGCACCGTCGGCTCCGGCGTCGTTACCAAGATCTTCGAGTAATCGAAAGACTGGCTTATACGCTTGAAGCAAACAAGGCGAGTTCCTTTTGGGACTCGCCTTTTTCGCGCACAAAAAAACCGCCGGCCGGCGGTTGACATTATGGCTGCGAGGAATCCTCGCCCGGATCCAAAACGATTTCTCCGTGCTTCTCCTCATACGATTTGACAGCTTTTGCGATAAGCTGAATGAGCATCCAATTGATCGAGCGATCCTGGGATGACGCAATAAACTCAAACTTTCGCAAAAGGGACTCGTTAATCCTCAGCGAAAACTGTTTGGTATTCTGGGAGGTTCGCTTCTTCATCATATCACCTGACACCAAAGTGAAATTAATATAGCTTCATTTTAGAATCATAATATGATAGAATGTGTTAAGTGATGTCGTAATGACATCGTCATAATTCTATTTGAAGGCGTGAGGATATGGATGACAAATCAATTGAAATGCGAAACCGAAAATACTTCGTCGACAAGATGATCACCGTCAGGGATCTGGATGCATATCAGGAGGAATATCTCTATGCGGCTGCCCAAAAGGGAGAGATAGAGCTGATGGAGGCGATGTACCGCGTCTATGGGATCGTCAGAGATGAAGTGCTCAGCGATACCGCGCACAGGTGCTGGCAGCTCATGGTCGTCATCGGGCAGCTCATGGAAGAGGCAGGGCCGCGCTGCAGCGAAGGCGAATGGAACTACAACCGGGAAGGGCTGAAGGAATGCCTCTGCGCCTGTGAATGCGCATTGGAGCTGGCGCGAAAGCATGCGCATGAGGAGTGCGGGGGAATCGCAATGCTCGTGGACTGGTGCAGGCAGATTGAACGGAAAAACAGGATGAGACTACTCGTCTGACACAATTTTCTGCAGCGGGAAAATGGAGGTAGACTTTCTGATCCAAAAGCGGTATGATACTTTTGTAACAAGCAAATTGGAGCAGCATGCGTAGCAGCCTGTATGCTCCGGGAAGGAGAACGGAACATGAAGTACTCCATGGCCGGATTCACCAAACGAATGGGATTAGGAAGAGAGACGCTGCGCTATTATGAGCAAAAGGGACTGATTGAACCAGAGCGAAAAGATGGTAGTAACTACCGGGTTTATAGCGATACAGACGGGCTGGATATCCTTAGAATCCGGCTGATGCAGTCATTTCATCTTTCGCTTGATAACATCGAGGAGTGGTTTGAGCATAGCACGCTGTCTCAGCAGGAGCGGCATCTGCGGGCGGTAGAGCGCGAACTGGAAGAGCAGCTGACATATATTCAGACAAAGCTGGCTCGCGTACGCAAAAACCATTCGTTTATCTGTGATGCGCTTGCGGCGGATGGAGAAGTATGTGAATTGCAGACATATGGCATCTATAAACTGATGCTGCTGGGAAAAGGCGTGAACGAGGATGCGCGAAGGGGCGAAATTGCGGCGCAATGGCTGCGCCATATGCCGGTTACCGATATCGGTTGGGAGATTTCTCTTGCCGATCTGCAGGATCCGGATAAGGAAAAAGTGGATGTGCGCATTGGCATGATGATGCTGGTCAGATATGCAGAGGAATATGAGATTGATATACAGCCGCCGGTATATCTGTTCCCGCCGGGAAAATCCATCCGCATGATGATTGCAACGGAAAACCCGTTTGAGATTACACGCGCACAGCTTGAACCGCTGTTCCGTTATGCAAAAGAGAAGAATTATCAGATCATATCCGACGTCAGCGGACGATACAGCGGAAGCGAGAGCCAAAATGGCAAAACGATCTATTATTTCTCGGCCAGAATGCTTGTGAAATAATTTTCGGAAATCCTCCGGAATTCAGAAATACCGGGTTGACTTGGTTTTAGCAACCGAGTTTACAATGGATACAGATCCGCAAGGAACTCTGAACGAAATAAGGAGGAGAGAACATGAAAAAGATGATGTCGGTATTGCTGTGTGCGCTGCTGATGATCGGAATGATGATTCCGGCGTCTGCAGAAGCGATCGCCTATCAGGCGGGCGTCTATACGGCGGAGGGACAGGGACACAACGGTATGGTGAAGGTGGAAGTCACCTTCAGCGAGAATGCGATTGAGAGCATCAAAGTTCTCGACCACAACGAGACGCCGGGCGTCAGCGATGTGCCGCTTGAGAGAATTCCGGCAGAAATCGTGCAGTATCAGTCTCTGGCGATTGATACGATCGCCAGCGCGACGTACACCTCCAATGCGGTGCTCGAGGCTGTTGCGCTGTGTGCCGAGCAGGCGGGCGCCAGTGCCGAAGCGCTCAGAAACGTCAAGGTAGAGAAGGCCGTATCCACGGAAGTCGTTGAGATGACGACGGACGTCGTGGTTGTCGGCGGCGGCGGCGCGGGCGTGGCTGCCGGTGCTGCAGCAGCGGAGCAGGGCGCATCGGTCATTCTTGTGGAAAAGATGGCTGCCCTGGGCGGCAATACCATCCTTTCCGGCTATGCCATGAATGCCGTGATTCCGGAAATGGCTGCGAAAACCGACGCGCGCGCAGGCCAGAAGGAAACGCTTGAGGAAGCGCTGGCGTATGATCCGGCGGACTTTGGCGAGTTTGCGGATACGCTTGTAACGCTTCAGGCGCAGATCAGGGAATGGCTGGCCGGCGATACGACGAAGATGTTTGACTCTGTGGAGTGGCACATGATTCAGACCTATGTCGGCGGCAAGCGTACGGGTCTTGATGGCGAGGTGGTCGAGCCGAAGCTTGATCTGATCCGCGTGTTCACGGAGGGCGCGGGCGAGACGGTCAGGTGGCTGGAATCCCTGGGCGTCGTATTTGACAATGAAAACCTGACGACGCCTCCTGGAAGCATGTGGCTGCGCGGCCATGCTCCGCTTGATAATGCGCAGGAAATCGGCGCGCCGGCGGATTATATCAGGGCCAATGGCGGACAGATTCTCTTTGAGACCACTGCGTATGAAATCATCATGGAAGAAGGCCGTGCTGCGGGCATCAAGGCCAGGCAGGCGGACGGTACTGAGCTGATCATCCGCGCCAATAAGGGCGTCGTGCTTGCGAGCGGCGGTTACGGTGAGAACCCGGCGATGGCTGTTGAATATAACAACTACTGGCCGGATCTGCCGATTGATATCCCGTCGGACAACGCGAAGGGTATCACCGGCGACGGCATCGTGATGGGCAAGGCCGTAGGCGCGAATCTGGTCGGCATGGGATATATCCAGCTTGTGCCCAAGCAGATCATGCGCCTGCAGGCAGAAAACTACATCTTTGTCAACGCTGAAGGCCGCCGCTATGTCAATGAGTATTCCGAGCGCGATGAGCTCTGTGCGGCGACGCTGGAGAACCCGGGCGCGTACTCCATCTTTGACTCTGTGAGCGCGACCATCACCAACGACAACATGAGCATGGAAACCATCGATAATCTGGTCAAGACCGGTCAGATCTATCGCGCGGACACCATTGAAGAGCTGGCTGCTCAGATCTGCATGGATCCGGTGGTGCTCAAGGAAGAAGTGGACAAGTACAATGGATTCATCGACGCTGGCGCTGATACCGAGTTTGGCAAGAAGCAGCTGGGCGTGAAGATTGCTGAGGCTCCGTTCTATGCATGCGGGCTGATCATGAAGATTCACCACACCATGGGCGGTCTGGAGATCAACACCGAGGCTGAGGTCATCGACGTCAACGGCAATGTGATTCCCAATCTCTATGCTGCGGGTGAAGTCACGGGCGGCATCCATGCGGGCAACCGCCTGGGCGGCAACGCGCTGACTGACGCCTTTACCTTCGGGCGCATCGCGGGCAGGAATGCTGCTGAAAATGAATAAAAGGCAGAGCCTGCGCAAACACATATAACAACAGAAACGAGGGACGCCTGAGAAATCAGGCGTCCCGCTTTTTGCTGCAGAAGGCAGCATCAAGGCTGCACGGACACGGGCAGGTATAGGGAATCTGCGCATTCTAAAAAACTTTGAAAGCGGATTTTTTTAATTATTTTCAGGTTTTTGAATAGGAAAAATGAGAAAACACGAGAAAACGAGAGAAAACGGGAGTTTGAGGGTTGAATTCAAAAAAAAATCAAAAAATATTGCAAAAAGGCGTTGACATAAATACGCGCTTGGTGT
>JAFQOY010000158.1 GCA_017412025.1 Clostridia bacterium | reverse complement strand
CCGATAAGCTCCATCAGCGAAAGCTCACGGCACTTGTCAAACAGCTGGCTGACCACCTTGCGCTGCCGCTGCGTCCGGCTGAAATCACCCGAGCCGGAGGAACGGTCGCGCATATAGGCCAGCGCGATGCGCCCGGTCATGTGTACCAGACCGGGGCCCTTGGGCATGTTCGGATCCTTGCCCAGCAGAATGCGCTTGATGGCGATGTACTCATTCTCATCAATCACCAGGTCCACGCCGCCCAGCGCATCAATCACCGGCTTCACATGTTCGAAGTTCACGAGTACCGCGCCTTCGATTTCAATATCCAGTTCGCGCTCAAGGCAGCCGATGATGCCGTCAAAGCCATGATATTTGTAGAGCAGATTCGCCTTCGTCGGATTGCCGTGAGGGTTGTTGATCTTGCTGTCGCGCAGGACAGAGGTCATAATCACGCGGTTGTATTGATTGTCAAGGGATACGATCACGATCGTGTCCGTGCGCGCATCCTCCACAATATCCTCGGCATAGCCGTCCTGACCGAGCATCAGATAGTGCTTGACCTTCGTGTTTTTTTCCGCCGCAGCCTCCTGCGCCTGCGCGCCCCATGCGGGCGCAAGCAGCAGGAGCGCAAGCAGCAGAAGCGTTATGCGTCTGAACATGGCCGCCTCCGTATGAGCCTGTCTCGTTGGTTCCTCATTCATATATACGGATATCTCAGGAATTTTCTTCCCGTCCGTCTCCGCTTTTCAGGCGAACAGCGTCCGCAGGAGCATCGGCCCTTCCGCAAGGAAATCGCCCGTCGCCCCGGCATGCGCCTCGTCAAACTTGCGCGGCGTTCCCGGCATCGTGCTGTCGTAGATCGCAAACGGAATCGCCTTTCCGTCATGGCCGCGCGTCGCCAGCAGCGTGGGATGGTCGGAAAGGATCAGAATGCGATACGCCGGATCGACTTCGCCAAGGCGCTCAAGCAGCGGCGCAACGACGCGGCGGTCGAGCCTGCGGATCGCCTCGCACTTGCCCTCAATGTCGCCCGCATGCGCGCACTCGTCCGGCGCTTCCACATGGATGCAGCAGAAGTCCGCGCCGGATTCAAGCGCCCTGATCACCGCATCCACCTTGCCCTCGTAGTTGGTGTCAAGCTCCGCGTTTGCGCCTTCCACCTTCGGCGCATCGACCCCGCAGAGGTTGGCAATGCCCCAGACCAGCGGCACGGCGGAAACCGCGCTGCCCTTCTTGTGATACAGCGATTCAAAGGAATCAAGGCACATCGCCGCGCCCGGACCCCAGGGCCAGATGCAGTTGGCGGCAAGCTTCCCTTCCGCCCTGCGCCTCACGTTAACGGGATTATCACGCAGAATCTCAAAGGATGCGCGCATCAGCGCCGTCAGCTCCGCGCCCATCGCGCCGCCCGGCATATAGCCCGCAATATCGCTGCCCAGGATGTTGTGCGGCTCGGTAAAGCGCATGGCGCTCCTGTCCATCTCATGCGCCGCATCGATCACGCCGGTATGGCGGAATGTCGGCGTGATATGCACATGAAAGCCGATGCCCTCCGCAAGAGATGCAAAGCGCGGATCGCTGACCAGATCCTCCATCAGCTCGACGGCTTCCTCTCCCTCGATGCTGCCGCCGTTATGGGAGAGAATCTTCGCCGTGTCAAACGTCTCGCCTTCGATAGCGCAGAGGTTGACGCGCAGGCTTGTTTCACCGGGCCTGATGATCACGCCCATGCCTGCCGCCTCCAGCGCAGAACGGCCGGTGTAGCAGGTGCGCGGATCGTAGCCAAAGATAGAGAGAATGGCCGTATCGCTTCCCGGCGCAACGCCTGCCGGCACGGTCTGGCACATGCCCAGCCTGCCGCCTGCAAGCGTGTTGATTGCGGGACAATCGACCATTTCAAGCGGCGTTTTGCCGCCCAGCTGCTCAACCGGCTCGTCTGCAATACCGTCTCCAATGACAAGCACGTATTTCATGATTCATGCGCCTCCGTCTCCGCGGCGTGCACGCTGTGCACCCTCGGCAGTATTTCGTCTATTATACCGCAATTTGTCCGCCGTGGCAATGTTTTTACATGCAGAGCGCGGTCATCAGCCGGGCCAGGCATACATAGACTGTTATCGCATGATATCAAAGACGGAAATACAAGTTATAAAGCACCGCTTCCCTGTGCATCCTGTATACAAACGAGCCCGGCTCCTGTGCCGGGCTGCGATTGTCCCGCAATCCCCGCGGGAAACCTGAAGGAGGAGACAAAACATGGAGATGGCCTCAGGCTGCATGAATCAGGAAGCCGGGCGCATGCCCGGACGACCGATCCGCGGACCGCACGGCGGATGGCAGAAGCAGGAGATCGCCCTGCTGCAAAAGAGCATTGAAGACGCGGCGCGCACGGGCGAATCGCTGCGCAGCGTATTTGACAGAATCAGCCGCGAACTGGGCCGCAAGCCCAACAGCATCCGGAACTTCTATTATGCGCAGATCCGCTCTCAGGACGCTGACGAAGGCGGCCGGACGCTGCCGTTTGAGACATTTTCACCGCAGGAAGTAGAGCAGCTCATTGCGCGCGTGCTGTGCGCACGGGCGCAGGGGCTGAGCGTACGCGCATGCGTGCGTCAGCTCGCAGACGGCGACCGCTCCAAAATGCTGCGCTATCAGAACAAATACCGGTCAACCGTCCGCACGCGCCCCGATCTGGTGCGTCGTGTGATGGATCGCCTGACCGAGCAGGGCGCTGCATTTGTCAGCCCCTATGCTTCACAGGATCCTGTACAGGAAAACGCCCTGCCTCAGCTGAAGGAGCGCGCCGAGCAGTCCGGCGATCCCCGGCTCGCTCAGCTGTTTTCCTCGCTTGATTATCTGATGGAGCTTGCGCTGCGCCCGCAGAACCCGTCCCCTGCGTCAGCGATGGATACGGATGCACAGCGCAGAGCCGATCGCCTGAGCGCGCGCAACGACATGCTGCGCATCGCGCTGGACGACGAGCAGACACGCCATGCCCAGCTGCGCAGCGAAACCGAAGGAATCGTGACGCTGATCAAGGAATACATCGCCCTGCCCGAACACAGCAGAAAAGACGCCAGCAGCTCGTTCTGCCAGCGTGCAGCCGACCGGCTGAGCGCCGTGGAATGCGCGCTGATGCAGCCGGAGCCATGAACTGCATAAGCCGAACGCATCATGCAGGCCGGACGCTCATCCGGCTTTTTTTCATATGGCAAAACGCCGGAGATTCCATCTCTACAGCCCTTTTTATATCTTTACAGCTGTCCTTTGCTTCCATACGGGAGGCCGAACGCCCCGCGCAGAAAACCCGCAGAGGCCTGAGCAGCATATATATGAAACAGGAAAAGCGCCGGATTCCGATCTTCCGGCGCCATTTATCGCTGCTATATTATTCGCAGCAGAAATCCTCTTCCCGGCTGTCTGAGCGGACAGCGGCATACAGCAGGCTGATCGTCACCATCAGCAGCAGACCCGCCCAGAAAATACCGTTCCAGTCCTCCGGCGATACGCCCAGAAAGCCCGGCCTGTACACCCGCATGGCCACGGCCTCTCCAAGCTGCACGCCGCCCTCGTCTACCGTCCACGCAAGCGACGCGCCCACAAGGCGTTCGCTGATTTTCTCCTGCGCTTCATCCGCCACGACGCTGAGCTCAATCACCTTTGTCGCAGCCTCAATGCCATCCGCAGTCTCCCTCGCAGCGTCCATCTTCACATCAAAGACGAGCGCGCCGTCCACCCTGCTCATAGCCTGCTGCGTCGGTTCGCTTTTCACAGCCGCCGGCGCCGCGGCTCCGCCTTCATCCGGCGGCAGGCTGTGCGCCATCTCTGCCGGAGTCGCCTCGCGTTCTTCCTCTTCCTCCGCCAGCCTGAGTCCCTCCGGCAGCACGCAGGAAAGGCTCACGCCAGCAGGCGCAAGGCCGGAATTGACGACCACCATGCGCAGCTTGGCCGTCTCTCCCGTCTTGAGGCTATCGGTATCGCTGATCAGCCTCGCGCTGATCTTTGCGCCGCAGACCTGTACGCGCGGCAGCGGCACACGCCTGCCGTCCGCCTGCAGCGCGCCGGAAAGCGTCCGGTTTGCATCATGGTCTCCCTCAAGCGTATCCTCCGCCACCTTCAGCGGAAAACGGATCACAGCCTCCGAATCCTTCATGCCAGCTTCAGTCTGCATCGCAGCCTCTGCGCGCACATGGCCGCGGACAATTCCGTTTTCAAGCGCAAATCCTGCCGGCAGCGCGTCCGTCAGCGACACGCTTTCAGGCAGCGCAAGCTCGAGCAGCACATCCTTGGGCGCTGTGCCGCCGTTTGCAACCCTGATCTCGTATGCAAATACATCGCCCGCAAACAGCCGTCCGCCCTGCGTGCCCTGCGCCTGCGCAGACACGCTCACATCCGGCACACACAGCGCAAGCGGAAGCATGGCGCGGTAAAACCGCGTCCCCATGCTCATCTCGGCTTCAAGCGCGACGTCCTCGCTGGCGCCGCCGGGCATCAGCGCAATCTCACGCGTGAGCACCGTCACAGACGGCGCAAGCGCGCCGGTCTCCTCGTCCCTTTCCGCAGCCGGAAGCACGGCTTCCCACGTTGTATCCTGGGCCGCCTGCAGACGCTCCGGCAGCTTCAGCCGGAAAACCACCTTCGTTTCCACCGGACGCGGATTGCCTGCGGCAATGGAAAGCGTAAGCGTCTTTCCCTCTTCAATACGTCCGCTCGGCGCAGAAAGCTCAAGCGTCAGCTCCTGATCCATCGCCGCATACGCCATCGCAGCGCCCTGAGACAGGCCTTCCGTCAGACTGTCCTTCGCCGCGCCAAACAGCTCGGGCAGCGCCTGCGCACAGCAAGACGCAGGAACCATCATCAGCAGCAGAAGCAGCGGCAGCAAATACCTCTTTTTCACTGGCATCAACCTCCTTGTGTGCATTACTTTGGCCCGTTCTTCCTGCGATTATACCGTTCAATGCGCCAATTTGTCGGCTTGACAAACCCCAATGGATACGCTAGGATAAGCCATAGAAATACACCTTCCGGAGGAAACCATGCCCAATTCCGCACACGGCTGCAGCCTCTGCACGCCCGATCTCGCCCGGGAAGCCATGCCGCCGCAGGAAGACGTCGCCAAACTGGCGGAGTTTTTCCGCACCATCGGCTCCGATACGCGCCTTAAAATTCTGCTGGCGCTGGATCGCTGCGAGCTTTGCGCAGGCGGTCTGGCTCAGGCGCTGGATATGACGCCCAGCGCCATATCCAATCAGCTCAAGGCGCTCCGCCAGGCCCGGCTGATCACCGTGCGCCGCGACGGCAAGATGCTCTATTACCGCCTGGCCGACTGCCATCCGCACCAGATCATCCACCTGGGGCTTGATCATGTTCGTGAAGGGGATTCATCCTCTGGTTTCTGAATCATTCAAAAAACAGGGTCTGCAGGACGATCATCTCCTGCAGACCCTGACTGTTTTCCTGTTTTATACGATTCCCGGATCAGTATATGCCTGATTTTTCAGCAGATTTTTTATCCTGTCTAAGCTGAGCGAAAGGAAGCGCAGCGGCGCTACGTTGACTGGAACGAAGCAACGACAGGACGGAAAAGATGCGAAAAGACGGCACAGATTGATTTGAGAATCGTATTACTCGCCGTCGATGATCTCTTCGATCTTGTCGGCGACAGCGTCAATCTTCTCTTCCACCTGATCGGCAAAGCCTTCCAGCGCATCCTCGATGGCTTCCCAGACCTCTTCGTTTTCCTCGATGGTCTCTTCCTCCACCTCAAAGACGTCTTCTTCGCCTTCCAGCACGATGATATCGTCCTCCGTGGCGTTCTTCGCCTGGATGATCAGCTCCATCGTATCCACATCCACGGCAAAGATCGTCTCCGGCGAACCGGAATGATCCTTGATATAGCGGGCAATGTTGGCCGCCTGCTTGCGGTTCATCTTAAACACAATCGCGCGATGCTCGCTGCGTACGATCTCTTCCATCATTCATTCTCCTTTTTGCTTGATATGGTTAGGATATCACGCCCCTGCGCTTCTGTCAAGCATGCGCAGGAGGGACGCTTCACTGCATCGCCCGCATCGCGTTGAGCACGCAGATCAGCGCCACGCCCACATCCGCAAACACGGCCGCCCACATGCCGGCCATGCCCAGCGCAGCAAGCGCAAGCACCAGAATCTTTACGCCAAGGGCAATCACGACGTTCTGAACAGCAAGCATGCGCACGCGCCTTGCGGCATGCAGGCAATCCGGCAGGCGCGCAATGTCATCCGTCATCAGCACGATGTCCGCCGCTTCTATGGCTGCATCGGCGCCCAGCGCGCCCATCGCAATGCCCACGTCTGCGCGCGTCAGCGCCGGCGCGTCGTTGATACCGTCGCCGACAAACGCCGCGCCGCCCTGCGCGCAGATAGCCTCCAGATGCACAAGCTTATCCTGAGGAAGCAGGCCGGCATGCACCTCGCTGACGCCCAGCGCCTCTGCCACAGCCTTTGCAGGCGCTTCCCGGTCGCCGGTGAGCATCACTGTGCGCTTCACGCCCATGCCATGCAGCTGCGCAATCGTCTGAGCAGCGCCCTCCCGGATCGTATCGCTCAGAACGATCCATCCCGCAAATCTTCCATCCCGTGCGACACAGATGTGCGCGCCCGGTTCTGCGCCCGCCGTCTCCGCCAGCCGTACGCCGTTTTCACGCATCAGCGCCGCATTGCCGGCCAGGATACAGCGTCCCCGATCATCGACCGCACGTACGCCCCTTCCTGCAATCTCCTTTTCCAGCCGCATGTTTGCCGCCGCCACGCCGCGCGCCTCCGCAGCCCGCACAACAGCCTGCGCCAGCGGATGCACGCTGTCCTTCTCCGCCCCTGCAGCCAGAGAAAGCACCTCTTCCTGCGTAAATCCTTCCTGCGGGCAGACACGCGTCACTGCAAAGCTGCCCGTTGTCAGCGTGCCCGTTTTGTCCATCACAAATGTGCGCACGCGGCAGAGCGCGTCAAGGCTGTCTCCACCCTTGATCAGCAGGCCGCTTCGCGCTGCAGAACCGATGCCGGCAAAATAGCAAAGCGGCACGGAAAGCACCAGCGCGCATGGACAGGAAGCCACGAGAAACGTGAGCGCCCTGTACAGCCAGGCCCTGAAATCGCCCAGCAGCAGCGGCGGAACCAGCGCCAGCAGCGCCGCAAGCCCGACGACGACCGGCGTATACAGGCGGGCAAACGATGTGATGAAGCGCTCTGCCGGCGCCTTTCTCTCCTGCGCCTCCTCCACAAGCCTGAGGATCCTGCTGACGGATGACTCTTCAAGCGGCCTTATCACGCGCGCGGTGATCATGCCGCTGAGCGACACAAAGCCCGCCAGCACCTCGCCGCCCGGCTCTGCGCACTGCGGCACGCTCTCGCCCGTCAGCGCCGAGGCGTCCATCTCCGATACGCCGGAAAGCACCACCGCATCAAGCGGCACGCGCTCGCCCGGCCGGATGCGGATTTCTTCGCCCACCTTCACGTCTGCGGGATCGACAGCCGTGAATTCGCCGCCGCGCAGCACATACGCCTCCTCCGCCCTGAGAGAAAGCAATGCTCTGACCCTTCTGCGCGAACGCCCGACCGCGTACGACTGGCAGCATTCGCCAATCTGATAAAACAGCATGACCGCACAGCCCTCTGTCATCTCTCCGATGGCCATGGCCGCAAGCGATGCGACGGACATCAGGAAGCTCTCGTTGAACATCCTGCCCCGTCTGAGCGACCTGTACGCAGCCAACAGCACGTCATAGCCGGACACCAGATAGCAAGCAAGCAAAAACAGCGCTTTCATCACACCCGGAAGCGGCAGCAGGCCCGCTGCCAGCAGCGCAAGCGCAGCCAAAAGGCGCGGCAGTTCTTTTCGCACTGCACTTTCGTTGCCATGGTCATGCCCGCAGCTGCAGCCTCCCTCTTCATGTCCGCAGCTGCAGCCTTGCTCTTCATGGTCATGTCCGCAGCTGCAGCGGTCTGCCTCTCGGTCATGTCCGCAGCTGCACTGCGCTTCCTCATGCTTGTATGCGTCTTTGCAGCCGCCATGCTTTTCAGCATGACAATTCTCATGACTGCAGCAGCTATGCGTATGCGTTTCTTTCATTTTGATACACCTCCGAAAACCGTCAGTATACAATTCATCATTTCATGGATTAATGAAATGATATCACAAGAAAAGCGGCCTGTCAAGCGGCCGCTTCTGTTCATTTGATCCTCTCTCAGGCCATCCTTGCCGCGATCTCATGCAGCTTCTCGCGGATGGGCAGCGCCTGCGGGCATGCGCTCTCGCATTTGCCGCAGCTCCTGCAGGCATTCGCGCGCGCTCTCTCTTCCATATCCTTCCACTGGAAACGCAGACGCGCTTCGTTGGAATACTTGGCAAAGTTGTTCATCATCGCAAAGTTGCCCGGGATGTCCACGCCAAAGGGGCAGGGCATGCAGTACTTGCAGTTTGTGCAGGCGACAAACGTGCGCTCCGTGATCATTTTACGCACCTCGTCGATCACAGCCATCTCCGCCTCGCTCAGCGTTTCCAGCTTGTCAAAGGTCTTGAGGTTATCCTCAACCTGCGCCTCGTCGGACATGCCGGAAAGGATGACCCTGCAGTTGTCCATGCCCGCGACCCAGCGCATCGCCCAGGAAGCGACGGACAGCTCCGGACGTGCCTGGCGGAATTTGACGGCAATATCCTCGCTGAGCGTTGCCAGGCTTCCGCCCTTGACCGGCTCCATCACAATCACCGGAATGCCGCGCTGCGTCGCCAGCTCATAACCCTTCATGCCGGCCTGCACGTCCGTATCCATATAATTGAACTGGATCTGGCAGAAATCCCAGTCGCGATAAGTCAGGATCTGCTCAAACACCTCATAGGTATCGTGGAAGGAGAAGCCGAGATAGCGGATACGGCCCTTCTTCTGCTCTTCCAGCAGGAAATCAAGGATGCCATTGTCCAGCACAGCCTGCCAGTTGCGGGTATTGAGGCAGTGCAGCAGATAGAAATCAAAATACTCCACCTGCATGGTCTTAAACTGTCCCTCGTAGATCTCCTTCGCCTCGTCGAGCGTATTGATCAGGGACATGGGCAGCTTGGTCGCCAGATAGAAGCTCTCGCGCGGATATGCCTTGAGTACGCGGCCCACGAACGCTTCGCTCGTCCTGTTATGATAAAAATATGCCGTATCGAAATAATTCACGCCGGCCTGAAACGCCGTATCCAGCATCTTGGCCGCGCGCTGCTCGTCGATCTCGCCTTCAGACGTCACCGGAAAACGCATACATCCAAAGCCCAGGCGGGATACCTTGGCGCCCAGCTTTTCTATCGTCGTATATTCCATATAATCCTCCTGATTGCAGTTGTTATCATCATCATACCATGACGGATACGGCCTGTCAAACAATAGATTGTGTTGTCTGACAGGCCAATGCGTCCGTTCTGTCTGCATATCAAAAAAACGGCCCGACCAAGCGGACCGTCTCTTTACCTGAATCAGTAGTTTTCCTTGCGGACCTCGAAATAGCTCTGCGGATGTGCGCAGACCGGGCAGGCGGCCGGAGCCTTGGTGCCCATGACGAGATGACCGCAGTTGCGGCACTCCCACATGGTCATTTCGCCCTTCTCAAAGACCTTTTGCATCTCCACGTTAGAGAGCAGCGCGCGGTAGCGCTCCTCATGGGTCTTCTCAATCGCGGCGACCATCGCAAACTGCTTCGCCAGCTTGGTAAAGCCCTCTTCCTCAGCTTCCTTGGCGAAAGTCGCATACATATCGGTCCACTCGTAGTTCTCGCCCTCGGCGGCGTGGAGCAGGTTCTCAGCGGTATTGCCCAGCTCGCCCAGCGCCTTGAACCACAGCTTGGCGTGCTCCTTCTCGTTATCGGCAGTCTGCAGGAAAATCGCAGCGATCTGCTCGTAGCCTTCCTTCTTGGCGACGGAAGCGAAATAGGTATACTTGTTGCGCGCCTGGGACTCGCCGGCAAACGCGGTCATCAGATTCTGCTCAGTCTTGCTGCCCTTAAGCTCCATAATACATTCCTCCCTGATCTTTTTCAATTCGATCCGGAGCCGTTCAGTCTTCTCCGGATAGCTGTATGAATTGTACCACAATCTTCCTCGAATTTCAATCTTCCGTTCATAAATACCAAGCGCATCAATATGCAAAGAAAAACCGGATCATACTACCGGTGATCAGCATAGGAGGTTCGCCATGCCTGCGTTGGAATTCTTTGAAATATATCTTCATCATGCGATTGCACTCCTGATTCATCTGCTGGAAATGATGGGCGCCGCTGTGATCGTCTTTGGCGCTGTACGTGACTTTATATGGTATTTCACCGGACGCGCGGTCAATATCCGGCTCGACCTGGCCAGATCTCTCGCCCTTGGGCTTGAATTCAAGCTCGGCGGCGAGATTCTGCGCACCGTCATCGCCCGGGATCTTTCAGAAATGCTCTCTGTCGGCGCCATCATCCTGCTGCGCGGCGCGCTCAGTTTCCTCATTCACTGGGAAATCGGGCACATCGAGGAGGACGAACCCCGGATTCCGGATAAGGCATAGCACGGTATGCCGATTTATGCTATACTGTCTGTGACAAAGCATATCAGGAGGCCGCCATGTCTTTGCATATCATCTCCGTCAAGCCGCACAGCGATATCGATACGATTCAGAAAGCGATTGATCTTCTGCCCAGTGACGATCAACCCGCCGTCATCCGCCTGGCGCCCGGCGTATACCGCGAAAAAATCGCGCTCTCCCGCCCGCATACCTCTATCGAGGGCGAATCCGCAGAGAATACCTGCATCGTCTTTGGCGACGGCGCATTTGAAATCCATGAAGACGGCATGAAGCGCGGCACCTTCCGCACCGCAACGCTGCGTACCGACGCGCCGCATATCACGCTGCGCCGCCTGACCATCAAAAACGACGCTGCTCCGCGCGAAAAAGCCGGACAGGCAATCGCCCTTTATGCGGACGGCGATCATCTGCTGGTTGAGGACTGCATCCTCAGAAGCTTCCAGGATACGCTCTTCACTGCGCCGCTGCCGCCCAAAGAAATCGAAAAGAACGGCTTCATCGGCCCCAAGCAATATGCGCCGCGCACCCCGCAGCGCCATACCTACCGCCGCTGCCGCATCGAGGGCGACATTGATTTCATCTTTGGCGGCGCAGCCGCATGGTTTGAAGACTGCGACATCGTCGCTGTTGATGGAAGAGAAGAGAAAAGCGCACCATTTGTCGCCTACTGCACCGCCCCCTCGACGCCTGAGGGACAGGCCTTCGGCTATGTCTTCAACCGCTGCCGTTTTTCCGGCGAAAACGTGCCCGAGGGCAGCGTGTATCTCGGCCGCCCGTGGCGCGAATGGGCGAAGACCGTGCTGCTGCACTGCACGCTCAGCGCACATATTGCGCCTGCAGGCTTTGACGACTGGAACAAACCTCATGCGCATGAGACGGCGCTCTTTGCAGAATACGGCTCTTCCGGTCCCGGCGCAAAGGGGGGGCGCGCGCCCTTTGCACACATGCTGAGCCAAACACAGGCGGAAGGCATCACATACGAATCGTTCATTCGATCGCTTGACCCGTAAACATGCAAGCTGCGAAGTCCATCCGGACTTCGCAGCTTTGTCCTATTGATCTGTCTGCAGTGCATCAGCCTCGTCCGCAGAGCGGCAGAGTTTACAGCAGTTCATCCTGCCTGCGGCAGCATGCCGGTTTATTTTGTTTATGCGGTTTCATGCCTGTCAGCGCGGGCAATCTTCTCTTCAATTGCCCAGATCTGCCTGTCTCCTGCAAAAATGCAGCACACCGCCACACCGCACACGGCAATCACCGCAAACAGCGCAGCAGCGCCTGATCCCTTTCCGCTGCCAAAAAGCACGGACAGCACAGCCGCGCCATTCGCCGCCATCAGCGGTTCAAACACCCTGTCGATCAGCCAGCCGCCCAGGAAGTATCCCAGGGGGATGGTGAAAAACTGAAGGGTGTTGCGGGCGCTGTACACCCGCCCCTGCATACCAACGGGTATGTATTCCCGCATCAGCGCGCCGAGATTCGCATTCATCACCGGGATGGCAATCCATCCAAGCACAGCGCCAATCCCCCAGAGCACCGGCGATCTGCCAAAGGCCAGCAGGAAGTTTTCCGTGCTCATGGAGAGAAACAGCGAGCAAACGATCACCCTGACACGGCTCTTCGGCTTAGGAGCCGCCGCTGCCAGCACGCTGCCCAGCAGCATCGACAGCCCTGTCGCCGTACTCTGCACTGCAAGCGCGCTTTCCCCGCCGTACGGCACTGAGAGGATCATCGCCGGAAGCGCCGCATTGTAGATCGAAGCGATGAGGTTGATCTCCGCAAAAAATACGATCAGATGCAGAATGCCCCTGTGTTTCTTCAGATATCGCAGGCCTGCAAACGCGCTGCACAGCAGGCTTTCGCCGCCGTCAGGCGCCTCGCGCTCCATCTCCGGCAGGTCGATCAACAGCAGCAGCGATAAAAACGCCGCAGCAAATGTCAGCAGGTCAGCAATCAGCACAGCTCGCAGCCCCAGTACGGTCAGCACCATGGTTGCACATGCAGGCGTAATCAGGTTGACGATTGAAGACGCCATAGACTGTACGGCACACGCCTGTTGATACAGATGTTCAGGCGTCAGCAGCGTAACGGACACGTCGCTTGCAGGTCTTTGCACGGTATTCATCAGGCCGTTTATGGCATTGATCACATACAAATGCCAGATTTCAAGCCTGCCGTTTTCAAGCAGCACGAGCACGCAGACCGTCGTCGCAGCCGCCAAAGCATCGCAGACAAGCATGGTTCGCTTTTTATTCCAGCGATCGCTGAGCGCACCGGCAAATATGCTCATGAGCACATACGGCGCATAAGAGGCGACGGAGAGAAGGGCTGTGCTCAGCGCGCTGCCCTCCTGCTGATAAGACCAGATAACCAGAGCAAACCCGGTCATCGCGCTGCCGAGGGCGGAAAGCGCCTGTGTCAGCGCCAGGGTGAGAAACGGACGAAGGTCATGCAGATCATGCAGGGCTTTATTCCATGTATTCATTTGACTTTGCTCCTTCAATTTCTTGCTTTATCAGACAGCAAAGCCTTCGGGCAGAATTGTGTCTCCATACAGCCGCCCGAAGGCTTTGCATGGAGATAAGACAATGCAGAGCTTCATATTCCTCCGTCCTTTTATCTTGTATGGCGATTCATTTCGATGCATGCTGGCATGATTCCTTCCTGTCCGGATTCTGTTTTGGTGCTTATCTGAAGATCAAAGAGATTGACGGGGCAAAAAGAAAACACCCAACTCGTGTTGGGTGCTTTCTCTTTGGGATCCGGCAACGTCCTACTCTCCCGGGCCGTCTCCAGCCAAGTACAATCGGCGCTGAAAGGCTTAACTTCTGTGTTCGGTATGGGAACAGGTGGGACCCTTTCGCCATAGTCACCGGAATACTCATGCAGGTTTCCCTGACAACGTGGGAGATTATAGCACAGCAGAAGCGCAATGTCAACAGGAATATCTCCTTATCCTTGGCAAACCACTGACGATCATTTGCCTTTGCTCAGTTCGCCCACAGCAACACCTGCCAGCATCCCCAAGGCAATCCCCAGCGCCAAGTTTATCTCCAGAACAAGGGACACGGCGATCCCCACAGCCATTCCGATGCACATGCCGTTAGCTGCATGCTGGTTCATTTCTTTTCCATCCCCCTTAAACCAGATTTACAGAAGAATTCGCAAGCACATTCGGCAGCAAATCATACACATTGCAGCCGCACAGATGATCAAAATGCGTCTTCGTCCGCATAAACGCTTTCCACTTTTCAATGGTGAAATCCGGCAGACCATGGCGCAGGGCAACATCGATCAACCGCTTTTCCATGATGCATGCGCCGCCCGGCAGTGAGATCGCATCGCAGAGCTGGATCAGGATATCGTAATCGTCAAATTCGTTCCCGTGCAGAAAATCCCGAAGGAAGTCAAGCTGCTCCTGCGTACAGTCGTATTTGCCGAAGAAAGTGCGCACATCCTTGATTGGAAAGGAATGCGTCAGACAGATTCGCGCAATCTCCGGTTCACCGATGCTCAGCATATAGTCATACCCGTCAAAGATATGCCGGATTCCCGTTACGCCCGCTCGGCGCCCGATATCATGCATGAGCCCCATGACATAGGCTCTGTCGCTGTCCATATGCGATACTTTCTGCGCGATCAGGCGTGCATTATTGGCAACAGAAATGCTGTGCTGCTCCCACGGGCCGGGACTCAGTTGTGCAGCAAGGTTGAGTTCCCTTTTCGCATTTTCAATCGTAAGCATGCTATTACTCCTTCGGCATTGACAGGCAGAATCAATCGAATGTAATTCTGAATCTGCACTCCGCAGCTCCAGACAGGATAGTCTCTTCCTGCTCTACTTGGATTCTGCTGTCGGGCCACACGCATTTTGCCACATAAATGATGCTTTGCCTTGAACATTCACATAGATTAGCGGTATGGATACCAAAATGCGTATGAATATCGCAGGCACATTCCGGAAAACAAATTAGATATTCTTTATTTGATTCGACAACTTCACCGCGAACACTGCCCGTTTCACCTAATCTGCTGTAAAATGCGTCTCGATCTCCATTTGTAGCCTGATATAGTTCCAAATACGATTGCAAAATACCCGTATCAGCACAATACTTTGCACAGTTCTTCAGCAGACTGCTTCGGCTGCACGAATCCATTTCATCTAATCCTTTTTCGAAACCTTTAAACCATTGGCAGAAAAAAGAATCATCCATCATGCATCTTCTCCGTTATGTCATCATTCTTTTCCCACTTCAATCTTCTCTCTCATTTCATTCTCATACTATCACACGCACAGGATCTATGCAAGAGCACTCTGGCAGGACAGATCGAGCATTCTCTGCGACATTTGTTTCCGAGCGTTCGCCGGCTCACCCAGCCAAGTCAATGCTGCACTTGACTGAGTTGCCCCGAGAAAGTAGGACATACTGACGGGAACAAATAAACCCCCCCGCCAATAAGTGCTCCCGGGCATTTCGCCCATGGCTGTATTGCACCTACTTCGTGCCGCCAGGGGCAACCTATCCAAGAACAATGCTGTACTCAGCTGAGATATCCCGGGAGAGTAGACACAACGGAAGGCAAATTGATTCTCTGTAGTGTCCGCTCCCGGGCCGTTCAGTGTGGGCTTCATTGCGACCCGAGGAACTCGCATAGTCGCGGCATACTGCCGCTCCTTGCGATTCCCGACGCTTCGCCTGCCTGCTTCCGCCACTGGCGGCGGCAGGCTTCGGTCCCACGGACGCCGCCCACGCTGAACCTAGCCAAGTACAATGCTGTACTTAGCCGGGATGCTCCGGGAGAGTAGGGAAGTTGACGGGGACAAAAAGAAAACGCCCGAGTCTGCACGCAGCAAACCGGGCTGACGAGATGCTCTGTATTAAGCGCGACCTACTCTCCCGGGCGTTGCCCGTGGCTTCTCTGTGACCCGGGGAACTCGCATAGTCGCGGCTCTGCCGCTCCTTG
>JAFQOY010000157.1 GCA_017412025.1 Clostridia bacterium | reverse complement strand
AGGATGATCGAAGGGGGATTCTGTTTCTTTTTTGGAAAATGCGAGAATCCTTCCGCTGTGCACATGCTCTTCCTGCCCTCTCGGATGCGGCAGCGCCCGTTTGCCGGGCGGGAATGCCCATCAGCGGGGAACCGGCGCGAAGCGCCTGGGCGGTGAAGCGCGCGGAGCGTTTTTTCTGAGAACAGACGAAGAAATATAAAAAGAGCTGTGCAGCACAGGGCTGCACAGCGCAGATTGCCGAAAAACCTGCATAGAACAGAAAATCAAATCGGTCGCGGCTATGGCGGGGGAAAGGTTCCCCCGTCCACCAGCCTGTACGCGCCGGATTACACTTCCGTCATCCACAGACCATGCAGATTACAGTAGGCGTAGACGGCGATGGCCTTGTCCTCGCCCAGGCAGAAGGAAACGTTGGGATCGTCGCCGGGCTTGAGCGCCTTGCGCTGGCCGCCGTTTTCGGTCAGCACATACACCCACTCGATGTAGTGCTCGGGAACCATGGGATGGTCCACGCTGCCTACGTTGACGTTGACGGCGCCATCCTCAACCGTGACAACCGGCAGATGCTTTTCGCCGCTGGCTTCCACGGTGTTGGGGATCAGCGCTTCCATCTGCTGGCCGCAGCAGACGACGGGAACGCCGGAATCGTGGATCTTGCCGATCAGGTTGCCGCAGCGGCGGCAGATGTAAAACTTTTCCTGCATAATGAGAGACCTCCTGACATGCTTTTTTTTCCATTGTACGCCGCTTTGCCTGCGCTGTCAAGATTCTCTGTGCGGCCTGATGCTCCGATCGTCTGTCTGATGCGTTAATCGAAGAGATCCATCAGATAACCGTAGCCCTCAGCCTCCATGTGCGCATAGGGGATAAAGCGCAGGGATGCGCTGTTGATGCAGAACCGAACGCCACTCGGCGATTCCGGATCGTCGGTGAAAACATGGCCGAGGTGGGAGTTGCCGGCCCTGCTGCGCACCTCGATGCGCTCCATGCCGTGGCTGCTGTCCTCAAGATAGACGACCGAGGGCGCTTCAATGGGCTTGGTGAATGCGGGCCAGCCGCAGCTGCTCTCGTATTTGTCCGCTGAAGAGAAAAGCGGTTCCCCGGTGACGACGTCCACGTAGACTCCCTTTTCAAACTGATCCCAGAATGCATTGTGGAAGGGGTACTCCGTTCCGTTTTCCTGCGTGACGATATACTGTTCCTCTGTCAGCCTGTCGCGGATGGTCTCTGCGGCGGGCTTTTGATAGTCGCCCGGATCGATGCGAAGGCTGGAAAACAGGATGATTTCCTCCAGCGGAATATGGCAGTAACCGAACGGATTCTTTTGCAGATAATCCTGATGATATGCTTCGGCAGGATAGAAGCTGAGCAGCGGACCGATTTCTACATGAAACGCGCGGCTCCGGCTCCGTTCGATTTCGGCGATGCGCTCGACGGTCTCCCTGGCGCTGTCGTTTGTGTAGTAAACGCCGGTCTGGTACTGAGAGCCGACGTCGTTGCCCTGCCGGTTTTGCACGGTCGGGTCGATCACGTAGAAATAGGCCAGAAGCAGCGCGTCAAGGCTGACCTGCTGCGGATCATACTGAACCCGAACGGTCTCGCGGAATCCTGTATCCGTGGTACAGACGGCCTGATAATTGGCGTCCTGCGCGCGATAGCCGTTGGCATAGCCGCTCTGAGCGTCGATGACGCCGGGGATGGACTGCATCAGATGTTCAATCCCCCAGAAGCAGCCGCCTGCAAGATAAATCACATGTTCGTTTTCACCGGAAAAATCCATGATCACCCTCTCCTTCTGGTCCGGCTGCGTTTCGGCCAGGGCGGGCTGAAGCCGATCGCTGCCTGATAATAGCGAAGCGCAGAGCGCCAGCGTGAGCGCTGCAGCAAGCAGACTGGGAACTGGACGTCTGCGGACGTTGAATCTTTCAGATTTCATGAGCACCTCCCTGATGAATAAATGAATGACGGGCGGACTGACGCTTTACAGAGCGCTGACGGCCACCACATGATGGCCTGCCGGAAGGCTCAGCCCGCCGCCGTCGCCGTCAAAGCGCCAGTGGAGCCTGGCTCCTCGGCTTTCCGCTACTGCTGTGAAGTGAAGCAGCGCGACGCCAAGGCTCAGATCCCCGTCAATCGGCGTATTGAATTCGTCGGGCTTGCTGATCAGGCTCACGCCGCCGTCGCGCAGCAGGAATCCATATGCCTGACGGTTCAGATAGCTGGGCGCCAGCGTGACCGCATACAGGGATTCCCACAGGATGTCGTCATAGAAGCCGATATACTCATCCAGTCTGTGCGTGTTGCCCCATGTGCCCAGGAACGCCAGATCGTAGATGCTGTGTTTGGGCTCCATGTACTGGCGTTTGGCGGTCATATCGATATCGGACATGCTGCGCACGTTGAGCTGCATGCGTTTTGCGGATTTCCTGCCGTGACCGAATGCGGCAATGGCAGCTACTTCAAGCTGCGAATCGATACGGAGCGCAGCTTTGATCTGTTCGCTGTCGGCGAACGTCAGGAAGCAGCTGTCCAGTCCCATATCGACCAGCTTCAGGATCAGGTCTTCCATCATGTATCCGGCGTTGAGATATGCCTGAGGGTGCTTTTCGGACAGGAGCACCATGTAATGCGGCGCGCCGACCAGCAGCTGATGGTAGCCTGCTGCGCCTTCCAGAGCGGGCTGCACCTCTGCGCCAAAGAGATAGAGCTGCGTCCTGATTTCCGGAACCAGGCGGCGGACAGCGTGGCGATGATAGGATCTGAGGGTCTTGAGAGAAGAAAGAGAAACCTTTTTATCCGAAAACTCGCGGAAGGTTTTCCTGTTCTGAATGAGTACGCTGTAATTCATGAGAGCACCTCCGTGTATGTGGATTTCTGCTTTAGTCTGGCTGTATTATACTGGAAGCGCTGGCAATCTTCTGTGATTTTGTCACATGCGAGAATGCCCGAAGCGAAGCGCCGCCTCAAATGCCGCCGCGCCGTTTGCTTTGGGAATCTGCTTTTTTGTCCCATGGACGCAATCGCAGGGAAAAAGAAGGAAATAAGGCCGTACAGGACGAATCTTATAAATGAAACGGGCAATATGAATTGCCCTCCGGCGGGAGAAGGCGCGGCGACAGAAGAAGGACTTGAGGGATGCAAAATGAAATACGAGCAGTATTTTCCGATCTGGGGTAAGCTGACAAAAGAACAGCAGGAAAAGATTCTTTCCGTATCACAGTTTTCCACGGTGAAAGCGGGCACGGTGCTCCATGACGGCAGCCCGGAGTGCATGGGGCTTATTTTAGTATGCAGCGGACAGCTCCGCGCATATATGCTCTCGGACGAGGGTCGGGAAATCACGATCAGCAGGTTCTTTGATATGGACATCTGCCTGTTTTCCGCCTCGTGCGTCATGCCCGATATGCAGTTTGATATCTTCATTGCCGCGGAAAAGGACTGCGATCTGTGGATTATCCCGGCGTGCCTGTATAAGAATCTGATGGATGAATCGCTGCCCGTGGCGACGTATTCCTGCCATCTGATCTGCAATCATTTTTCCGAATTGACCTGGCTGATGGAGCAGGTCATGTGGAAGAAGTTCGACGAGCGCCTCGCGGAGTTTCTCATTGAGGAGAGCCGGCTGGAAAACAGCAATTCCATCATGATGACCCATGACAGAATTGCCAACCATATGGGTACGGCGCGCGAGGTGGTCACGCGGATGCTGCGGTATTTCCAGAGCGAGGGCATGATCAACGTGACGCGGGGCGCAGTGGAAATCGTCAACCCGAAGAAGCTGGCGCAGCTCTGCGAATGAATGGAATGCCGGAAAACGGATGGAAAGCGAAAGGATGAGCATCATGCGCAACCGACTGACGATCAAACAGCGGATTCTGGTGGCCGGAACGCTCTTTGGCATGTTCTTTGGCGCCGGCAATCTGATTTTCCCGGTGCATCTGGGCCAACTGGCAGGCCGGAACGTTGTGCCGGCGATGGTCGGCTTCATCATCACGGCGGTGGGCATCCCGATTCTGGGCGTGGCCGCCATCGGCAATACCCATTCCGACGGCCTGCAGGCGCTCTCCAGCAAGGTGGGCAGGCGGTACGGCTATGTGTTCACCTGCCTGCTGTATCTGACCATCGGCCCGTTCTTCGCCATCCCCCGGTGTGCGACGACGTCGTTTACCACGGGCATTGCGCCGATGCTCGGCGATGCACCGCAGGGCGCTGCGCTGCTGATCTTTTCGCTTGCTTTCTTTGCCGCTGTGCTGTTCTTTTCGCTCCGCCCTGCGGGCATCACGGTCTGGATCGGCAAGCTGATCAACCCGCTGTTCCTCGTGTTTCTCGCGGTGCTGGTCGCGTCTGCGCTCGTGCGTCCGTCCGCAGGGGTCGCATCGGTCGAGCCTGCGGCGGCGTATCAAAGCGGCGCGCTGTTTTCGGGCTTTATTGAGGGCTACGGCACGATGGACGCCATCGCCGGACTGGCCTTCGGCATCGTGGTCATCGATATCATCCGCTCCATGGGCGTGACGGAGGATACGGACGTGGCGAAGGATGTGCTGGCCTCCGGCGTGCTGACGGGCGCGCTGATGGCGGTCATCTACGTGGCGACCATCGTGATGGGCACGCAGTCCCGCGGCCTGTTTGAGACGTCGGAAAACGGCGGCATTGCGCTCGCGCAGATCGCCGGGCATTATCTGGGCGGCGCGGGCAGCATGGTGCTGGCGCTGACGATCACCTTCGCCTGCCTGAAAACCTCCATCGGCCTTGTGACCAGCTGCGCGGACGCGTTCTGCCGGATGTTTCCCCGGGCGCTTTCCTACAGGGCGTGGGCGGTCGTCTTCACGGCGTTCTCCTTTGTCGTCTCCAACTTCGGTCTGTCCAGGATCATCGAATACTCCCTGCCGGTGCTGATGTTCCTGTATCCGCTGGCCATCACGCTGATCCTGCTTGCGCTGTGCGGCGGCTGGTTTGGGCATGATAGGGCCGTATATGTGAGCGTAACGGCGCTGACGGGCGTTGCGGCGCTGCTTGATCTGATCAAGTCCCTGCCGGAAGGGCTGCGCGGCGCGCTCGGGCTGGACGGCGCGGCTCAGATGGCTGAGCGCATGCTGCCGTTTTTCAGCCTGAACCTTGGGTGGGTGGTGCCGGCGCTCATTGGCCTTGCGCTGGGGCTGCTGATCCGGGCGGGACGCAGACGCGCGGCGTAACAGAAAAACAGAACAATGATCAGGGGACTGCCTCCAGCAGAGGCAGTCCCCTCAGATTATCAATAAAGTCTGTTTTAAACTTTGGGGATGCATGAAGGGGCTGCAGCCCCTTCATATGAAATCCGCAGCAGCGACATGCGCGGTGCGAGGAGCGGCTGCAAGCCGCTTCCTATATCATTTTCTGGCCGT
>JAFQOY010000156.1 GCA_017412025.1 Clostridia bacterium | reverse complement strand
GCCTCCTTCAGGATCGGCATCCCGGAGCCAGGCTGTTCTTCATCGCGGGTGCGGACAAGCTGCCGCTGATTGGCAGCTGGGCGGAGAAAACGGACTTTTTCGAGCATTTCGGCATCGTACTCTTTGCGCGCGAGGGTACGGATACAGAAACGCTCATCCGGCAGGACGCGCGCTTTGTGCCATGCGCACAGGCATTCATCCACATCCGGCAGCCGGAGGGCATGGAAGGAATCAGCTCCACGGCGGTGCGCAGGCTGATTGCAGAGCGAAAAGCGGATCAGGCGTCCGCCTATCTGCACGAGCGCGTATTCGATATGGCGCGCCGCCTGACGCCCGAAGACTTTCCGCCGGAGATCGAGCGCTTTCAGGATGAATATGCGTTCCTTTCAAACAGCTTCCCCTCGCCCATCCGCCATGACGGCCTGACCTTCTCCTGCGCGGAAGCCGCCTTTCAGGCGGCGCGCTGCCTGCATGACAGCGATAAGCAGCGCATCGCACAGGGCGACGGCGCCCGCGCCAAAAGACTCGCTGCAAAGATTGAACCGCCGCATGACTGGGATGACCGGAAACTTCCGGTCATGGAAGAAATCCTCCGGGCCAAGTTCACTCAGAATCCGCAGCTGGCGCAGAAGCTGGCCGCCACCGGAAACGCTGTGCTGCTCTTCGGCGGCAAGGATCGCTTCTGGGGAAAGGATCTGTATACCAATCAGGGGGAAAACCGGCTGGGACAGCTGCTGATGAAGCTGCGAACAGAACTGCAAGACAAAACGGAGTGTGATAAGCGATGAAATACGCCCGCGAAGACCTGATCAACCGTATCCAGAAGGGCGAAGAGCTGCAGTACGTGCTCTTCTGGGGACACACCGAAAAACCGGGCAAGGTCACCAAAGCCTGCCTGAGCCAGTGGTACCCTTGCCGCTTTGAGACGAATGGTATTGAATACTGCTGCACGGAGCAGTACATGATGGCGCAGAAGGCGCTCCTCTTCGGCGATCAGGAAATCTATGAGAGAATCATGGCCAGCGATCAGGCGAAGGAAATCAAGGCGCTGGGCCGTGAAATCCGCGGATTTGAACAGAGCAAGTGGGATGCAAACAAGTACCGCATCGTCCTTGAAGGCAACATCGCCAAGTTCTCGCAGAACGAACACCTGAATGACTTTCTGCTGGGAACGGGCAACGCAGTGCTGGCAGAAGCCAGCCCGTACGACGGCATCTGGGGCATCCGCCTGGCGATGGACGACCCGAAGGCCAGACAGCCCGAATGCTGGCAGGGAGAAAACCTGCTGGGCTTTGCGCTGATGGAGACCCGGGACATCCTGCAGGAAAACAACCGGGCGTAAACCTGCACCGAACCGCCGCAGCAGGCAACGCCGTCTTCCCGCTGCAGAAACCTGTTTTTGTTCCTGCGTGATATCTCTCTCACTGTTTCACCGGCATGGATGAAAGCTCACCCTGCCCAGACCCCAAACGGAGGTACTCCTTATGAAATTTGACGTACAGAAGCTGCAGTGGACGCGTGAGCCCAAACGCTTCCTGATCACCGAGGACAGCATCGAAATCGTTACCGCGCCCCATACCGACCTCTGGCAGCGGACATATTACCACTTCCGAAACGACAACGCGCCTGTGCTGCAGATGGAGACGGAGGAAACGTTCTTCTCCTTTACCGTCAGAACCAGCTTTGAAAGCAAGCACCGCTTTGACCAGTGCGGCGTGGTGATGTACCTTGACAGCGAGAACTGGCTCAAGGGCTCCATCGAATACGAGAACGAGCGCTTCCAGCATCTGGGCAGCGTCGTCACCAACAACGGCTATTCCGACTGGGCGACAACCGAGATCGACGCTTCCGTCAAGTCCATGTGGTACCGGCTGAGCAGAAGAGAGGACGATTACTGCATCGAATGCTCTGAGGACGGAAAAATCTTTAAGCAGATGCGCATCTGCCACATGCACAGGGGCGACGGCGCAATCCGCTTTGGCGTATACGCCTGCAGCCCGGAGGACTCCTCCTTTAAGGCCGTGTTCACGGATATGGAAATGACCGAATGCCGGTGGCTTGCGCATGACGGGCAGAAGCCGGATGAGGATTGATCTCGCCTTTCCTTCGTATATGATCGGTTAGCCCAGCAGCCATATCGCTGCCGGTTACAGGGCTGCCATTCCGGTCATCCATCCCGATAAACCGTACAAAAAACGGATATACGGACAAGGATCGCGGCTGTGCCGTCATCCCTGTCTGCATATCCGTTTTTCTGTTTTTCTGATGCCGCTTTTCTGATGCCGCTTTTCTGATGCCGCCGGTTCCATGCCCGTCAGCGCGCTTCATTCGCCCTCTGTAATATACCGCCTGACAATCTCCATGATCCTGTCTGCGGACGCCGGCGCATAGCGCGGCGACTGCGCCATGGTGACGCAGGCTTCATCCGGGCGCTCGCCCGGCATCGCCAGCGGACAGGGTCCCGACAGGAAAAAATCCATATCCAGATCCAGCACACGCATATTCCATTCTCCTAAACTCATCTTTTGTATGTATTTGCATT
>JAFQOY010000155.1 GCA_017412025.1 Clostridia bacterium | reverse complement strand
GCCAGCCTGTATCAGGACGACGAGCCGCAGGAAAAACCCGTCACGCTGCGCGCCATCCCCTACTACGCCTGGAGCAACCGCGGCGAAAACGAGATGCGCGTGTTCATCCGCAGCTGAATACAGCATGTCTGCAGTTTTTCAAACCTGCCGCCAGTCTTTTTCGATTAATCGAATATAAAAAACAGAACCCGTCGCCAGAGCGGATGCTCAAAGCGGCGGATTCTGTTCATTTTATCTGTTCCTTTGCAACCAGGATTGTCTTTCGCGTCTGCTTCCTTTATGGCATTTCCAAGCGCCAAGACTATTCAGCCTTATGCATTCCTGACGATTTCCATCATCGCATCCCAGTTTTCTTCCATGCAGCGCACCAGTTTGAACTGCGTGCGCGCGCGATCAAGATTGTGTCCTTCGCGGTGAACCTTAAAATACTTGTCCCCGTTCAGGTAATCCGCCAGAAAGCGCATGCCGCATTCCAGCGTCATCAGCTTAGCGCCCATGGGCAGCAATTCACGTTCACGCAGCCCCATGGCCGTACCTGCTTCGCCGAGATAGCCCCGGGCAAAGGCCTCGTACATTTCAAGCGAAAAATTCACTTTGGACAGATCGCGCTCGTCCTCAGCAGCGGTATTCGCGCCGAAGCGGATCGAATCGCCGAAGTCATACGCCGCGAGGCCCGGCATGACCGTATCCAGATCGATTACGCAGACGCCGGCACCCGTATTGGCATCCAGCAGAACGTTGTTGAGCTTGGTATCGTTATGCGTCACACGCAGCGGAATCTCTCCCGCTTCCAGCGCGCGCAGCAGCGTATGCACCTCTTCAGCGTAGCCCATGCAGAAAGCCAGTTCCGGACCGATTTCGCCCAGCCTTCCGGCCTCGTTCCTTGCTACAGCGTCCATCAGCTGCCCATACCGCGCGGGTGTGTTATGGAAATCCTTGATCGCCTCATGGAGCACGGAAGCGTCATATCCCTCCAGCTGGCACATGAACCGGCCAAACGCAGCACCGGAAAGCCCAAACAATTCCGGCGTATCCGGCAGATCGCGGGAAATCGTATCTTCAACAAAGAGATACACACGCCACAAGCCGTTATCTTCATCAATATAATAGTTCTTACCCTCGATTGTCTTCACCAATGTCAGCGTCTCGCGCTTTGGATCACCGCCAGAGGCTTCAATTACGCCACGAAGATACTCCGTCACCCGGGCAATATTCTCCATCACCTTTTCCGGCTGTGGGAATACATATCGATTCACGCGCTGAAGGATATAGCGAACAGGCCTATCCTCCCCAACATCCACGCAGATACAGAACGTATCATTGATATGGCCATTGCCGTAAGGCGCAATGCTCATCGCACCCTGCTTCAGCAGAAAGCGCGACGCCACCTCAAAGGTTCTCTTTTCCACGATAAAACCGCCTCTCTTTCTCAACCCTTGACGCCGCCGGAGGTCAGGCCGGCAGCCAGATGCTTTTCAATGCACATGAAGAGAATGACAACCGGAATCGTCGCCAACAGCGCGGAAGCAAACAGATACTGCCATTCAATCATGTTAAATGAGCTGAACTGCGTGATACCCACCGTGATCGGCTTGTTGGCCGGGGTAGAAATCAGAACTGTTGAGATCGTGTACTCGTTCCACGCATTGATGAATACGAAGATCAGCGTCGTTACGATACCCGGCGCAGCCATCGGCAGCAGAATGCGGATGAGCGCCTGCACGGTGTTGCAGCCGTCAATGCAGGCTGCCTGCTCCATCTCCGAGGAGATCGACAGGAACGTTCCGCGAAGCAGCCAGATCGCAAACGCCTGATTGAATGCCGCATTGATGAGCATCAGACCGATGATCGAGTCATTGAGCTTGAGCGTATTCATCAACTGCGAGATGCCGACCAGCAGCACGACCGGAGAGAACATCTGGCTCATGATGACAAAGCCAAGGAATACATTCTTGCCCTTGAACTTCATGCGTGCCATCGCATACGCCGCCGGAATGCCGCAGATCATGGCGATCGCCGTCGCGCCGACAGACAGCATGATGGAGTTCAGCAGGTAGCGCAGCACGCCGCGTCCGATGATATCCTTCATGTTGCTCCAGATCCACTGCGTCGGCAGCATATGCAGGAAGTGCATGTCCGTCGTCTCCGCGTTGCTGCGGAAGCCTGTGATGAACATGACGTAGAACGGATAGAGAATCAGCACGCTCATCGCAATGACAAACAGATACAGCGCGCCACGGGAGAGAATTGAGGAAAGCTCACCCTTGGCCAGCATGATCACGCTGCACAGCAGCACAAAGAGCACCGGTATAAGCGCCCAGAAAGACCACGTCGCATGATAGTTCACGCCCTTAAGCAGCTCCGCCAGTTCCTGCGTTTCGACGCTGCCGTAAAGGAACGCGCCGACCTTTTCAACCAGCGCAGCCGTCGCGTCGCCGCCCATGCCGTCGGCAAAGAGCGTCACCTGACGGGAGAAACTGTAAGTGTTCACCATCACAAACACGGGCACCAGCACAAGCGCGGCAAATACCAGCACGCATGCAGCCAGGCGCAGCTTTGCTGAACGGCCGCCGAGGGAATAATGCTGTACGTCCATCGTGCCGCGTATACCCAGCAGCACCAGCACGCACGCGCCTGCAATGCATAGCAGCATGACGGTCAGCACTGCAGAGGACGGCAGACCCGCTCCAAGGAAATCCCACGCGCTGTAAGCGCTTGCGCTGCTCACGGTAAAGGCGACCATCGACGTCGTTACGCCCTTGGAATTGACGCGCTCGGTCACGGCTTCGGAAATCTCGACCTCACGGCCCTGCTGACGGAAACTCTCCGCCGCAGCCTCAACTTCCTCCATCGCCTTGACATACCGCTCGTCGCCTACAAATGTATTGCCCGAGCGCTTGGTATAGAGCGTCGCATTGAATTCATACGCCGGCAGACTCATCAGCACAACGGCCAGCACAAGCATGACTGCCGCTACAATCAGCATCCTGCGATTCTTGCGCGCAACGTCAACAGAGGATACCTTTTTCATTACGCATCCTCCTTCTTCATGGTCATCATCATGTACACGCCGGAGACAACACACAGAATGGTAAAGCCGATGACGGACAGCGCCGTCGCCGGACCCTTCTTCTGATCATAGAACGCCAGCATATACAGATAAGTAATCAGCGTGTCGGTCTTGTTGGCCGGCGCGCCCTTGGTGATCGTATATATGATTGGGAACGAGTTGAAGACATAGATGATGTTGAGCACGGTGGAAACCGTCAGCGACGGCATGACCAGCGGAATGGTCACATGGCGCAGCTTCTGCCAGAAGTTTGCGCCGTCCACCGTCGCCGCTTCATAAAAAGCTGCGTCGATGGACTGCAGGCCGGAAAGCACACAAAACGTAACGAACGGGATCGTGACGAAGATACCCACGCCGCATTCCCACATAAACTCAATCTGATAGGTAGCGCGCCAATTGATCGCTTCCTTGATGATGCCCAGATTGAGCAGCACGTTGTTGAGGTTGCCGTACTCAAATTTGATGATGTAGTTCCAGATAGACGCCTGGATGACCAGAGACGTCGCCCACGGGAAGACCACGATGGAGCGCGCAACCTTGCGGCCGAGGAACTCCTGATTGAGCACCATCGCCATGATGAAGCCAATCAATGTGGAAAGGCCCACGACGGAAAGCACCCAGATGAACGTGTTGACCATCACCGGACCGAACGCCGGCGCCTTCATTGCATCAATGAAGTTCTGAAAGCCCACAAATTCTCCCACAATACCCGCCTTCGAAATCTCGCTGAAAGCGAGTTTGAAGACGATCATGATCGGGAAGATGACGAAGATCGTCATCAGCAGGATGCTCGGAAGCAGCCAGACATACGGTTCCCACTTGCGACGGACCAGAATAGAATCCACTTCTATCCCTCCTTGCACTTCTTATAACTAGGAAAAAGAGGGGACGGCCTCTGACCGCCCCCTCGTCAAGTCGGTTTTACTTGGTGATCTGCGCCTGCAGCTCGTCAAGCAGCGCCTTGACGTCGCCGCCGGTCAGCGCATTCTGCTCGACGTTGGTGACGCCCTGCTTCACATCGATCCACTCAGCCTTGGCGGTCGGATAGAACTGAGCGCCGCCCAGAACGTCCAGCCAGGCCTCGAAGGACGGGTTCGCCTCAACCAGCGCGCCAACAGCGGAGTTGACAGCCGGGAGGAAGTCTTCCATGGAGACCCAGCCCACGTAGTTCGCCGGATCGTAGAAGAAGGTCAGGAACTTGCCGATGGCTTCGTTGCGGGCAGCCTGATCAGCAGTGTCGTCCTTGAACGCCATGATGCGGTCCATGACGCCGACGGAAGCGGAGGTCTTGCCCTCGTTCGCCGGGATATTCGCCACGCCGTAGTTCACATCGGTGTAGCCCTTCTGCGCACAGTAGCTCGGCAGGGAATTCGGCGCGATAACCATCGCCAGCTTGCCAGCGCCGAACATATCCTGAAGATCATAACGGGTCTGGGTCGCCGGGTTCGGGTTGGTGTAGCCCTTGTTGTACAGGCCAATGGCGTACTCGACAGCCTCAACGTTGGCGTCGGAGTTGATGGTCCAGTTGCCCTCGGCGTCGATGAAGCCGCCGTCGTTGCCCCAGGCATAGTAAGCGAAGCAGGCCTGGCCTTCGTCGGTGGTCATGTCAACGCCCCACGGAT
>JAFQOY010000154.1 GCA_017412025.1 Clostridia bacterium | reverse complement strand
CGCTTCGCGGCGATAAAAAGCTGCCGGAAAATACCCGGCTGACCATACAGCGCCTTGCCCGGGAAATGGGCTATGTACCCAACAGCTCTGCGCGCGCGCTTCGCTATGGAACCAGCCGCACCATTGCGGTCATCATCAACGATATCAACAACCCCTACTATGCCAACATGCTCAGCCAGATCGATCAGCTGGTCAAGAGCAGAAACTATCACACGATGATCCTGTGCACGCAGCTTGATGAGGATCTGGCGAGCACCATGATTCAGCTGGCTATCTCCCAGATGGTGGACGGTATTCTCTTCTTCCCCTTCAACAATGCGCAGCATATTCACGAGCTGCATGCCAGCGGCATTCCCTTTGTGCTGATTGACCGCTGGATCCCCAATGTGGACGCCGATATCGCGCGGATTGACGACTTTGCAAGCGGCGTCGCCATGGCGCGCCATCTGCTGGATTTGGGGCACCGCCGTTTTCTGTACATGGCCGGTCCGTTCGTCAACAGCTCCCAGGTCGATCGTCAGAACGGTATCATGGAGGCCATGCACGCCGCCGGACTGGATACCAGCGTCCATCTGCGCGTGCTTCCCTGGGACAGCATGCCCGCCGATCCGTCTCCATCCGACGTCATCGGCCTGCTCAGGCCCTTTGATTACACCGCCATCCTCGCCTTCAACGACGTTCTGGCCTACCATGCCATGAATGCGCTGCTGAATGCCGGAATCCGCGTACCGGACGATATCTCCCTTGTCGGCATCGACCATATCCGCTGGCGCAATACCTATCTGCCTCCGCTGAGCAGCATCACTGTCAACGGGCAAAGCGTTGCCCATGCGGCGATCAATCTGCTTTTCAGCCGCATCGACGATCCCGGTCTGCCCTTCCGGCACCACGTTCTGCCCATCCGCCTGCATCTGGACGGCACGACGCAGGCGCCGCCGCCCGGCCAGTTCATCCGGTAATCAGGTTTGCCCCCGCTCAATGCGGGGGTTTTCGCTATATAAAAACGCCGCAGGCTTTCGCCTGCGGCAGGGATGCATGTCCATCAGTCCTTGATGTAGATGTGGCGCGGCAGACCGTTGATATAAATCGGGGTCAGCTCGGCCTGGATGAGCGGCAGCGCATAGTTGATGTAGTCCTGCGTCATGCCGTTCTTGTAGTTGTTGACCCACTCCAACGGCACCTTCTTCTCGAAGTTGGCGCACTTGTGCACGTCCACCAGCTCGGTGATGCACTGATACGGATCGTTGGAGACGCGCTTGAGGGAAGCCATCATGCCGGTCTTGCCGTCAAAGGCAGCCATCGCCGCCGCGCCGCCGACCTGATAGGCCTCGGTGATGTCCACGCGGCTGGTGATGTGCGCGGCGCAGCGCTGCAGGGTGGACAGCTCGATCGCGCGGGTCTTGGTGTCAAGATGCTTGGCGACATAGTCGCTCAGGAAGCGGGCGGTGCCGGAAAGGCTCTTGTGGCCGAAGGAGTCGGTCGCCAGGTTGTCGTTGGCCAGCTCGCAGACGTACTTGCCGTCCGGCGTCTTGATGCCCTCGGAAACCGCGATCACGACGGACGGATGATCCTTCTGCAGCGCTTCGATCTTCTGGATGAAGCGATCCAGATGGAAGGGAACCTCCGGCAGGCAGATGAGATCGACGCCCTCGCAGTCCTCGCCGCGGGCGAGCGCAGCGGCGGCGGTCAGCCAGCCGGCGTTGCGGCCCATGATTTCCACGATGGTCACGTACTTGGTGCCGTATACGGCGGAATCGCGGCAGAGCTCCTTCATCACCGTCGCCACATACTTGGCGGCAGAGCCGTAGCCCGGGGTATGGTCGGTGCCCATCAGGTCGTTGTCGATCGTCTTGGGCACGCCCATGAAGCGGATATGGCTGCCGATCTGCTTGGCATAGTCGCTCAGCTTCATGATGGTATCCATGGAGTCGTTGCCGCCGAAGTAGAAGAAGTATCCGATGTCCAGCTGATCCAGAATCTTGAAGAGCTTGGCATACACTTCCGGGGCCTCGATATAGGTCGGCAGCTTATAGCGGCAGCTGCCCAGATAGGAAGACGGCGTACGCTTGAGCAGCTCGATCTCCATCGTGGAACCACAGGTCTCGCCCAGATCGACAACCTTTCCTTCAAGCAGACCGGCAATGCCGTGACGCATACCGTAAATATGATCGGCGCCGCGCTTCTGGCAGGCCTGAAGCACGCCGGCAAGGCTGGCATTGATCACAGAAGTCGGGCCGCCACTCTGGCCGACAATCGCATTACGTCCCATGACTCTCTCCTCCAATATTATCCAATGTCACAAATGTGCATGAGTATTTGTATATATTATACCATATTCCACCGGTTTTTCAACAGAGAATTCACGTTTTTTCCATTTCAGGCAAAAAAGAGAGGGCTTCGCCCGACGGCGAAACCCCCGCAGAACACAGCCTATGCGCATCAGATCACAAACAGACCGTCGCGGAAGACGTCCACCGTCTCGCCGCTCTCGGTTTCGATCTCGCAGTGCATGTCGCTTGAGCCGAACATGAAGTCCACATGCACGAGCGAAACGTTCAGGCCCTGCTCAACAAGCGCCTCCATGCTCCTGTCCGGGCCGTGGAGCACATCCACATAGCCCTGGCCCAGCGCCAGATGGCAGCTGGCGTTTTCGTCAAAGAGCGTGTTGTAAAACAGCACGCCGGTCTTGCGGATCGGCGAATCATACGGCACCAGCGCCACCTCGCCCAGGCGGCGGCTGCCCTCGTCGATCTCAAGGATTCCCTTGAGGATCTCCGCACCGGTCTCGCAGGTCCAGTCGACCACCACGCCGTCCCTGAACGTGAGGCGGAAATTGTCGACGATGCTGCCGTTATACACAAGCGGCAGCGTGCTCTGCACCGTGCCGTTGGCGCTGAAGCGGTGCGGCGTGGTCAGGATCTCCTCCGTCGGGATGTTCGGCGCAAAGACGACGCCGTCGGGTTCCGGGCAGTGCGCAATGCCGCCGGCAAAGACGCCGTCCCCGCACATATCCAGATACAGGTCGGTGCCCAGGCTGTTTTTGAGGTGAATCCTTCTGGGCTTCATCGCGTTGAGCTTCTTCACCGTGCGCTGCATGTCGTCCATGTGCGCGTTCCAGCCGTCCGTCGCGCTCTCCTTTGTCACATAGCAGCAATCGTACACGGCCTGCCACAGCGCGTCAAGCGCAGCCTGCGGCTCAAGCTCCGGGTACACCTGCTGCGCCCATGCCTCGTTGGGCACGGCGACGGCCGTCCAGGACAGGTCGTTGGCCATGCGCTTCAGCTTCAGATCCATCACCGGCGCATTGAGCGCGCGCTGACGGATGCTCATCTTCTCCGAGTCCACGCCGTCCATCATGCCCGGCTTTGCGGAGGACAGGCGCATGAACGCCGCTCCCCTGTCGCCGTACACCGTCTGGCACTCGGCCATCCAGCGCGGCACGTCGCGGAGTGTTTCCTCGTCGGCGTACTTCAGGCGCAGCCTGTCCGCCTCGGGATCGTCGTAGTGAATGATGACGTCCTTCGCGCCAAGCCTGAACGCCTCCTCCATCACAAGATGCGCGAAGTCCGCCGTCCAGATGGGGCCGGTGATCACCAGCGTCTGTCCCTTCTGGATGTTGACGCCGCACTTGAGCGCAAGCTGCGCATAATTGACCATGATGCTCATGTTTCTTTCCTCCCAATTCCGCTGTCGGCACAGCGCTGCATATGGTTTTCCTCTTCCCCCGCTATGCAGAGAAAGAGGAAGAATGCGGATTACACGCAGCAGCACGCCACAAAGTGACCGCCGCCGATATCGACAAGCTTCTGCTCCTGATGGCACTTTTCGCACGCGTATTTGCAGCGCGGCGCGAAACGGCAGCCGGGCGCAGGCTCAATGGGCGATACGACCTCGCCCTGAATCGTCTCGATCTGCTTGCCGCGGCGGGTGATGTCGATCACCGGAATGGCAGCCAGCAGCGCCTTCGTGTAGGGATGCACCGGATTGGCAAAGAGCTCCTTCGTCGGCGCATACTCCACGCACTGGCCCAGATACATGACCGCAATGTGGCTGGAGATGTGCTTGACGACGGACAGATCGTGCGTGATGAACATGTAGGAGATGCCCTTCTCCTCCTGCAGATCCATCAGCAGGTTGATGATCTGCGCCTGAATGGACACGTCCAGCGCGGAAACCGGCTCGTCGCAGACGATGAACTCCGGATTGGTGGCCAGCGCGCGTGCGATGCCGATGCGCTGGCGGCGGCCGCCGTCCAGCTCGTGCGGATAGGCGTTGAACAGGCGCGGCGCAAGGCCGACCGTCTCCATCAGCTGGCTCACGCGCTCGTTCAGCTCCGCATGATTTCTGAACGCCTTGCCCACGATCAGCGGCTCCGCGATGATCTCCGATACGCTCAGGCGCGGATTCAGCGACGCATACGGATCCTGGAAGATCATCTGCATCTCCTGCCTGGCGTCGAACATGCGCTTTTTGTCAAAGGTGGTGATGTCCTCGCCCTTGTAGAGCACCTGGCCGCCGGTCGGCTCCAGCAGGCGCAGCACCGTGCGGCCAAGGGTGGACTTGCCGCAGCCGGACTCGCCGACAACGCCGAGCGTCTGCCCCTTCATGATCGTCAGGGAGACGTCGTCCACGGCGTGCAGCATGCCGCCCGGGGTCTTGAAGTACTTTTTGAGGTTTCTCGTTTCAAGCAGCGGCGTGCTCATGCGTTCACCTCCCCGTTGATCATGTGGCAGCGGATAGCATGGCCATCCTTCTCTCGCAGCTCCGGCTGCACGCTGCGGCAGATTTCGCTGCAGTGCGGGCAGCGCGGATTGAACTTGCAGCCCTTGGGCAGATCCGCCGGATCGGGCATCAGGCCGTCGATCGGCGAGAGACGGCGCGTCTCCTTATTGAGGTCCGGCAGGCTGCCGAAAAGCCCTTCCGTATACGGATGATGCGTCTTGCCCAGGAAGATGTCCTCCGCCGTGCCGCTCTCCACGATTTCGCCCGCATACATGACGGCGACGCGGTCGCAGGTCTGGCTGACGACGCCCAGATCGTGCGTGATGAGGATCGTGGACGTGCCCAGCTTTCTCTGCAGGTCGCCCATCATCTGAAGCACCTGCGCCTGAATGGTCACGTCCAGCGCCGTCGTCGGCTCGTCGGCGATGAGCAGCTGCGGCTCCAGCGCCAGCGCAATGGCGATGACCACGCGCTGCTTCATGCCGCCGGAGAACTGATGCGGATACTCGCTCTTGCGCACGGCCGGAATGCCGACCTTTTCGAGGATCTCATCCACGCGCTTTTCGACGTCGGCCTTTTTCATATCCGGCTGATGCTGCCGGATGGATTCGGCGATCTGGTCGCCGATCCTGATCGTCGGGTTCAGGCTCGTCATCGGATCCTGGAAGATCATGGAGATGTGCGCGCCGCGGATGGCCCGCATATCGGCGTCCGTGCACTTGAGCAGGTCGCGCCCTTCAAAGAGGATCTCGCCCGTGCGGATCTCGCCCACGCGCCTGGGAAGCAGGCGCATGATCGAAAGCGCGGTGGTCGTCTTGCCCGCGCCAGTTTCGCCCACCAGGCCGAGCGTCTCGCCGCGCCTGAGCGTCAGCGATACGTCGCTGAGCGCATGCACGTCGTCCTCTTCCGTGTGGTACAGTACCGTCAGGTTCTTGATCTCAAGCAGATTCTTCTCACTCATAAAACCCCTCCTCAGTTCTTGAGGCGCGGGTCAAGCGCATCGCGCAGGCCGTCGCCAAGCAGATTCAGCGAGAGCACGGACACCGCGATGGCAATGCCCGGGAAGATGACCAGATACGGGCTGGTGCGGATCAGATCGCGGCCCTCGTAGAGCATCGTGCCCCATTCCGGCTGCGGCGGCTGGATGCCCATGCCCATGAAGCTGAGCGAGGAGATCGTCAGGATCGCAGAGCCCATGGCCAGCGTCGCCTGCACGATGATCGGGCCGACCGCATTGGGCACGATGTGGCGCATGATGATGCGCGCGTCGCTCGTGCCGCAGGCTTTGGCCGCCTCCACAAATTCCTGCCCCTTGACCGAGAGGATGGAGGAGCGGATGACGCGGGCAAACACCGGCATATACGCCAGCGCCAGCGCCAGCATCAGGTTGACCATGCTGCGGCCCAGCGCGGCCACGATGCTGATGGACATGAGCATCGGCGGAATCGCCAGCAGCATATCCATCAGACGCATGAGATAATCGTCGATCTTGCCGCCGTAGTAGCCCGCGATCGCGCCGATGAGGCTGCCCACCGCCACGGCGATGGACATCGATACGATGCTCAGCGTCAGGCTCAGGCGGCTGCCGTGGATGATGCGCGCAAAGACGTCGCGTCCATAGCCGTCCGTGCCGAACCAGTGCTTCGCGCTGGGCGGCTGCAGGCGCTCGAGCATGTTCATGCCCACGACCACCTTGTTGTAATCCGCAATCAGATCCGCGCACAGCGCCAGCATGATGATGACCGTCATCATCACCAGGCCGACCATGGCCAGCTTATTGCGCCGGAGACGATGCCAGATCAGAGAAAGCTGACTGCGCTTTCTGAGTTTACCGTTCTTTTTCATCGTCTCACCCCTTCATGTACTGCGACTTGACGCGCGGGTCGACAAAGGCATAGATCAAATCGACCGCCAGATTGACCAGGCTGTAGGTGACGGTGATGAACATAACCGCCGCCATGACGACCGGCGTATCCTTCATGCGGATGGCCGTGATGAGCAGCGTGCCCAGGCCGCCGAGCGCAAAGACGGATTCGATGACCACCGAACCGCCCAGCACCGTGCCAAAGTCAACGCCGATGACGGTGACAATGGGCAGCAGCGCGTTGCGCAGGCAGTGGGTCATCACGATCTGCCTCTCCCCGACGCCCTTGGCGCGCGCGGTGCGCACATAGTCGGCGCGGATGACCTCCAGCATCGTGGAGCGCGTCATACGCGTGAGCGTCGCCATGGTGCCGGTGGAAAGCGTAATCGCCGGCAGCACAAAGCTGCGCAGCGACGCCGCGCCCGTCGCCGGGAACCACTTGAGGTTCAGCGCGAAGGCCAGCTGCAGCAGAAGGCCCATGACAAAGCTGGGCAGGGACGCAAAGAGCATCGCGGTGATCATGGACACGTTATCCACGATCGAATACTGGCGGATGGCGGAAATCACGCCGACAGGAACGCCGATCAGCGTGGCAAGGAGCATCGCCAGCGTCGCCAGGCGGAGCGTCGTGGGGAAGCGGGAAAGAATCTCGTCAAACACGGGCAGGCGCGTCTGATAGGACTGACCGAAATCACCCTGAAACGCGCCGATGATAAAGTTGAAATAGCGTGTGAAGAAAGGCTGGTCAAGGCCCAGCTCGGCTTCGAGCTTGGCCACCTGTTCGGGATTGGCCGACTGGCCCAGAATCATCTGCGCGGCGTTGCCCGGCGTCAGGTTCATGATGACGAACACGATGAACGAGATGCCCAGCACGACGAGAATCATCATCGCCAGACGTTTGAGGACATATTTTGCCATGACAATACTCCTTTGCCGGAAAATAGCATGCTTGAAAAGAAAGGGACAGTTTGCACTGTCCCTTATTTGTCTGCCTGTTCTCTCTCCGATCAGAAGTAGAGATCCTTGAGCATATAGCAGCCAAGCGGGCTCGCCTCAAGACCCTTGAGATCCTTGGTGGCGGAGATGGTGGTCTGCTGATACACCAGCGGCAGCTGGTAGGCATGCTCCAGAATGTCGGCGCAGACCGCGTCATAGGCCGCAACCTTGTTCGCGTCGTCCGCCTTGGCAGCCGCATCCAGCAGGCCGCTGAGCTCTTCGGTCACGACGTGGGTGATGTTGCCGGTGCCGCCGTAGCAGTCCTTGTGGAACTGGCTGTACATGACGGAGTACGCGTCAAGGAACATCGCGGACCAGGAGCTGATGGTCATCTGGTAATCGCCGTTGGAATAGACAGCGGTGGTGTACGCGCCGCCCTCCATCAGCTCGATCTCCACGCGGATGCCGATCATGCTCAGGTAAGCCTGAATGATGGTGGCCACCTTCTGGTTGGTGTTGTCCTCCTTGAGGACGAGCTTCACGTCAACGCCGTCCGGATAGCCGGCCTCGGTCAGCAGCTCCTTGGCGCGGGCGAGGTCAAAGGTGGAACCGGGGGTGTCCGGGGAGTAGCCGGCGCACACGGTCGGGATGGCGGAGTTTGCCGGGGTGCCGCGGCCTTCCAGCGCGCCGAGGATGATGTCATCCTTGTTGATGGCGGCGAAGATCGCCTGACGGACCTTCTCGTTGCCCATCACCGGATCCTCGACGTTCATGTTCAGGGACAGAACGCTCGCAGAATCGCAGGAGTAGAGCACGAGATTTTCATCCGCCTCAACCGCCGGAATGTCGGTCGGGTTGACGTTCATGAAGGTGTCGATCTCGCCGTTCTGCAGGGCGATCATGCCGGTGTTCTTGTCGGCGATCGGCTTGCAGACGATGGTCTTGATCGCCGGAGCGCCGGCGAAGTAGTTCTCATTGGCCACGAGGGTGATGTGGTCGCCGCTGACCCACTCGGCGAGCTTGTACGCGCCGGTGCCCATCGGCTGACGCTTGATCGCGTCGTTGCCCATCTTCTCGCAGTAGTCCTTGCTCATGATGGAGAAGAACGGAGAAGCGAGGCTGCCCATCATGCCGCCGAACGGCGTGTTCAGGCGGATCTCGAGGGTAGCGTCGTCGATGACGACGACCTCATCGATGCACAGCGTCATGTCAAACGCCCAGCCCGCAGCGATGGTGCGGTCAAGGGAGTACTTCACGTCCTCGATGGTCAGCTTGCTGCCGTCATGGAAGTAGACGTCCTTGGCCAGCTTGACGGTGTAGACCATGCCGTCCTCGCTCATGATGACGTCGTCCGCCAGGTACGGCTTATAGCCGCCGTTGCCGTCGGAGATGGTCAGGCAGTCATACATCGCGTACGTGATGGTGAAGGTGTTCATGTTCGCGGTGTTCATCGGATCCAGGCTCGCCGGATCAGAGCTCATCGCCCACACGAGGGTATCGCGCGCAGCCTCGGCACAGACCGGAGCTGCGAAGAGCACCATGGCCAGCGCCAGCAGGCACAGCGTCTTCAGCAGATTCTTCTTCATACGCTCATATCCTTTTCTGTAGCTTTTGTTTTTTAAGAAAAACACAGACATTATAAGATTTTACGCGCTTCTTGTCAACCAGATTATGGCAATATTTGCATGATTATTCATATTTTCCTGCATGCTTTGCACCGGTTTTTCTTTACTTCTCTGCACCGCAGATATATTATGCATGATTTTCATGCATATCTGTATAAGGAAGCCCGGCGGGAAGCGAATCGCCCTGCGGAGCACCTTCCCCAAAGGGGAAGGCTTATATGGTTCTCCTGATGTGCCTTTACAAAATGAGCCTTCCCATTCGGGGAAGGCGGCACGGCATAAGCCGTGACGGATGAGGTCCCGCGCCGCAGCGCACATTGCCCAAAACGAAAAAACAGGCAGGCCGAAGCCTGCCTGAATGCGCATCGATCAGTCGATGTAGGTGACGGTCACGTTCTCGGCAACAGCCGGAGCCTCCAGCGCATCGGAGATGACCAGCTCGCCGGAGCGGATGGCCTCGATGGCCTTGGTGTACTCGTCCATGGTGAAGGACTTGAAGCCCCAGGACTTCTCGGCGGTCGGGATGCCGACATAGTCGCCCGCCTGGAGGTTCAGGGTCTCGATCTTGCCGCCGATCTCAGCCCAGGTGCCGTCGAAGGCCTTGGCCAGAGCGGACTCGGTCGCGGCCTGCAGACCCTTCATCGCGGAGGTGACGAACGGGTTGTAGCCGTAGTCGGCCACATACTGCTCGCCGACATAGTGCTGGTCGACGTCAACGCCGGCCACGAACTGCTTGTGGGTCAGAGCAGCCTCAACAGCAGAGGTGTAGATGCCGCCGCCGCAGGCGAAGACCAGCTCGGTGCCCTCAGAGTACCAGCCGTCCATCTTGGCGGTGATGTTGGCGTCGCCGAAGAACTGGCCGCCGTAGGTGTACTTGATCTCGATCGGGGTGCCCATCTCAACGGCAGCAGCGTTCGCGCCCTGCACGAAGCCGTAGCCATAGCGCTGAACGGCCGGAACCGCCATGCCGCCCAGGAAGCCCAGCTTGGTGAAGCCGTCCTTGACAACGGCGTAGCCGGTCAGGTAGCCCGCCTGCTCCTCGCCGAAGACGGCGCAGTACAGGTTCTCCAGCGCGTCGGTGCCCAGATCGCCGGCGCCCACGTCAACCGCGATGAACTTGACTTCCGGATACATCTCCTGCGCCTGAGCGACAGTCGCGCCGAAGAGGTAGCCCGGCAGAACGATGGCCTTCGCGCCGTCGGAGACAGCCTGGTCGATGGAGCCGAGGCGCTCGTCGTCGGAGTCGGCGGCCGGCTGATAGTACTGATAGGTCAGGTTGTTGGCGGTCGCAAACGCCTCAACGCCCTGCCAGCAGGCCTGGTTGAAGGACTCGTCGTCGATGGTGCCCACGTCGGTGACCAGCGCGACCTCGGCAGCGTTGGCCGGGACGGCGAAGATCGCCAGCATGGCGACGAGGACGAGGATCATGGAAAGAAACTTCTTCATGGTACATTCCTCCTATGTCGTTATTCTGCGTCATATTCTGACGCTTTGTCACGGTTATTATAACATTGCGCGCGAATCAATGCAAGCCCAACCCGCGCCGAAAAGCAAAAAGAGCGCCCTCCGCTCAGGAAGGACGCTCCATGCAATCAGAACACGGCCGGGAACAGGAATTGGGGAATGGCGATAAACACATTCGGGAAAAGCACCAGCACCGCCAGAACGCCGAGCGCCACCAGGAAATACGGCAGCACGCCCTTGAAGGAGCGCTCTACCGACAGATCCGCGATGGACGATGCGATCAGCAGGCACAGGCCGTACGGCGGCGTCGTCAGACCCAGCGCCAGGGTGATGACGATGATCAGACCCAGCATCAGCGGGCTCATGCCAAGGCTCGTCGCGCACGGCAGGATGATCGGCACAAAGAGGATCATCGCCGGCACAGCGTCCATGAACGTGCCCACAAACAGGAAGAACGCGACGGTCACAAGGATGAACACCAGATAACCGCCCGGCAGCGCCATAAAGAACTTCTGCACGATGACATTGAGCTGATAGTAGCTCATCAGCTCGCCCAGCGCGCAGGCAGCCGCCAGCGCAAACAGCGAAAGACAGCTCTGCTTCATGGTTTCCATCACGATGCCCGGCAGATCCTTGATCTTGATGGTTCGATAGAAGAAGACGCCGATCAGAAGGGCATACAGGCAGGCAAAGGCCGCAGATTCAGTCGGCGTGAACAGACCGCTGACGATGCCGCCGATGAGAATAATCGGCGTAAGCAGCGCCGGCAGAGACTGCATGACCAGCTTCATCGTCTTCTTCAGCGGTACGCGCTCGCTCTTGGGGAAGTTCTTCTTTCTTCCCATGACAACGACGACCGCCATCATCGCAAGGCCGAGCATGATGCCCGGGATCATGCCGCAGAGGAACAGCGCGCCGGTAGAAACGGAAGCAATACCGGAATAGACGACCATCAGGATGGACGGCGGGATGATCGAGCCGAGCGTAGAAGATGCCGCGGTAACGCCGACAGCCGTCTCCTTGTCATAGCCCTGATCGAGCATGGCTGGAATGAGAATCTTGCCAACGCCCGCAGTATCCGCCTGGGAGGAACCGGAAATGCCTGCAAAGATCATGGAGATCAGGATATTCGCATGAGCCAGGCCTCCGCGGATATGACCCACCAGCGCAATGCACACCTCAATGAGTTTGGCGGTGATCGCGCCATGGTTCATCAGGTTTGCGGCGAGGATGAAGAGCGGAACAGCCAGAAGCGTAAAGCTGTTCAGGCCGTTGAACATCTTCTGGAAGACGACGATATTGGGAATCGTCGGCAGGGACGCAATGCCCACAAAGGACACAAAGCCCAGAGAGAACGCGATCGGCACGCCCAGAAGGATAAAGCCGACGAACAGAACAACGAGGAACGCTGCAAACATTACGCCTTGCCTCCCTTCACAATCTCCATAATACCCTTGACGATGTTCTCAACAGAGAACGCCATCATGCTCGCCGCGCTGATGGGCATGCACAGCCAGGTGTAACCGCGCTTCATGCTCGGCAGGGAGACCCACTTGTAATTCCAGAACTTCTGCATCAGCTGACGGCCGAAGACAAACATATAATACGCGAACACGAGAATGATCACGGAGATCAGGATCGCGATAAGCCTTTTGATCAGCGGATTCTTGATGCCGTCTGCGATGGCTGTGAAAGCAAAGTGCTTATTCTCTCTGACCAGTGCGGCAGCGCCCAGGAATACTGTGAAGATGAACGAATAGGTGGAAACCTCTTCCGTCCACAGCGCAACGATGCCCAGATAACGGCAGAACATCTGCGCCAGAACAGCAAAGAAGAAGATCGTGAGCGTAACGCTGCCGACAATGACCAGCAGCTTCGCCCAGAGATCCATCACCTTCGTGATGCCATTTCCAAGCTTTTTCATACTGTTGTTAACCTCTCTTAACATAACATGCAGATTCGAAAAAGGGAAGACGCCGGTGCGTCTTCCCCATAAAAGCCGCTCAGAAATTACTTCGCGTTGCGGACCATCTCAAGCAGTTCGGTCATGCCGTTCTTCTTGGCAAATTCGTCCTGAATCGGAATCGCCACAGACTTGAAGGACTCGATGTCGAGGTCTTCAAAGTTCACGACCTCAGCGCCGTCAGCGATAACGGCAGCCTTGGACTGGCCCATCATGTTGTAGGTGACCTGACGCTCTTCGGCGGTAGCAGCCTTGGCAGCCTCGTCGATCCAGCCCTTCATCTCGTCGCTCAGGCTGTCATAGAAGTTGCCGTTCATCAGGAACAGACGGGTGGTGTAGTCGTTCTCAGCGGAATCGACAACGCCCTGCTGGAGAGCCTGATACAGCTCGCCCCATGCGACGTTAGACGGGGTGGCGCCCAGCTTGGTCCAGAAGTCGGCGACGACGCCGGAGGTCTGGGTGCGGATGGACATGCCCTTCATATCGGCAGCGGTCTTGACTTCCTTCTTGCCGTAGTAGTCGCGGACAGAAGAGGTCCAGTAGCCCATGATGCGGAAGTTGTTGCCGGTCTTGTCGAGGAT